>DAOUAC010000138.1:0-11565 GCA_034434155.1 Anaerolineaceae bacterium
AATCTCCTCGACGGGGGAAGTATTCACCCTCGACCCAGGTTTCGCCGCCTGGGCCGATTTCTTTTTTCCAGATTGGGACAATCTCTTTCAGGCGGTCGATGCCGTAACGAGCGGCCTCGAACACCCCGGTATCGCGGTGCGCCGCGCTGCACGCGATCAACACGGTGGGAGTTCCTGCACCTAACCTGCCAATGCGCTGCACGATGGCAATGCCTTCTACGCTGGGCCACTGCTGTCTGATTTCGGCGGCCACCTGAGCCATCTTGGCTTCGGCCATGGGGATGTAGGCCTCATATTCCAGGCTGACCGTCTCGTGAGGGTCGCCGCGCTGGGTGACGGCGCGCACCATGCCCGAAAAAATACAGGCCGCTCCGGTCGTCGGCAAGGTGATCTGCGCCACCAGTGCGTCCAGGTCAATAGCCTCGGTTGTGACCCGCAAAATGGTAGGGAAATTCTCGCCTTCCTCGCTGCTGCCCCCGCTGACCGGCGGGAACAAAGCCACCTCGGCGCCCGCCGGAACCGGGTCTTCATCAAAGGCGTAATGCTGGTTCACAGACACCAGAGCATGGGGTAAATGAGGGGCCAACGCCGGGTAAGCCGCCGCAATCTGGCCTTTCAATTCGGCCACCGAAGCGCTTTCGGGCAGGTCCATCTCGGCCTGGGCTACCCCGGCCCGGTCTTTCAACGTTGCGAAGAAGAGCACCCTGACTTTTGCCATCGCTATTCGTTCCGTACATCCCCACTCTGGCCGCCGCGCTTTTCAATCAGGCGAATGTTATGGATACGCGCCGCGCGATCTACTGCTTTAACCATGTCATAAACCGTTAAAGCCGCCACAGCGACCGCCGTCAGAGCTTCCATTTCAACGCCGGTCTTGCCAGTGGTGCGCGCCGAGGCGGTGATTGCCACGCCCGGCAGGGCATCCTCAAGGCGCAGTTCCACCTGGACCTGGTTCAGGGCAATCGGGTGGCATAGGGGGATCAGCTCTGAGGTGCGTTTGGCTCCCATGATGCCGGCGATTTTCGCCACCGTCAACACGTCGCCTTTTTTCATCAGTCCCTGACGGATCAACTCCACCGTTTCGGGACGCAGGTGGACTTCGCCGCCGGCAATGGCCGTCCGCTCGCTGTCGGGCTTGGCGCTCACATCCACCATGCGGGCCTGGCCGGATTCATCCAGATGGGTTAGCTGAGACCTGGTCATTGCTAAATTATAATCGCAATCCATAAATTCATGGGGCGCCGCAACGCAAACGCCCGCACCCCTGCTATAATTGCGCCCATGAGCTTACAGGTTGCCGCCCATCAGGTTGAAGGTTATCGAATTTCCACGCCGGTTTACGAAGGGCCGCTCGATTTGCTGCTCCAGCTCATCGAGCGCGCCGAGCTGGATATCACCAGCCTGGCGCTGGCTCAGGTAACCGATCAATACCTGGCGCACCTGCGCGCCATGCAGGCCAACGGGCCAGACGCCGCCGAAGTTTCTGGCTTTCTGGTGATTGCCGCGCGCCTGGTGCAGATCAAATCAGCGGCGCTGCTGCCGCGCCCGGCCCTGGCTCCGCCGCCCACCGAAGAAGAAGACCCCGGCGAAGCCCTGGCCCGCCAGTTGATCGCCTACAAACGGTTTAAAGAAATCGCCGCGGAACTGGCCCAACGCGAAGAGAGCGGCCAGCGCACCTATCTGCGGGTGGCTCCCCCACCCGTTAAAGTTGAGGGCCGCCTGAACCTGACGGGCCTGACCGCCGCCGACCTGCGCAGCGCCGCCCAGGCGGTCTTACAGGCCGCGCCCAGCCTGCCAGCCCTTAGCAAAGTCGTATCTGCCCCGCGCGTCACCATCCGCGAAAAAATCCGCTCGATTGTCGCCGCTCTGCGCGGCCGGGGCCAGGCTCGCTTTGCCGCTCTGCTCAAACAGCGCCGCGACCGTCTAGAAATTGTGGTCACGTTCCTGGCAATGCTCGAACTGATCAAGCGCAACATCATCAGCGCCGCCCAGAACGAGCTGTTTGGCGAGATCGAACTGCGCGCCACAGGGGAATGGGATGAAAAAGAAGACGCCCAGCTAGAATTTATTGAGTAAAGTTGTTCATCAAACAGCGTACAAACTGCCTCTCGCAGTTTGTACGCTGTTTAACATACTACCTCGATTGAAGACGCCGGATTATTCCCCGGCTTCTTCTTCGCCGCTGTCACCGTCCATGTCATAAGGCAGTCTGCCGGCCAGCCAAACGATCATCAGGCGCAGGTCGTTTTCTTCGACTGCATCGCCTGGGAACGCCTGGGCGTAAGCCTCACCCAGCACATCGTAGGTTTCGCCCTGGGGCCAGGTCGTCAAAAACCCCGGCAGGCGAGTACGGTCGGCTTCCGGCGGCAAGACTTCCCACTGGCGTTCTTTGAGGAAATCGTGCACTTTCTGGCGCAGTTCGGGGTGCAGGTCTGACCACCCCTGCAAAATCTGGGCTACAAATTCGGGGCGGCGCTCGAACACCGCAACCGCGGCTTTGGCCTTGACCGGAGCCGGGGCCAGGGCACTGTTGCGGAACCCCGGAACCTGCATGTGGCGCTTGATCAGGTTGTTAATGGCCGCGCGGCGCTCGCCAGGCAACCGGTCGAACCCGGCCATGACGGATTGCAGTACGTGGAGCCGGTATTCCGGCAGCATAAACTCATTAATGGCGTGGAATGGAAAGTATTGGAGTTGGTTGTCATCCATGGGTGCAGATTATAACAAAGAAATCTGGGGGAAGCGATGGGCGCGGCGCGTTACAACGCGGCGCGGTCACTGGCTTCATCCAACGCGGCAATCTCGTCATCGGTCAAAGACCAACCCAGCGCCCCAGCGTTTTGCTCGGCCTGCTGAGCCGTCTTCACCCCTGGAATCGGCAGTGTTCCTTTGCAGATACACCAGTTCAGAGCCACCTGGGCCGGGGTTTTGCCGGCATGGTCGGCCCCAATTTTTCTCATCAGCGCCAGCAGAGGGGCGCACTTTTCCAGCAGGCGGCGGTTGTACTTCAGCCCACGAATGCCGCGCGGCGGGTTTTCTGGCGTATATTTGCCAGACAGAACTCCCATCGCCAGCGGGCTGTAGGCAATGAGGGTGATGCCAAGTTCCTTACAACGCGCCAACAGCCCGTTCTTCTCTACCCGGCGATCTAACAAACTGTATTCGACCTGGTTAGAGGCCAGCGCAATCCCCTCGCGGATGAGGCAGTCGTAGGAACGCTGCATCCAATCGCGATCATAATTGGAAACGCCCACCGCCCGGATCAGCCCGGCCTGCACCGCTTCGGCCATCGCGGCCATCCAGGTTTCGGGGTTGACGGGCGGCAGCGGTTGGTGAACCTGGTAGAGGTCCACCTGCGCCACGCCCAGGCGCTTCAGACTGCCCCGAAGGGCGCGCAACAGACTGCGGCGGCTTAGACGCCAGGGGAAAGGCATGAACTTGGTTGCCAACAGCACCTGGGCGCGCCGCTCGGCGGGCAGGCTGCGCACCAATTCGCCCAAAATCTGCTCCGACCGGCCCTGTCCATAAACTTCGGCTGTGTCGAACAGGGTGATGCCAGCTTCCAGGGCGGCTTCGAAGGCCTGGCGCACGTCTTCAAACCCATAACCGCTGCCGTAGCCCCAATACAGGCGGTCGCCCCACTCCCAGGTTCCCACACCCATCCTGACCCCCGCCAGAATGGAACCCTGGTCGCGCGCCGCCGTTAGGCCGGCCTCGCTCGCTTCGCCCGTCTCATTCAATGGGGTTGTCATTGCCATGATCTCCTCTATGGTGAAGGTACTGTGATGATTATATCTCAGTCTTAAAAGATTCGCCGGGATGGTATAATCGAATCCATGCCAGCGATCGTCTCCCTGGATATCGAAACCACCGGCCTGGACCCGCGCACCGACAGCATTATCGAGATTGGGGCGGTACGTTTTAATGGCTCACGGATCGAAGGGGAATGGAGCAGCCTGATTAACCCGGGGCGGCCCATCCCCGGCTTTATCACCCAGCTTACCGGCATCAACAACGACATGGTGCGTACGGCCCCGCCGATCCAGGCTGTGATCCAGGACCTGGCTGATTTTATCGGAGACGCGCCTGTGCTGGGGCATAACGTCCGGTTCGACCTGTCTTTTTTACAGCAGTACAAAATCCTCGCTGGCAACCCCGTGATTGATACCTACGAGCTGGCTTCGGTGCTGATTCCAACCGCCAGCCGCTACAACCTGGGAGCGTTGGGACAGCAGTTGGGCATTTTACTGCCTGCCACTCACCGCGCCCTGGATGACGCGCGCGTGACGCACGCGGTCTTCACCAACCTGTACAAATCCATCCAGACCCTGCCGCTGGGACTGCTGGCCGAGTTCGTGCGCCTGAGCGATATTTTTGATTGGGGAGCGAGCTGGGTCTTCAGCCAGGTGTTAAAAACGCGCATCCGCCAGCCGGTCACGGCCCGCCCGGCCCCGGCGCGCAGCCCGCAGACCGGCGCATATGGCAACGGCTTTGCGCCGCCGCTGATCCCCCGCAATCCGCCTATTCCCCTGGACGAAGATGAACTCTGCGCCATTTTGGAGTACGGCGGGCCGTTCTCGCGCTACTTTGAGCATTACGAACTGCGTTCACCGCAGATTGAAATGCTGCGCGCCGTCTCCCGCGCACTTTCGCAGAGCCGACATCTACTCGTTGAAGCCGGGACCGGGACCGGCAAATCCTTTGCCTATCTCATCCCGGCCGCCATTTGGAGCCTGCAAAACAACCTGCGGGTGGTTATTTCTACCAATACCATTAACCTGCAAGATCAACTGATTAAAAAGGACATCCCCGATCTGTGTCGGGCGCTGAACCTGGACCTGCGCGTGGCAGTGATGAAAGGGCGCTCTAATTACCTGTGCCCGCGCCGCCTGGAAGCCATGCGCCAGCGCGGCCCCGATAACGTTGATGAAATGCGCGTGCTGGCGAAGATTCTGGTCTGGCTGCAAGAAAGCGACAGCGGCGACCGCGGCGAGATCAACCTCAACGGCCCGGCGGAGCGTGAAATCTGGCTGCGGCTCTCGGCGGAAGATGAAGGATGCCGCGCCGAAACCTGCCAGACGCGCAGTGAGGGCGGCTGTCCATTCTACCGGGCCCGCCAGGCCGCCCAAAGCGCCCACATTGTCATCGTCAACCATGCTCTACTGCTGGCTGATGTCGCTTCAGGCAACCGGGTGCTGCCAGAATACGCCTACCTCGTCATTGATGAAGGCCATCATATGGAAGCGGCTACCACCAGCGCCCTGAGTTTCCGCGTCACTCAGGGCGATATGCTGCGCATGCTGCGCGAGTTCGGCAGTGTTTCCAGCGGCCTGTTGGGGTATCTGCTCAACCTGCTGCAAGAGTTCATGCGCCCGGCTGAACTGGCGGCCATGCATCAGCTCATTCAGCGCGCTACCGACCTGCTCTTCCGCCTGGAACATTACTTTAAGGAATTTTTTAACGTCATCCAGGAATTTCTGGCCGAACAGCGCGACGGCCGCCCCATCAGTCCCTACGGTCAGCAGGAACGCATTCTGCCGCATACGCGCAACCTGCCTTCCTGGACCCACATTGAACTGACCTGGGATACCATTCACGAGACCGCCGAACTCCTGCTCAACTTGCTGGCCGAAATTTATAAAAAAGCCGGTGAAGTCAACCAGCAAGAAGAAGACAACCTCGATTTGCAGGATACCCTCGACAGTCTGAGCAACGCCTACGCGCGCCTGGTCGAAGCGGACGCCCACCTGAGCGCCCTGGTGTCTGCGCCGGATAAGAATTTTGTCTACTGGGCAGAAATTATGCCGGGGAACTACCAGGTGGCGTTAAATGCGGCCCCCCTAAACATCGGTCCGATGATGGAAGAGCACATCTGGAACGAAAAGGCCAGCGTCATCCTTACCTCGGCCACCCTGACAACCAACGAAGGGTTCGATTACCTGCGCAACCGCCTGAACGCGGCCACCGCCGACGAAATGCAGCTCGGCTCGCCTTTCGACTACGAAAACGCCGCCCTGCTCTACCTGGTCAACGACATTCCCGAACCGAGCGATGCAAACGGCCACCAGCGCGCCGTCGAACAGGCCCTCATTCATCTGAGCAAGGCCACCAACGGCCGCCTGCTGGCCCTATTTACGTCTTATGCGCAGTTACGCCGCACTTCCACCAGCATTGGCCCGGCCCTGGCCGAAGCCGGCATTGTGATTTACGAGCAAGGGGAAGGCGCTTCGGCCAATACGCTGCTTGAAAATTTCCGCGAGGCCGATAAAGCCGTCCTGCTGGGAACGCGCTCTTTTTGGGAAGGGGTGGATATTCCCGGCGAGGCTCTCTCGGTGCTGGTGATCGTCAAGCTGCCCTTTGACGTTCCCACCGACCCGATTGTCGCCGCCCGCTCGGAGACGTTTGAAGATCCCTTTAACGAATATCACCTGCCAGAAGCCATTCTGCGGTTCCGGCAGGGGTTTGGCAGGCTGATCCGCACGCAGTACGACCGGGGGGTGGTTGCCATCCTCGACCGGCGCATCCTGACCAAACGCTATGGGAAAGCCTTCCTCGATGCGCTGCCCCCCTGCACGGTGCAAATCGGCTCGGTGCGTGACCTGCCCGGCGCAGCCGCCCGCTGGCTGAATCTGTAAAAGTCGGTGGTTGGGCTTTTCTCCCAACCACCGACTTTGTCTAATCTACCCACCAGCCCCGTTCCGCAGGGCACTCGCGTTTCTGCAGCACCTCTACATGATTATCTTCCAGCCACAAGACGGCCGGACGCGCCGCCAGGTTATAGTTGGATGCCATGCTCAGGTGATAAGCGCCAGCAACGGGCATTACCAGCAGGTCGCCGCGCCGGGGTTGAGGCAGCGCCACCGCTGGGATCAGCACGTCGCCGCTCTCACAGAATTTACCGGCCACACAGACGGTTTGAGAGGGCGGCTCGTCGGGCCGGTTCGCCAGCAGCGCCGTGTAACGCGCTTCGTAGAGCGCCGGACGGGGATTATCGGCCAGCCCGCCATCCACCGCGATGAAATGCGTGCCATCGCCAGAGGTTTTACTCGTTCCCACTGTATATACTGCCAGGCCGGCGCGCGCCACCAGCCAGCGACCCGGCTCCACTACCAGTTTGGGCAGCGGCCAGCCGCGGCGGGTGCACTCAGCAACCAGCGCCGCGCTCACCGTTTGCACCCAGGGACCGGGCGGGTTAGGGGGCTGATCGGGCGTGTAAGGCACGCCCCATCCTCCCCCAGGACTGATCTCTTCCGGCACAAAGCCATTGGCTTCGGCCAGGGTCATCAGGCTGGCAATCGCCGCGCGGTAGGGTTCGGCTTCAAAGAAGTTCGATCCCAGGTGCGTGTGCAGCCCGGTCAGCCGCAGGTAGGGGCTGGCAAGCGCCTGGCGGATGGCCTCAGCGGCCTGACCGTCAATTACCGGCAGGCCAAACTTGGTAGCATGGTGGGCCGTCTGCATGGCGGCGTGGGTATCCACCGTGACCCCTGGCGAAATGCGCAGCCAGATACGCGCCTTGCGGCGGGCCTGCGGGTCGCGCGCACGCGCCAGTTCTTCCACATAGGCCAGTTCTTCGAGGCTGTCAATCACAATGGCCTGCACATCCCACTTCAGCGCCGCTTCCAACTCTTCGGGAGATTTGTTATTCCCGTGCAGGTGAACACGCCCCGGCGCAAAGCCGGCCCGCCGCGCTACGCCTAACTCTCCCAGCGAGACGACATCTACCCCCAGACCCCACTCTACCAGGTAGCGCGCCAGCCCCAGCGAAAAATAGGCTTTGGCTGCATAGGTGATTTCCGCCCGGCCAGGGTAATGAGCCGCCAATTCCGTTTGCAGCATCTCCACCTGACTGCGCACCGTAGCCGCGTCGTAGAGGTACAGCGGCGTCCCATATTGTTGCGCCAGTTCCACCACATCCTGTCCTGCGACAGTCAAATGGCCGGCTGTGCTCCGGCCGGCCGTGATCGGCAAAAGATGATGACAATTCACAACAGCGTTAACTCTCTTTCGAAGTGATTTCGTTGCTGGCTACGTCTGAAAAGTCTTCGCCCTCATTACTCTCTTCTTTTCCACCGTTGGAATGCAGGCTGGAAGCCATCGAAGCGATATGATACTCGCCAGGCCGCTCGGTATCTTCAAAAGCGCTGATGACAATAATGGCGTTGGTAACCGAATGGCCGGGGTTGCGCCAGCGGTGAACGAGCTGGGCGGCAAAGATCAGGCTGTCGCCCGGCTCCATCAAAAAGTGTTGATCTTCGACCTCGTACTCCAGCGTACCGCGCAGACAAAACACCAGTTCGTGACCGGTGTGGATCATCCCATGCGGACCGCTGCTGCCGCCGCTTTCCAGAGTCAACAAAAAGGCTTCCACTCGCCCGGTAAAGGCTTCGCCTCCCAAACCTTCTATTAGACCCCGTAGAAATGGGACGCGGCTGCGTTCAGACGCTTTGCGGAATACGATCTGCTCTCGGGCCGGCTCTTGCCGGAAGAACGCCGTGATCGGCACTTCCAGCGCCGTCGCCAGTTTATTGAGCGTGCTGACTGAGGGGGAGGTAAGCCCTCTTTCAATCATGCTCAACGCATTGGCCGAAAGGCCGCTGCGCCGCGCCAGCGCCCGCATTGAAATGCCGCGTTCATCACGCAAGAGACGCAGGCGTTGACCCACGTCAATCGATTCTGCATCCTTCCCATAAGGGTCCATTATCGCCTCCCATTAATCAGAGAAAAGTTGTCTACTTACCGGTTAACTGTACTCTAAATGAGTGCGAATTTCAATATCAATTATAATGTGCCTCTCAGTTTTGTGTGACAACCCATAAAAGGCCGCGGGGGCTTGCGACAAGCGATGCGCAAGGCCCCGCGGCGGCTGAAGAACCTGCCCGGCGGCAAAAGCGCCGCCGGGAGAGGAAAAGATGCGGTTAAGACAGGCCGAGAACCCTGCCGGTCTCCAGGTCAATGTCAATATCAAAGAAGGCTGGGCGCGTGGGCAGGCCGGGCATGGTGCTCATCTTGCCCAACAGCGGGTAGAGGAACCCCGCTCCTACCGAAGCGCGGATGTCGCGCACGAGGATGCGGAACCCCTTCGGCACGCCCTTTAAATTCGGGTCGTGGCTGATGCTCAAATGGGTCTTCGCCATGCAGATGGGCAGGCGGTCAAACCCCAGGCGGGTGTATTCAGCGATGCGCTCCTCTGCCTCTGGCGCATAATCCACCCCATCTGCGCCGTACACCTCGCGGGCAATCGTTTCAATCTTATCCTTGATCGAAATATCCAGCGGGTAGAGGAAATGAAAATCATGCGGCTTTTCCGCCGCCGCCACCACCGCCCGCGCCAGGTCCGCCGCGCCTTCGCCGCCCAGCTCCCAGTGACGCGAGACGACCGCCGCTTCCGCGCCGCCCTCTTCCACCGCCGCCTTGCGGATCAGTTCCAGCTCGGCATCGGTATCGGTGGCAAAGCGGTTAATGGCCACCACCACCGGCACGCCGAACTTGCGGGCAATGCCGATGTGATGCAGCAGGTTGCCCAGGCCGCAGCGCAGTAGTTCCAGATTTTCCTCGGTATAAGCCGGGTCGAGCGGCCTGCCGGCCACGACCTTGGGGCCACCGCCGTGCATCTTCAGGGCGCGCACGGTGGCAACCATCACCACCACATCGGGAACCAGCCCCGAATAGCGGCATTTAATATCAAAAAACTTCTCCATGCCGATATCCGCGCCGAAGCCCGATTCAGTGACAACGTAATCTGCCAGCTTGAGGGCAATCTGATCGGCGATGATGGAACTGTTGCCGTGGGCGATATTGGCAAAGGGGCCAGCGTGGACAAACACCGGCGTACCTTCCAACGTCTGCATCAGGTTGGGCATGATGGTGTCTTTCATCAAGACGGTCAGCGCCCCGGCCACGCCCAGGTCATCCGCTGTGATCGCCTCGCCGCTGTGGCTGACGCCAATAACGACCCGCCCAATGCGCTCGCGCATGTCGGCCAGGCTGGTCGTCAACGCCAGGATCGCCATCAGTTCGCTGGCGACGGTGATATCAAAGCCGGTCTTGCGGGCGAACCCGGCCTCTTCTGGCCCCTCACCGATGGTGATCTCACGCAGGAAGCGATCTGAAGTATCCACTACCCGCCGCCAGGTAATGGTATCTGGGTTGATGTCCAGGCGCACCAGGCGCTTGCGCTCTTCAGGCGTAAGGTCGTTGGGGTCGGTTTTGTCAATCCCAAGCTTCTTCAGGCGCGCGCGCAGCCCCACCCCAAACCGGCGCTGACCCTTTTTGTCTTTCGGGCAGAGACGGTCGAACAACTGCTCATCGGTAGCCGACTTCTCATGCAAAATGCGGGCGTCAATCGCCGCCGCCAACAGGTTGTTGGCCGCGGTGATGGCGTGCAGGTCACCGGTGAGGTGCAGGTTAAACTCTTCCATGGGGATCACCTGGCTGTAGCCGCCGCCGGCCGCCCCGCCTTTAATTCCAAAGGTCGGCCCCTGGCTGGGCTGGCGAATGCAGGTGAATACCCGGTGGCCCAAGATGGCCCCCAACGCCTGGCTAAGGCCAACGGTGGTCGTGGTTTTGCCTTCCCCTAACGGCGTCGGCGTGATGGCCGTCACATCAATATATTTTCCATTGGGAACATCTTTCAGACGTTCCAAAACCGAGAGCTTCACTTTGGCCTTATACGGGCCGTGCAGTTCCAACTCCTCTGGCAGCAATCCAATTTCCTCTGCAAGCTGCAGGATGGGCTTCATCGGCGCTGCCTGGGCAATTTCCAGGTCAGATGGCACAGGCGACTTACGATTTAAAGGGATAGGCGTAATCCGGCGACCGGAGGGGAAAACCTGGCTCATAGAAATGCTCCTTTCAGGCAGTCAGTGAGAATATTGACCATTATCCTTATGTCAGACAAGATTTGCAAGTACAATTAATCTACTTTTCGGCTGACATTGTTACATTTTGATTAAGAATTTACGACTTTCTTCTTAAGATACGGGTCAATGGAGCGCATATGAAAACGACCATTCGATCGCGGTTACGCCTGCCCGGCGCGCTGTTTTGGATTACCCTGGCATGGCTGGCCGCCTTTGCCGCACTGCCGGTCTCGCCGCGGCCTGCCGGTGGAGCGGCAAGCGCAGAACATACGACCTCCTTGCCCTGGGTGCGCAACGGCGCCGCCGGGCCGGTGCTGGCCGGCTGTCCGGTCTTGCCGGCCGATCACATCTGGAATACGCCGGTAGATCACCTGCCGGTGGACCCGCGCTCTGCCGTCTACATCGCCAGCATCGGGGTAGGGCGCGGTTTTCACGCCGATTTCGGCTCTGGCCTGTGGGATGGCGGTCCGATTGGCATTCCCTACGTGGTGGTACCCGGCAGCCAGCCCCGCGTACCCGTCTCTTTTGATTATAATGACGAAAGCGACCCTGGGCCTTACCCCATCCCGCCTAATCCGCCCATCGAGGGCGGGCCAGACGCCGACGGCGACCGACACATCCTCATCCTCGACCGCGACCAGTGCATCCTGTATGAACTGTATGCCGCTTACCCCCAAGGCGACGGGTCCTGGCAGGCCGGTTCGGG
>DAOUAC010000139.1:0-5088 GCA_034434155.1 Anaerolineaceae bacterium
AAAAGTGAAGGGGCGCGTAACCACGCCGATGGTGAGCGCGCCCACCTCTTTGGCGATCTGCGCCACGATGGGGGCCGCGCCTGTGCCGGTTCCGCCGCCCATGCCAGAGGTCACAAAGACCATGTCCGAGCCGCGCAGCACTTCATACAGTTCCTCCGCCGATTCTTCGGCGGCTTTGCGCCCGATTTCGGGGTTGCCGCCGGCGCCCAGGCCGCGCGTCACCTTATCGCCGATGCGCACGCGCGTCTGCGCCTTCGATTGCAGCAGCGCCTGGCCGTCGGTGTTGACGGTGATGAATTCAATGCCGCCTAAGCCCTCGTCAATCATGCGGTTGACGGCGTTGCATCCGCCGCCGCCAACGCCGATGACTTTGATGCGGGCAAAGGACTCAGAAGGTGGTAAACCCATATCCATTTGAAAACCTCCTCCATAATGCATACTTGCGTTTATCTTTCAATTGACGTGCGCTTGCTTTTGAGCGGCCCACCCCGGGAGGGCCGGAACTCACGGTAAAAGGCGGCTGACCAGGTTCTTGATGGTCTCAAACCAGTCGGAACCACCCGACCGGCGCCGCGCGCGGCTTTTGGAGGCCGGGGCGCTGGTCTCGGCCATCATCAGGGCAAAATAGAGCAGCCCCACGCTGGTGGAATAGGCCGGCGAATGCAGTTGGTCGGTCAGCCCAACCAGATTTTCGGGCCGGGCGATGCGCACCGGCAGGCCCAAGACGCGGCTCGCCAGCGTGCGCGTGCCGGGCAGCAGGCTGCACCCGCCCGTCAGCACCATGCCGGCAGGCAAGAGACCATCATAGCCAGAGCGTTTGATCTCTTGCAGCACCAGGTCAAAGATCTCTTCCATCCGCGCCTCAATAATCATCGCCAGATCGCGCCTGCGGATCTGTACGGCGGTCTCTTCGCCAAACAGGTGAGCCGAGAAGACATCGTTCTCGGCTACTTCTGCCTGAATGGCATGGCCGTACTGCTTTTTGATCTCCTCAGCCTGCGCCAGCGACAGCCGCAGACCATGCGCGATATCTGAGGTGACGTGATTGCCGCCAACGCCTAACACCATGGTGTGCCAGACATCTCCATCAATGTAAATCGCCATATCGGTCGTGCCGCCGCCGATGTCGCAGACCACTACGCCCATCTGGCGCTCGGTTTCAGACAGCACTACCTCGCCAGAAGCCAGCGGGTTGAGGACAAACTGGCTGACCTGCACGCCCGAAGCCTGCACGCTCTGCCGCAGGTTCTCAACCGTGGCGGCGGCGGCGGTGATAATGTGGGCTTCTACCTCCAGGCGGTAGCCGTGCATCCCAATGGGCATGCGGATGCCATCTTGCCCGTCCACGGTGAAACCACGCTGAATGACGTGGATAATCTCGCGGTTGTGGGGGATGGCGACGGCCTGGGCCGCGTCGAGGGCGCGCAGTACGTCATCCTGATCAATAGCCCGCCCAGAGATGCCTACCACCCCATGGCTGTTGACCGAAGAAACGTGCGATCCCGCCAGGCTGACCAGGGCTGAAGTGATTTCCAGCCCAGAAGAACGCTCGGCTTTCTCAATGGAGCGGGCAATCGATTGCGAAGCGGCTTGCAGGTCCGCAATCGTCCCCTTGCGAATCCCCTGGGCTGGCTCGATGCCCACCCCCAGGATGCGCAGGCTGCGCAGTCCACTGCCGTCGCGTTCGGCTTCGAGGCGCGCCACCAGGGTGCATATTTTTGTGGTGCCGATGTCAATGCCTACAACAATCTCATCTGCCATGCTCATGCTCCAATCTTGCAGGCTACGCACAGCGCCCGCGCGGTGCGTAGCTTTCGTTCTAGTTTTCCTCCGACTCTGCCCGCTGTGCCTCTAACTGGCTGGAGCGGAAGAACGGCGCGTTCAGGTGTTCCACGCTCACCAGGTCTGGGTGGATGCCCCGATTCTCAAGGTCGCGCACGATGGCCTGGTAGGTTGCCAGGCGCGCCTCGAAATGTTCGAGGTCTTTGCCAATGTACACCTGCCATCCGCCCGCGTCGGTCCAGCCGATGCCGTTGTCCTGGTCGTAGACAATGGGCGTGTCTGGTGGAAGCAGTTTCGCCAGTTGCAGCGAGGCGTTGAGGATTTTCATATCGGCGCGGCGGTTGACATGGACCGGGGGCGCATAGCCCAGGCTGGCGACCAGCGCATTGGCAGCCGTTTGCTCTTTTTCGGCCTCAGCCTCGTCTTCGGCGGCGGCCGGTTGGGGGGCCGTGCGCACCAGGGGAATGTCATCGTTGCTCTGGATGGTAACCAGCGGCCCGGCCTCGCCGCGCACCGGGAAGATGTAGCCTTCGGCGTCTACCCAATAGGTGGTCTCGCCCTTGTGCCAGGCGAGGATGGGCTGGCGCTCGCGGGCTGAAACGGTGACGAAATTCGGCAGTTCCACCTTCACCTGCACGTCGGCCAGTTCTGGGAAGGCCAGGGCGATTTCCTCTTTAACCCGGTCTGGCTGTACCTCGATAATCGAAAGGTTCTGCAAGCGTAAGATCGTTTCTAAGTCGCTGGCGCTGATGCGCTGTAAGCCCTGGATAGAAACCTGCTGGACGCGGAAGAACGGCGAATTCCACACCGAAAAGATGCCAAAGAGCATAGCGAGAGCCAGCAGGCCCGAAATCAGCCGCCAGCCCGGTTTGACGAGAGGAATAGCCGGCAGGCGCAGTTCCGCGCCGGCCACCCCGGTAGCGCTGGCGCTGTCCATCGCCACGTAAAAGGTGCGGCGCGGGTTCGAGCGGGCGGCCTGGCGGTAAAGAGGCCGAGCCTGGTTGTTGAGCATGCCGCGCACCATCACCGGGCGCGGCTGCGCCGGGTTGGCGACCCGCCCGGCGGCGGCGCTGGCGCGCTGCTGCACCCGCTGACTGCGCCGCTGGCGTACCGCCTCGGCGCGGCTGTTCCGCGAGGAACTGGGCTGAGATGGTTCGCGCATTCCGCGTCTCATGTTTTCCTCCTGAATTGGCGTTCCAGGCGATCTTTCTCTTGTTTGCGTTCCAGCGCCAGTTCGACCAGACGGTCCACCAGCGCCGCGTAGGCAAGCCCACCGGCTTCCCACAGCTTCGGATACATGCTGATGGCCGTGAAGCCGGGAATGGTGTTGATCTCACTGATAAACAGCTCGCCGCTGCGGTCATCGAGCAAGAAATCCACGCGCCCCATGCCGCACCCATCAATCGCTTGAAAAGCTCGCACGGCCAGGTCGCGGGCCCGCTCGGCCAGGGCAGGGGGCAGGGGAGCGGGGATGAGCAGTTCGGAGCGGCCATCCAGGTACTTGGCTTCGTAGGTATAAAAGTCGCCCACTGGACGGATCTCACCTGGGACTGAAGCCTGAACAGCATGGTTGCCCAACACACTGACCTCGATCTCGCGGGCGTTGGGGACGCCGCGCTCCACCAGAATGCGCCGGTCATACGAGGCGGCTTCCATCAGCCCTTCGTATAGGTCTGAGCGGGTGCGGCACTTGGTGATGCCCACCGAAGACCCCAGGTTGGCGGGCTTGGCGAAGAGTGGGTACGGACCTAACGCCTCTGCCTGGGCGATGACCGCGTTCATGTCTTCCTCAACCTGCGCACGCGTCAGAGTGATCCAATCCACGACGGGCAGGCCGTGGGCGCGCATTACGTCTTTAAACAGGGCTTTATCCATTCCCACCGCCGATCCCAATACGCCCGCCCCCACATAGGGTAGATCGGCCATTTCGAGCAGCCCTTGCAGCGCGCCGTCTTCGCCATACGTACCGTGCATGACCGGAAAAACGACATCCACAGGCGCATAGGGCGCGCAGGTGAGCGCGCCGTTTACTTCGCGCAGGGCATACAGAGTGTGCCGCCCACCGGCCTCTGGATAAGGCAGCAGGGTGACGCGCACCAGTTCTGCCGTGCGCCCGCCGGAGAAAGCTTCCCACACCTGCATGGGCGGCTGATGGTTCGCTCCGGCGTACCATACCCCATCGTGGCGGATGCCGACGGCAGTGACGTGATACTTATCAGGGTCCAGCACTGCTAAAATGGAGCGCGCAGACATCAGCGAGACTTCGTGCTCGCCAGACCTGCCGCCAAAGAGGACGGCGATATGGAGGATGCGGCGCTCTGTGTCTGTGTTGGTCATAAAGTCCTACCGGTTCCTGAAGTTTTCTGGTTAAGGTCAGCCGGCCATTCGCCGAGCAGTTCTACCTCTAATTCCAGCATGACCCCGAACTTTTCAAAGACGGCCTGCCTCGCCTGGGCGATCAGCCGGCCAATGTCGGCGGAGGTGGCCGCGCCGTGATTGATAAAGAAATTGGCATGCACCGGGCTGATTTCAGCGTCGCCAAAGCGCGCGCCCTTCAACCCGGCGGCTTCAATCAACCGGCCGGCGTAATCGCCGGGGGGATTTTTGAACATAGATCCCATGCTGGCGCCGGGCGGCTGCGTGCGGCGGCGGTGGAGGGTGTTGGCTTCCATCCGGGCCTGCACCGTCTGCGGGTCGGACCGGCTGAGGCGCAGGCGGGCCGAGAGGATGACGGCGTTGGGAGCGGCCTCCCCGGCGCGGCTGCGTTTGAGGATGCTGGAACGGTATGCATACCCCATTTGTTCGGCAGTCCAGGCTTCTTTGCCGTGAGGGTGCAAGATGTCTGCCACGAGCAGGGTCTGGCTCATGTCACTGCCGTAGGCCCCGGCGTTGCCGTAAACTGCGCCGCCCAGCGTACCAGGGATCGCGGCGGCCCATTCCAGCCCGCTCAAGCCGCGCAGGGCCACCTGGCGGGCCAGGGCGCTGAAGTTCGCGCCCGATTCGGCCCATACGGTAGGCGGCTCAGAGCGTGCGTCAATCTTGACGGCGCGGGCGCGGTTGAGGATCACCACGCCAGAAAGCCCCGAGTCGCTCACCAGCACATTCGACCCGCTCCCCAGCACGATAAAGGGGATGCCCGCTTCCCACAGGCGCAGGGCGGCCTGTTCCAGTTCAGAAGCGTCGTGAACCGGCAGCAGCGCCTCCACCGGGCCGCCAGCGCGTGCGGTGGTATAGTTCGCCAGGTTGACATTTTCCTGGAGAGCCTCACCAAACAGTTCGCGCAAGAGTTGGAGTGCGGCGGGCATC
>DAOUAC010000140.1:0-6938 GCA_034434155.1 Anaerolineaceae bacterium
CGCCGCCGGTTAGGGTTGGGCCGTGGCCGACCCCGTGCCAGAGCGCCGCCCTGCCGCCGCCCGCCTGGCTGAATATCTGACGGATTCATCCTTCCTTGCGCAGTGGACGGCGGCCGCTGGCTATCTGCCCACCCGTCCCGCCGCCCTCGAAGGCTGGTCTAACGGCGTTCTCAAAACCGTTTTTTCGCCGATCACCACTTCGGCCCAGGCCCGCCCCTCCACCGACCTGCTTGCCAGCCAGGGGCCGGTGTTGAAAGAGGCCGTGCTGAAGATGCTCAAGCGTGAAAGCCCACCCCAAGACGCGGCCCAGGTCGCCGCTGACCGCCTGGCCGCGCCTCAATCGAGGTGATATGTTCAAGAGGCTGCGTTTATTCTATCGTCTTCTGTTTGGTCCCCGCCGCGCGCTTCGACTGAGCGCCCAAACCGTCTCGATGATGGCGATTTCGGTGGCTTTTCTCGCCACCCTGTACACGACCGCGCCGTTTGCCCGCGTGGAACCCATCGAACGCAGTCATAAGCACGAGGCCCAGGCAACGGCTGTCGCCGCCCAGGCCGCGCCGACCACCTCACCCTACCCCTATCCCGCGCCAGCCGCCGCCCCCACCCGTACCCCCCTGCCCCCCGAATACCTTCAGACCGAAAACCAGTCTAACGGAATCACCCTGGCCGCCGCCATTTTGGTGATGATTGTGGTTTTTGGGGCTTTGGCCTTCATCCCCCGCCGCGAAGAAGAGTAGTGCAATCAAAACAGCGTAAACGCCTGTAAATCGTCCTTTTTATCGTTGTCTTTTCACTGCCTCTGCGCTATAATCTCCATAAGATCCGCAGGTTTACGAACTGAATACGTTGTGGAGGGGGAAAACAGCAACATTTTTGCCTGTGCTGCGTTATCTATCGCAGAGCCAATCGGTGGGGTAGGAATTGGTATTTAAATCAGGGAGGGGGGCACGATTAACGTGATGATGAGCTTATTCCAAAAGCGGCGCCGCGCGGCGCTGCTGGTGATGCTGTTGGCGTTAGGGGGCCTGAGCGCCTGCGCATACCAGGTGTACGATTACCCCCTCTACGCGCTGGCCTTTCAGCCGCTCATCCGCAGTGGGGATGCCGTTGGCGCGCCGGGCCAGGAGGTGACGCGCGCGCTGTTCGTCGAAGGGGATTTTAACGGGGGGCGGGTGATCTATTCTCCCCCCTGGGGGGCCATGGACCTGGTTTTTGAAGGCATACAGCCCGCGCCGGGCGGCCCGCCTTATCTCTTTGAGCCGGTCTCGGCGGGGAGGATTGCCACGGTGCGCTACACTCTGCCGCCCCTGCGCCGCGCGGAGGTCGAAAAGCGCGTGTTCGATGGGCTGACGGCCTACACCCCCGCCGGAGACATGAACGCCGCCTTCTTTGAAACGGTGGTGCGCCGCGCCGACAGCCCAACCGTAGAAACGCCTCCACAGCCGGCAGATCACCTGCCCGGCGCGCGCCGCTATGAAATCCGCCAGAGCTACGGCAAGCCAATCGCTCTGACCACGCCGATGTGCCAGGCCTGGGTGAACGAAATACAGCAGAGCCGCATTTTTAAAGCCGTGCGCGCGCCGCTCCAGCCGCCCCATGCCGGCGAGTCTTCGCCTTCGCCGGTGGCTTACCCCGCCGCAGAGCCGCCCGGCTGGCGCCTGCTGGATCAGAGCGGCCAGCCCGAACAAACCCTGGTGAGCGGCAGTTTAGCGTTCGACCCGGCCCTCAGCGCCCGCGTCAGCGATCGTCTGCCCGCGGCGCCAGGTCAGACCTGGGTGGTCTTTCGCCCGGCGGGCGACTCTGCCCCGCCCCCCTGCCCCGACGGCCTGAACCTCGAAGCGGGCCGCTGGGCGTTAGAGACGTACTACTCCCTAAACCTCATCGAAGCCCCCCGCTCGATTGTCAGCTTTACCTGTTATGAGGGTCAGACGGCTCCAGCCTTTTTCTTTGGCGATCTCCCCACCGTCCAGCAAACCGAGGTGATCCATGCCAACGGCCTCACCTGTGTGGGGCCAGAGCGCCTGGAACTGGGCCGCCTGCCCGACCTGGAATTGACCGGCGGCGGCTGGCAGATGCTCACCCCGCCCGGCCGCCTGGCCTTCCGCCATTACCTCAACCCCCTCTCCGGCCCACAGCAGGTGAACATCACCATTTCCTCAGACCTGGACCTGCCCTGGGTGCTGTATCACAGCAACGGGGCCGACACCAACCCTTCGTGGGTGAACCCGGTGCAGCTTCCCGTGACGATTGACCGCTACCAGAACATCTGGGCGGCGGTGTTCGTGCCGCCCGGAACCCCGCCCGGCCCTTACCGGCTCGATTTCACCGTAACTTCGGTGACCGACCCCGCGCAGACTTATACCGTGACCGATTTGTTCTGGCTGGGCGCCTGGGAAGCGCCCGCCGCGGCTCCCCCGGCGCCGCCGGAGCGCCCGGCGGCCTTCGCTCCGTGGCTTCCCCCCGGCCCGGTGACGTTCACCTGGCAGGCGGGCGATGGCCCCACCCCCCTGGGCTATGAGTTGATGGTGGATGGAGTGGTGGTGATGACCGGCAGTAGTACGCGCTTTACCCTGGCGCTGGCAGAGGGCAGTCACCGCTGGGCCGTGCGGGCCTTCAACGAGGGCGGAAGCTCGGCCTGGTCGCCGACGTATGTGTTGGGCGTGGGCGACCCGCGCCTGTACTTCCCGTGGATTAAGCGGTAAGCGCCGGTTTCTGGCCGGTCAGCGCGAACACCGCCGGCGTGCCGGCGATCATCGTCAGCGTGGCGATCAAAAAGGCGGCGGGCAGGCCCAGGCGGTCTCCGAGCGCGCCGATGATGACTACCGCGACCGAGGTGATCACAAAATTGAGGGCCATAAAGATGCCGTTCGCCAGCGAGCGCCCGGCGGCGGCGCGTTCCTGCACCAGGGCCATCAGCACCGGCGTAGTTGCCAGCAGGGTAAACCCTACCAGCGGCAGAAGCGCCAGGCGCAGCCAGCCCTGAGCGTAGAGGAACGCCAGAGCCGCCGCCGGGGCCGCCAGCGTCAGGGCGATCAGCACGCGGCGGCGGCCCAACTGGTCTGAAAGCGAGCCGCCCGTCAAGGCCCCAATCACCCCCGCCGCCTGCATGATCGCCAATGAAGCCCCGGCCACCCATAACCCTTCGCCCTGTTCGGTCATAAAGGTGGGCAGGAAGGAACTCAGAGCCATGACCAGCAGTGAGCGCGCCGCAATCACCAGCGTCAGCGGCAGGAGGATGGGGCGCACCTGGTCGAAGGCCCCATTCCAGGCGATGTGCTGGCCGGCGGGGGGGCGGTAGTCGGGCAGGTCGCGGATGCGCCGGTAGACGATGAGCGAGGCCAGCACCCCGCCGGGGAGGAGGGCGGGCAGTCCGCGCGGGGTGAGGTACGTAATGGCCGCCACGGTAATCAGCGGTCCCAGGGTGCGCCCCAATTCGCCGCCGACCATCCACACGCTCATGGCCCGGCCCAGGCTTCGCCCCGCCATCTGCCCGGTCAGCACCGGGCCAATCGAATGCAGACCGGCAGAACTTAGCCCCGCCGCGATGAGCAGTAGGGCGATTAACCCATAGGAGGGCGTCAGCCCCAGCAGGGTGAAGGCCACTGCGGCCACAGTTGGGGCCGACGCCACCAGCAGGCGCAGGTTGGCGCGGTCGCCCAGGTGGCCGATGACCGGCTGTAAGAGCGAAGGCCCCTGGTAAAAGACCGTCAGCAGGCCGGCGGCTGTTTTGGAGATGCCCAGTCCCTCGATCAGCAGGGGCAGCAGCGGCGAGAGGAACGCGGAATAGGTATCGTGGACGGAATGAGCCGCGGCAATGGTGATGACGCCGCCGGCGTGAAACGTTTCGTTTTCAGTGGTGGGAGGGGTAGAAGTCACGGGGGGCGTTCCTTAGATGGCGCGCGTTGAACGCTTTAGCGGGCCGGGGCTTTGAGCCGCTGTTTTTTAATCTCTTTATTGATTTTTTCGATCAGCTTATCGTGATCGGGCAGATACGAGAAGATGATAAAGCAGGGCCGCGCAAAGGATTTGAGATACAACAGCCCATACAGGCGGTGCAGAAGGGTAAGATGGGTGACTTCTACCGCCCAGGATTTATAAACTTTGCCGCCCACCGGAATGACATCCACAATATTCTCCCAGGGGACGAACTTTTTGCCCCAGAAGAAATCCACCTGCAGGCCCGCGTCGGTTACGTCCACGTTAGGGTAAAAATTGACGGCGTAAGAGATGATCAGAAGGATCAGAAGGGCCGCCCCGCCCACGCGCAGCCAGTCGGCGGTATCGGCGGTTCCTTCGAGCATGTCGAAGATGGAATTGGGAAAATCGAGGATCATGGAAGCGAGCAGGGTGCTGATGACCAGCCAGAGGATGAGCTTGCCGAGCCAGGATCCAAAGGAATACTGATAAGTGCGCGGGGTGGTCATGCGGTTGCTCCAGTTGAATTTAGGTGGATTGTACCACCTGTTTGATAAATTGAATCGTCAGGCGGGCGACGGCCTCAAATTCGCAGTCGAGCAGTACGCAGTGGCCCGAAGCCGGCATCCAATGCAGTTCAGTACGGCGCGAAGACACGCCCCGGACGACCATCTCAGCAGAGGCGGGGTGAATCGTGCGGTCCCGCCGCCCCTGAACGACCAGCACCGGCTGTTGGATGGCTTTGAGGCGGCGGCGGACGGCCCTTTGCAGACGCACCAGTTCGATCACGCCGCGCGCGGTGTGAACCTTGTAGCCCTGCCAGGCCGTGTCGCGCTCCAGGCCGCGCTTGCGCACCTGCAAGCCCCAGGGCATGGCGAGGTACAGCAGGGCGATTTGAACGGGCGAGAGGGCCAGGCGCACGGCGGGGGCGTAGGCCAGCACTCCGGCGGCATTGGGGTTGTGGGCGGCCAGCCACAGGGCCAGGACCGCGCCGGTGGATTCGCCGCCAACGAAGACGCGGGCAAAACGCGCGGCCAGGAAATCGTAGCGATCCTGGGCCAGTGCGGCCCAATCTTGCCAGCGGACGCGGTTCAGGTCAGCCGGGCGCGTGCCGTGACCGGGCAGCAGGGGGCCGTCCACCGTATAACCGGCGGCATAGAGCCTCTCCGCCAGGGCGCGCACTTCCAGCGGCGTAGCCGTCAGGCCGTGCAGAAGCAGGACGGCGGTCTGGCCGTCTTGCTCGCAGTAGAACGGCGCGCCGTTGAGGTGAGGGTTGTGCAGATAGGGGTGCGAGTTCATGCGGGGTCGCTGTAGGCCAGCATGATGCTGAAGGGTGCAAAACCAATGCGCTCGTAGACGCGCCCGGCGCGCTCGTCTTCGGCAGTCAGGCAGATGGTATCGGCCCCTTGCTCAAAGGCGGTCTGCGCGGCGATGGCGGTCAGGTACGAGGCGATTCCCCGGCGGCGGTAGGGTTCGAGGGTAGCCACCCCGCCCACCTCGCAGACGCAGCCGGTCACGGCGCTGAAAGCCGCCACTCCGGCGGGCGCGCCGTCTACGCGCCCCAACAGGCCCGTCCATCCACGGCTGAAGCTCTCACGGGCGGCGGCAGCCTCTGAGTCGGTCGGGAGCGCCGCACTGCCGCCAAAGCCGCGGCGTTGGGTGGAGAGGAAGTCGCGCACGTCTTCTAAAGGCGATTCGGCGCACAGGAAGGTGACGTGCAGGTCTGGCACGACCGGCGCGGGACGGAAGCTCTCCGCCGCACAGAGCATAGACCACTGGCGGGCTTCTTCCACAAACCCGGCCAGGCGCAGAGCGGCGGGCAGGTCGGGGGCAAAGGCTTCAAAGAACTCCAGGCGCGGCAGGCGGCCCCGCCGGTGGAACTCGGCCCGCAGGGCGGCCAGGGGCTGAATCAGGCCGTCTCCGGCGGCGGGTTCGTCGGGAATGGCGTAATTAAAATATTTGTGGGGGTCGGTCGGGTGGAAAAAGAGGGTAAACGGGGGGATGGCTGTGCTTTCGTACTGGCGGCGGGCGCTTTCACGCAGAAAGGATTGGATGCGGGCAAGTTCACTCATAGCGAGAGTTTTACCACAAAAACGCTTCCGGCGGGCAAATTTATTCCTTCTCGGCGATCGCCCACACCGTCAGGTTGCCGTCGTCCTCGGCGCGGGCGCGCAGGCCCCCCGCCGCCAGCAGCGCGGCGATTTCCTCTCCCCGGCGGAAGCGCGAACCCATCCCCGCCAGGGTTTCGGCCAGGGCGATCAGCTTGACCCACGGGCGGCGGATGTCTGGCTCTTCGATGACCAGGCGGCCGCCGGGGCGCAGTACGCGCGCCAGTTCGCGGGCGGCCCCGGGCTGATCGGCGAAGTGATGGAAGGCATCCACCACTACAATGCGGTCAAAGCGGTTTGCGGGGAAGGGCAGGCGCTCGGCCCGCGCCAGGTTCAGGCGCACGGCGCAGTCGCCCGGCCAGGAGCCTTTGGCCTGGCGCAGCATGGGCAGTGAGAGGTCACAGATCACCCAACGGCCCGCGCCGCCGCACAGGGCGCGCGCCAGCCGCCCGGTTCCGCCGCCGGCATCTAACAGCAGACCCGGCACGGGCAGTTCCAGCAGGGAGCGCAGGCGGGTGGGGTCGGGCGCGCGCATCACCCGGTCGTAGAGGGGGGCCAGCAGGTCAAAATGGCGGTTGGTAGGCATCAGTATGAGTATACCAGTGAACCGGCCGCTGGAGGGGCTAAAGCCGACCTGCTCAGGACGAAAACGCGGGGCCGCAAGCTGTAGGGGCGTGGTTTCCCCGCCCGCGCAGGTTGGGGCGAAAACGCGGGGCTGAAGCCCCTGCGGGTTGGAGAACCGCAACTCCGCCGGACGGTACGCGGGGCCGCAAGCTGTAGGGGCGTGGTTTCCCCGCCCGCGCAGGTTGGGGTGATAACGCGGGGCTAAAGCCCCTGCTCAGGACGTGGAAGCCCCTGCGGGGCTGAAGATGAGAACCCCGCGAGGGGTTTGCAGGTGCTGAGGCGGGGGTTTCA
>DAOUAC010000141.1:0-96158 GCA_034434155.1 Anaerolineaceae bacterium
AGCAGGTTGATCTTGGTGCGGATCAGGTCCGGGATCTGAAAGGCCTGTTCGCGCGGCAAGATCGCCACTTTCACCTCGCGCGCCGCCGCCACCTCGCGGTTCACCGCGGCTTCAATCACGCCAACCAGGTCTTTGGTGAGCGACTCGAATTCAAAATCCATGCGGCCTTTCAACGGGTCCATATCGCCGCCGGTCACGTGCGCCCCGTAATCGCGGAACACCACGCCGCACAGGATATGCAGGGCCGTGTGCGTTCGCATCAGCGCGTAGCGGCGCGTCCAATCAATCTTCCCCTGCACCACCTGGCCGATTTCCGGCAGTGGGCCATCGCCGCCCAGGGTATGCCACACGCCCTCGGCCGCTTTGCGCGCCTTCACCACCGGCATCGCTGCGCCGTTCCACGCCAGCCATCCGGCATCAGAGGGCTGTCCGCCGCCGCCAGGGTAGAAAGCGGTACGGTTCAACAGCAGTGACCGCCCTTCCGCGTCCACAGCGGTCACTGCGGCTTCAAATTCCTGCAAGTAACTATCGGTCTGGTACAGCAGCTCGGTCATGGGGTTCCTCTCGGTCACTCGGAATATACCAGCCTTATCTTACCATATCCCCCCTGGCCTGCTGAAGGCTACAATTAACCCTATCAGGAGAACCCCATGACTACGCCCAATTCATTTCTTGAACAGCTCATCCAAAAACTTAATCTCCGCCCCCTGCCCGGAGAAGGCGGCCTGTACGCCGAAACCTACCGCTCTTCCCTGCGTCTCTCTGACAGTGCCCTGCCAGAAACCTACGCAGACCGCGATAAACCCTGCGGAACCGCCATCCTGTACCTGCTGACGGACCAGCCGGATTCGTTTTCAGCCCTGCACCGCCTGCCCACCGATGAAATTTATCACTTCTACCTGGGAGACCCGCTCGAAATGCTATTACTCTACCCCGATGGCTCCAGCCGCCGCCCCATCCTCGGCCCAAACATCCTCAACGGCCAGCACGTACAACTGGTGATTCCGGCGGGCGTCTGGCAGGGATCGCGGGTGATGAGCGGCGGCAGGTTTGCTTTGGTGGGAACCACCATGGCCCCTGGTTTTACCCCCCGCGACTTTGAAGCCGGCCGCCGCGCCGAACTGCTGGCGCGCTACCCCGCCGAACGCGAAGCCATCCTCGCCTTAACCCGCGTCTGATTTACCCGCCTTTGGTCAGCGCCTGACTGGTCGGGGTGCGCAGCAGGGCTTCCCAAATCAGCCGCTCGCTCTCATTCGCCGCGCTGATCCGGCGCATGGCAAGCGCCACGTAGAGGGCCTGCACCAGCGCGTGCTGCGCCACGCGCGAGTCAATCGCTTCCAGGCGCGTCTCGTGCGAAACGGTCAGCAGTACCACGTCTGAAAGCGCCGTCAGGTCCGAAACCGGGTTGCCGGTAATGCTGATAACCTTTGCCCCCTTGTTGTGCGCTTCCGTCGCCGTCCGCACCGGGCCCAGCGAAGTGCCGTTTTGTGAAATCGCCACCACGGCGTCCTTTTCGGTCAGCAGAGCGGCTTCCACCACCTGCAAATAGATGTCGGTATGCACATGGCAGTTAATGCGCATGCGGATCAGTCGGTTATACAATTCTGTTGCCAGCGGACCCGAAGTGCCTACCCCAACAATCAAAATGCGATCCGCGTTATGCAGAATATCAACGGCCTTCTCAAATGCGGCATCATCCAGCATTTGTAAGGTATCTTGCACCGCCTGAAGGGCCGTGCGCAGTACCTTGCGTGCAATCGTCCCCGCCGAGTCGCCTTCGCGCACGTCATCGTGGATCAGGCGCGGCGAATCGCTGACGGAGCGCGTCAGCGCAATTTTCAGCTCCAGGAAGTTGTTGTAGCCCAGCGAGCGGCACACGCGCACCACAGTGGCATCGCTCACACCGCTGCGCTGCGCGACTTCCGCAAGCGTCATGCGGATCAATTCCTCGAAGTTTTGCAGTGCAAAATCAACAACTTTTCGCTCAGAAGGGGGAAGCGACGGGTAGACGGCCCGCATCCGCGAAAGTGCATCCGATGAAAAAATGGTTGTTTCTGACATCTAGCCTTTAGCGTTCCTGTTCAAGCACTACAGATAAAGGGGACTCCGGGTCTGTGGACCAGAAAGCAAAGACGATTAAAAATTATCCCGGAGGGTTTTCATTTTTCTACCGGTAATTGTACTCGAAAACCCTCCGGGATATTGGTTTGGTTTACAACCGTTAATTCTACCTATAAGACACCGCTAAAATAATCTCCAACCATTAATACAGCACGTCAGCTCGATGTAGTGTTACTACAAATAATCGTTTTATGTTGTAAACCGACTAAATTATAGATCCTTCCAGGCCAAAATGCAAGAGGGTTTTATTGCAGATTCGTTGCGACTTTCACAATTGCAAGGTCCATGTTTTAAACCCGCACCCCGATGGGAAGCCATCGGGGTGCGGGTTGGCAGGTTGTCAGCCTGACTCACTCCAGGAATACTTCGACGTGTTCGTTATCTTCTTCGTCATAAACGTCCACGAAAGTTCCCGTCTCGCCTTCCTGAATAGCCTTGACGATCTCATTGAAGTCCAGCCCTTCGATTTCAGGCGCAAACTGCTTGCCCATCTTTAACCCGATGTGAACCAGGCTGAGCGGCAGGCGCACGTTCACCCGTGGGCGGCCCGTATCTGTATCGGTCACGCGCACGCGCAGCCAGCGCGGAGCGCGGCCCGGCTCAGCCGGCACCAGCGGCATATGCTCCACCCACGCCTGCCCCTGGTTCGCCTGAGCCGGCGCGGGGCGCGGACGGGCCGCGGTTGGGGCTTCTTCCAACGCTTGCAGCAGTTGGGCGGCCTGTTCGGGCGTCACCTGCCCTTCTTGCAGCATATTCAAAATTCTCATCCGTTCTTCTGACGATACCATGGCTCATGCCTCCTGTTGGTTTGGTTTCCAAAACGGTTCATCCTTCTTTCTTCAGCCCACCCTCTTGCCCTTCCTACGCCGGGTCAGGTGAGGGGTCAAACCCCATGGCCCGTAAGATTTCATCCAGCCCTTTGCGCAGGGTCGGGTAAGACATCCCCAGTTCCTCTTCCATGCGGTTGAAGCGCCCCTCGCTCCGCACAAACGTCAGTACAAACAGCAGTTGTTCCGGGCTGAGGCGGGTCAGCGGTAGAAGCATCTTCAGTTGGTCTGGCCCAAACAGCTCACTCGTTGGCGCGGCGGATGCCAGGCGGAAAGCGCCCGCATAGGTCGTCTCACAACTGGGGCAGTGGATTTGGGTGATGATCATTTCACCGCCGCACACCGGGCAAGCCGAAAACAAAGGGTTCATGTGCTGAATCCTCTCCAGTCCCAAACCGCTTGGGAAGATACCGGGTTCTAGTCCATTCTTGGGGTGGGTCTTTACGAAACGAAAGACGCTCTTTTATTTTCTAAACATATCATAGCAAACCCATTGAATTTTGTCAATAGGTTTTTTCATTTTCTTTATAACAAAATCAATATTCTGAAAGAGAAATCTCGAAATCTTCAACCCTATCCTGATTTTTTATGATGAAGATCTGCGCTCGCCCAACAAAAACCAGTGACCGCCCCGGTCCCCGGCGTTTTCTGGCGCGCGGTCATAGTAAATCTGAAATACCCGGTCGTCTAAGGTGCGCACCCGGAAGTAAAAGCGCCCCACCCCCCACGAGCCGCGCAGGGCCGCCGACTGCAGGTGTTCAGGACGCATATTACGCGCGTATTTCCCCCGGCGCTGATAATCCTGCCAGGTTTCCAGCATCTCCAGCACCGGAAAAAACTCGCCCCGCCAGATAAACGCGTTCGGGCAGGGCGGCAGTTTAGAAAACAGGGGCGGCTCCTGAAAAATCGCTTCAATCGGTTCGTGAATAAATGAAAACTCAGAAGTATCCATGCGTATCGCGGCCCTTAGAACAGGCTTAACTGCGCCGGAGGCCGGCGCCCATCCAACAAAATAAACGGCGCGGCTCGCCCGGCAAAAACCCCCAATGCTTTCAGATCATCCATAGATTTTAACTGCCCGCCCCGCCGGCGCGCGTCTAAAATGGCCTGCGCCCCCTTAGGACCAATGCCCGGCACGCGCAGCAGTTCATGGCGGGCCGCCCGGTTGATCTCCACCGGCGCCTGGCTGAGGTTGGCGCGCGCCCAGGCCTGTTTGGGGTCCATCTCCAGCGGCAGGTAGCCATCGGGTTGAAAGGGCAGATCTTCTACATCAAAGCCGTAATCGCGCAGCAAGAAGGAAGCCTGATAAAGCCGGTGCTGCCGCCAGGGGTTCACCGCCGGGCGGTCTTCAAAAGGCGTATCGCGGATGGGGCTGAAGCCAGAGAAATAACTGCGCGCCAGGCGCAGCTTTTGATACAGGTACGCCGCCGTCTGCAAAAGCTCCAGGTCGTTCTCGCCAACCGCCCCCACCACAAACTGCGTTGTGCTGGATGGCCAATGCCCATTCCAGCCCCGCTGACCCGGCTGGTTTCTCCGAATTGCCTCGACCATCTGCAGCGGCTGGAGCAGTTCATCCAAAAACGTCTTTTGGGGAGCCAACAGCGACAGCCGCCGGGTATTGGGCGCTTCGAGGTTAACGGAAACCCGGTCGGCCAACTGCATGGCGCGCTCCACCTGATCGCGTTCCGCGCCGGGCATCAGCTTCAGGTGTAGATAGCCGCGGTAGTTGTACTTTTTGCGTAATATTTCGGCTGTATCAAGCAGCCTATCCTGGGTGCGCACCCCGCCCCCGGCAATGCCCGAACTGATAAACGCCCCCTCAATCACCTTCGCCTGCGTCAACTGCACCACCATGGCGGCCAGTTCATCGGGTTTAAACGTATTGCGCCGGAAGTCGCGCCCAGAACGGAAGGGGCAGTAGTAACAGTTGCGCTCACAGGCCGATGAGAGCAGGGTTTTCAAGATCGGCACGCGCCCGCGCGGCGTTGCCACCATCTGAATCGGCAGGCCGCCGCCCCCCGGTTTTTTAGCGCCCATCTCCTTTGCACTGCCTGGGCCGGGGCAGTCAGACGTACCGGCCAGCGAAAACGGCTGGGCCGGGGCCGGCGGGGCTTCTTCCACCTCCAGGCTCATGTCGTCATAAAAAAGCGCCAACTTTTCAATCCCTTCCATGCTTCTATTATAGAACACACGTTCATCCGATTCAAGTACTGCTTTTCCCCTTTTTCAGCGCGCTTTCTGGAAAGAAAAATCGCCGTATAATCTCCCCTATGGAATCTATCTTCCCCTCAATTGAAAAACCCACCCTGCTCCTAAATGAAGCCGCC
Organism: Anaerolineaceae bacterium; assembly: GCA_034434155.1. Taxonomy (GTDB): domain Bacteria; phylum Chloroflexota; class Anaerolineae; order Anaerolineales; family Anaerolineaceae; genus DSYU01. The sequence continues at coordinate 5,276 of DAOUAC010000141.1, forward strand.
GCCCGCCGCAACATCGCGCGCATGGCCGCAAAAGCCCGTCAGGCCGGCGTTCACTTCCGCCCTCACTTCAAAACGCACCAGTCCGCCGAGATCGGCGATTGGTTTCGCCCAGAAGGAATCAGCGCCATCACCGTCTCATCCATTGACATGGCCCTCTACTTTGCCCAGGCCGGCTGGCAAGATATCACCATCGCCTTTCCGGCCAACCCGCGCCAGGCCGGCGACCTGCGCCGACTGGCGCGCCAGGTGCGCCTGGGCCTTTTGATTGAATCCGCTCAGATGGCCGACCGGCTGGCGCAGATTGTGGAGACCCCGGTCAATATTTGGATCAAGATTGACGTTGGCGCGCGCCGTACCGGCCTGCCCTGGGAGCGGCCCGCCGATGTGTTGGCGGTCATCGAGGCCGTACGCGCCATGCCCAACCTGCGCCTGCAGGGACTGCTCACCCACGCCAGCCAGACCTATGCCGGGCGCGGCGCGCAAGACGTTGCCCAACGTTACCGCGAAAGCGTCGAGCGCCTTCACGGTCTGCGCCGCTGGCTGGAAGAGCGCGGGGCCGGGCCTCTGCTGGTCTCCACCGGAGATACCCCCGGCTGTACTCTCGCGCCAGACCTGGGGCCGGTAGATGAAATCCGCCCGGGCAACTTTATCTTTTACGATGCCACCCAACTGGCGATTGGCTCCTGCCGCTTTGAAGACGTGGCCGTGGCCCTGGCCTGCCCGGTAGTCGCCCGCCATCCAGAACGCGGCGAGGTGGTGATTCACGGCGGGGCCGTGCACCTCTCTACCGATTTTTACACGCAGGACGATCACCGCGTCTATGGGCTGGTATGCCGGCCCACCGCGCAGGGCTGGTCGGCTCCGTTGGAAGGCGCGTATGTCGCCCGGCTCTCGCAAGAACACGGCATCGTGCGCCTGCGCGCCGCAGACCTGGAATCCATTCAGGTCGGCGACCTCATCTGCGTACTGCCGGCCCACTCCTGCCTGACCGTCACGCTGATGAAGCGCTACCTCACCCTCACAGGCCGCTGGATAGACACCTTGAATCTATGATCCCTGCCGTACTCGCGTGCCTCTCGGTGTGGCTGGTGGCCCAGGCCTTAGGGCTGGCGGCCCTGCCCATCACCCGGCGGATACTGCGCTGCCTGCCGGATCAGGGCTATGCCTTTGGCAAGGCAGTGGGACTGCTGTTGGTTGCTTATCTGCTGTGGTTAGGGGCTAGCGCCAGGCTGTTCGTCAACGACCTGGGCGGCGTATGGCTGGCCTTTTTCAGCGTCGCCGCAGTTGCGGCCTGGCTGGCCCTGCGCGGCGGCTGGCAAGCCGCCCAATCTTCACTGCGGGCCTTCTGGCGCGCGGAGCGCGCCCAGATCATCACGGTCGAAATCCTCTTTCTACTGGCCTTGCTCGGCTGGACTCTCCTGCGGGCCTACGCCCCCTCGAAAATCGTCAGTGCCTACGGCGAAAAATATATGGAGATCGCCTTCCTCAACGGCATTCTCCGCAGTCCGTACTTTCCCCCTCTCGACCCCTGGCTGTCGGGCTACGCCATCTCGTACTACTACTTCGGCTATGTGATGATGGCCGCCGTCACGCGCCTGGCGGGCCTGGCCCCTACGGTTGGATTTGACCTGTACGATGCCCTGCTGTTTGCGCTGTCGGCCTGCGCCGCCTATGGGACCGTCTCGAACCTGGTAATGGCCTCGCGCGGGTCGCGCCGCGCCTCCATAGGGTTTGGGTTGTTGGGGGCGCTGTTCACGGTGGGGATGGGCAACCTGGAGGGCCTGCTTCACGGGCTGTATTCCGCCCGTCTGCTCCCCGCCTCCTTCCTCGCCTGGATTGACATTCCCAAGCTCGCCACCGACCCGCAGAGCGGCTCTTTTTACCCCGGCCATGATTTTTACTCCTGGTGGTGGTGGCGGGCCTCGCGCGTCATCAATGACTTAGACCTGTTGGGCAATCCCACCGGACTGGAACCCATCACGGAGTTCCCCTTCTTCAGCTTCCTGCTAGGTGACAATCACCCGCACAAGCTGGCCTTGCCGTTTGTCCTGCTGGCAATTGGCCTGGCGCTCAACCTGTTCTTGCGGCAGACTGCCGCCGGGCCCAACAACCCGCCTGCCGCCTGGGCCTATCTCCGGCAGGGTGGGCTGCGCGCCGCCTGGGAACTGCGCCGCTCCCTGGCGTTTTACCTGTTCTATGCTCTGGCCCTCGGCGCGCTGGCCTTCCTCAACACCTGGGACTTCCCCATCTACCTGCTTCTCACCCTGCTCGCTTACGCCGCCGGGCGCGCCCTCGCCGCGGATGGGCTGACGCGCGTAGCGTGGATTGCCACCGTCTGGTTGGGCGCGGCCCTCGCGGCGGCCTCGGTGGGGCTGTACCTGTTCTTCTACCTGGGCTTTTCCTCGCAGGCGGGTGGGTTCCTGCCGTATGTCTTTCCCCCCACCCGGCTGCCCCAATACCTGGTGATGTTCGGCCCGTTTGCTCTGATACTGGCCTGCTTTCTGCCGGGCGTTTTGTGGACCAGCGGGCGCGGCGCGGCGCTCCGGCGCGCTGGGCAGGTCTGGTTGTGGCTGGCGGCAGGTCTGCACGGCGCTTACCTGCTGTTCCTGGCGGTTTCTGCCGCACTGCTCCAATCGGGGCGGCTGCTCGAAGGCGGCTTTGCCAGCCCCGAACTGCAGCGCTGGACCGCTGGCCTGGCGCCCCTGGATGTGCTTGGCCGGGTCCTGGCGGCCCGCCTGAACAATCCCTGGCTCTTCTTGTTCCTCTCAGCTCTGAGCGCCGCCACCCTGGCGGCGCTGATCCTGCGCCTGCGCCCTTCCGTTGCGCCCGCTCTGCCCCCAGCCGCGCTGTTCGCCGTACTGCTGGCCCTGGTGGGCCTGGCCTTAACCCTCAGCGTGGAGTTTGTCTACCTGCGCGACCTGTTCGGCGCGCGCATGAACACGGTCTTTAAATTCTATTTCCAGGGCTGGGTGTTAATGGCCTGCGCCTCGGCTTATGCCTGCTGGTGGCTGTTGAGCTCCGCCGGGTGGCCGCCTGCCCCCCGCGCCGCCTTCGCATTGGCGGTTTCTGCTCTGGCCGCCGCCGGGCTGGTATACACCTTCATGGGGATTTACAGCCGCACGCACGGCTTCGCCTACCCGCCGGAAATCGACGCCGGAGCTACGGTAGCAGGCCGCTACCCCGGCCACTGGAACAGCTACCCCGATGACTGGGCCGCTATCCAATGGCTGCGCGCTCGCGAGGGCGACGCCCCCACCGGCAGCCCGCCCGTACTCTTAGAAGCCTCCGCCGGCAGCTACAACCATGCCGGGCGCTTTTCTGCCTTCACCGGCTTCCCCACCGTCTTAGGCTGGGATTACCACGAATACCAGTGGCGCGGCTCGAATGAAGAACAAGCCCGCCGCCTGGCAGACATCCAGGTCATTTACACCACCCCCAACCCAGATCTGGCGCTTAACCTGCTGCGTCATTGGCAGGTGCGCTACCTCATCCTGGGCGATACCGAGCGCCATTGGGTCGAATCCCTCTGCCGCCGGCCCGAACAGCCCTGCGATTCCCGGCGAGCCATCGAAAAGTTCAACCGCTTCCTCATCCCGCTTTTCACCCAGGGCGGAACCACCCTCTACGCCGTGCCTTAACAAACCCACCTCTCAAGGTAATCTTTCAACTCATATGCATGCGGGCTGTGCCCGCATACATAGAATCCAACAAACAAACCCACCTCTCAAGGTAATCTTTCAACGCATAGGCATGCGGGCCCAACCCGCATACCTATCCAACAAACAAACCCACCTCTCAGGCAGGGGAGTGGCCTGAGAGGTGGGCGAGGATGTGGCAATCTCGGTTCGAAAAACTACTTCTTCGCGGGCAAGATATTCATCTGGCGCAGGGTCTCTAACAGCACGGCGTCGGCAAAACTGTCTTTGGGGATAAACTCAACCGCGCCCATTTCAAACCCCTGCTTTACCGAATCGGTGTCATCAAAGCGCGTCAGCAAGATCACCGGCACATCGGCCGTCTCTGGAGACGATTTCAACTCGCGGCAGACGTCAAACCCGCTCAACAGCGGCAGTTCCAGGTCCAGAATCACGGCCTCAGGCAGCAGCGCCTGGGCCAGATACAGCCCCGTCTGTCCATTGCTCGCCAGCACACAGCCAATCCCTTCCCTCTCCAACACCGCTTGCAGGTGAATGGATTGGGCCGGGCTGTCTTCGACCACCAGAACGAGCTTGCGGTTGCGATTGTGCGGCATAGCGGCGCTCACAGGTCTTGCCAAACATAACGCTGGGTCAACAGCCAGAGTATAGCATACCTGTCACAGCCTTTACCTGCTTTTTACCCTGTCCTAACAAAAATGAAAAGTGGTAAGATTGCCCCATGCGCCGCATCCTTCCCTTCTTTGCCGCCCTTTGCCTGTTGATTTTACCGGCCTGCGCGCCGGCCCTCTCTGCCGCGCCAACCCTTTCCCCTGTACCGGTTCTGCCCACGGCCCCGCCCACGCCAACCGTCGTGCCGCCCACCTCAACGCCCACCGCCACGCTCCAACCCACCCCTACCGAACTTCCCCCCACCCTCACGCCATCGCCCGCGCCGCCCGCCCTCACCCACTACCAACTGACCGTTGATCTCTCTTTCGACCAGAAAACCGCCGCCGTGCAGATGCAGGTAGCCTACACCAACCCCTCGCCCGAAGCCCTCACCCATCTCCGCCTGGTGATCCCACCTCTGGCTTACCCGGGGGCTTTTACCCTTCAATCCATCCAATGGGCGGGTGGGGAGGCCGTTAAAGAGGCTGTCTGGCGCGAGAACGGGCTGGAAATCCCCCTGCCCACTCCCCTGCCGCCTGGCGGCGCCCTCGCCCTGGAGATGGCCTACAACCTGGCCTTTCCATCAGCCGCCGCCGTGAACAGCGTTCGCCCGGTTCCCTTTGCCTACACCGCCCGCCAGGTCAACCTGGTGGACTGGTATCCCTTCATCCCGCCCTACCGCGCCGGTCAGGGCTGGCTGGCTCACCCTAACAGCTACTACGGCGAGAGCCTCGTCGCCGACCTGGCCGGGTTCGACGTAACCCTGCGCCTGACCGATGCGCGCGCCGACCTGATCGCCGCCGCCAGCGCCCCCGCTGAGGTTAACGGAGCAGAGCGCCGCTACCACGCCCCCGCCCTGCGTAGTTTTGCGCTCTCCATCAGCCCAGACTATCAGATCGCCAAAACGACCGTCGAGGGCATTGAGATCAGCAGTTATTACTTCCCGGCTCACGCTCTGGCTGGCGAGGCCGCGCCGCGGATCATGGCCGAAGCCGTAGCGTTGTTTCAGGATTTATTCGGCCCTTACCCTCACCCAACCCTGGCGCTGGTAGAAGCCGAATTTTTAGACGGAATGGAATACGACGGGCTGGTTTTTGTCAGCCGGGGGATGTACAACCTGTATGGGGGAACGCCCGCCGAATACTTCCACGCCCTCACCATCCACGAGACGGCCCACCAATGGTGGTTTGCCCTCATCGGCAGTGACCAGGCCATCGAACCCTGGTTAGACGAGGGCTTCAGCACCTACTGCGAGTTCCTTTACTATGAGCGTTACCACCCCGAAGCCGCTCAATGGTGGTGGGACGTGCGCATCAACTACTACAAGCCTTCCGGGTGGGTCAACAGCACCGTCTACGATCACCTCGGCCAGCCTGGCAACTATGATCTTTACCGCAACGCCGTGTACTTCAACGGCGCGGTCTTTCTGCACGAACTGCGCCAGGCGGTTGGGGATGAAGCTTTTTTCGCCGCTCTGCAAGACTACGCCCAACAGTACGCCGGTCAAATCGCCACCAGCCAGGATTTTTTCGCCATCCTCGCCAGCCACACGACCGTAGATATTGAACCCCTGATGAAGCGGTTTTTTAAAAATTGATGGCGGGCCGCTCCACCGCCCGCCAGTGATCGTTTACGCCCGGTCGAACACCTCGGTCATGATGCCCAGCCGGTCCAACAGCTCCCCGGTCAGTTGTTCGGGGCGCAGCCGCCACCGCCACCATCCCGAAGGCTGGCCGGGCAGATTCATGCGCGCCTCACTGCCCAGCGACAGCACATCCTGCATCGGAGCTACCGCCAGGACCGCCACCGACCCCCACGCCAGGCGCATCATCTCCCAGGCAATGTCCGAGCCGTCCGTCCCCATATAACGGCGCATAAAAATCTTCTCTTCCGGCGTGCAGGAAGCGGCATACCACCCAACGGTCGTGTCGTTATCGTGCGTGCCGGTGTAGACCACGGTGTTCACATCGTAATTGTGCGGCAGGAAGCGCTTCTCAACGGCCCCAGAGAAGGCAAACTGCAAAATCCGCATTCCCGGAAAGTTATAGCGCGTGCGCAGGGCGTGCACTTCCGGCGTGATCACCCCCAAGTCCTCGGCGATAATCGGCGCAGTCCCCAACTGGGCCAGAAGCGCATCGAAGAAGTCAAAGGCCGGGCCCTTCACCCAGCGCCCCGGCTCGGCGGTAGGACTGCCAGCCGGGATAGCCCAATACGCCTCGAACCCGCGAAAATGATCAATGCGCACCACGTCCACCTGGCGCAGGACACTGCGCAGTCGGTCCACCCACCAGGCGTAGCCGGTCGCCTTCAGGGCGTCCCAATCATACAGCGGGTTGCCCCACAACTGGCCGGTCTTGCTGAAGTAATCCGGCGGCACGCCCGCCACCACTGTCGGGCGGCGCTGTGCATCTAATTGGAAAAACTGCGGATTGGCCCATACGTCCGCCGAATCCGCCGAGACGAAGATAGGCACATCCCCAATCAGGCGAATGCCCTGCCCGTTGGCGTAATGACGCAGAGCCTGCCACTGCCGGGCAAACAGGAACTGGCGGAAGCGGTGTTCATCCATGCGCTCTGCCAGATCGTGCCGGGCGCGCGCCAGCGCCTCGGGCCGGCGCAGGCGGTAATCTTCGTCCCAATCCAGCCAGCTAACCATCCCGTGCGCTTCTTTCAGCGCCATATACAGCGCAAAATCTTCCAGCCAATAGGCCTCGGCGGCGCAAAATGCTTCGAACTGCCCGTGCAGTTCGCCGCCCGCGCCCTTTTTAAAGTTCTCCCAGGCCATTTGCAGCGCCAGATTCTTCAAGCCGATAACGCGGCCCGAATCGAAATCCACGTACCCTGCCGGGAACGACTCTTCAGGCAGGCTGTCGCGCCTCAGCAGACCGTCACGCACCAGCAGTTCTGGGCTGATCAGGTTCGGGTTGCCCGCAAACGCCGAAAGCGACTGATACGGTGAATCCGCGTAGCCGGTGGGCGTCAGCGGCAGCATCTGCCACCACTGCTGCCTGGCCCGCTTCAGCGCATCCACCCAGGCATAGGCATCCGGCCCCAAGTCGCCGATCCCATACGGCCCGGGCAGCGAAGTCGGATGCAGTAAGATACCGGAAGAACGTTGGGGAATGGTCATGGATTGCATAGCGATTATTGTACTCCTGTTCTTTGCAGGCAAAAGTGATTTTCACCGGTTCCAAACCGGCGGGGAGAGTGGCTGCTAAGTCGCAACCATCCACAACTCCAGGCGAATTTTTCAGAGCCGTGATAAACTCATTGCGGCAGGAAACAAACCAGATCGAGGTTGGAATGATACTACAAACGGTATGGAAAGAAGAGACCCTTGTTCGAGCTTTTGAAACGGATCTTCAAAAACGCTGGAAACCTTCTGCCTTCTTCCACGCACTGCAAGAAGCCGCCGCCAACCACGCCGAACATCTGGGCGTGGGCTACCAGGAAATGTTCTCGCGCGATATGGTCTGGATTCTGTCGCGCTTAAAAATCCAGTTCCACGAGTTTCCTCTCCTGGGCGATAAAATCACGGTGCAGACCTGGCCCAAAGGCTTGCAGCAAAAACTCTTCTTTATGCGCGACTTTCACCTCACCGCCAAAGACGGGCGGCGCTTTGCCTCGGCCTCGACCGCCTGGCTGCTGGTGAACATCAAAGCCCGCCGCCTGCTGATGCCCACCGCCCTTTACAAGCCCGTCCCCGATAACAACGGCCTGGCCGCTCTGACCGAACCGCTCGAAAAGCTCAACGTCCCCGAAGGACTGCCAGAGCGCCTGACCATCCAGGCAGGGTACAGCGCCATTGACCTGATGGAACACGCCAACAACGCCCGTTATGCCGACTGGGTTTGCGACTGCTTCCCAATCGAAGAGTGGCGGCGGCGCACCCTCGATTGGATGCAGGTCAACTACATCAACGAGGTTCGCCCCGGCGAGCGCGTCGTCTTGGGAGCCTGCCAGCAAGATGGAGACCCCAACACCTGGCTGGTCAGTGGAACCAACCAGACTACCGGCCTGCGCGCCTTCGAGGCCGCGCTCCGCTGGAAGTAGTTCTGATCTCTGTTTTTTCACTTCATGGGGGCAAGTCCCCCATGAAGTAAAACCATCCGGTTTGTCACAGCCTTATCACAGCTTCATCACCGCGCCTGTCACTCCCATCCGTTACACTGGCATAAACATGATGGGAGGCAGTACCATGAACCCTAACCCCTTGCCGCGCATTCTGGCAGTCCTGGTCATCGCCGGACTGTTAGCCGGCTGCGCCGCTGGAGCCGCCAGCCCAGGCCAGTCTGGTAGCCAGGTCAAACTCATCCTCGGAGCTTACACCACCCCGCGCGAAGCCTACGGCGAGCTGATCCCGATCTTTCAAAAGCAGTGGAAGGAAAAAACCGGCCAGGAAGTCGTCTTTGAAGAATCATACCTGGGTTCGGGCGCTCAGTCGCGCGCCATTGTGGAAGGGTTTGAAGCCGATGTCACCGCCCTCTCGCTCGAAGCGGATATCACGCGCATCGTCAAAGCCGGGCTGATCACCCACGACTGGAAAGACAACGCCTACAAGGGCATAGTCAGCACTTCGATTGTCGCATTTGCCGTGCGCAAAGGCAACCCCAAAAACATCCACGATTGGGCCGACCTCACCCAAGACGGCCTGGAGATCCTCACGCCCAACCCCAAAACCAGCGGTGGGGCCATGTGGAACGTGTTAGCGCTCTACGGCGCGGCCCGGCGGGGCTTCGTCAGCGGCGTTGCCCCCGGCGACGAGGCCGCCGCCCAAGATTTCCTGCTCGCCGTCCTGAACAATGTCACCGTCATGGATAAGGGCGCGCGCGAAAGCATCACCAACTTTGAAAAAGGCGTGGGCGACGTAGCAATCACCTATGAAAACGAAGTTTTGGTCGGCCAGCAAAACGGCCAGGACTACGAACTAATCATCCCCCGCTCCACCATCCTCATCGAAAACCCCATCGCCGTGGTGGATCATTCCGTTGACAAGCACGGCAACCGCGCAGTCGCCGAAGCCTTTGTGGAGTTCCTGTTCAGCCGCGAAGCCCAAGAAATCTTCGCCAGACACGGCCTGCGCTCGGTAGATCCCGCCGTTGCCCAGGCCACCGCCGCGCAGTACCCGCCGGTCGAAGACCTCTTCACCATCCAGGAATTCGGCGGCTGGGATCAGGCCACCCCTGAATTTTTCGGCGAAAACGGCATCTATTACCGGGTGGTTTCCAAAGCAGAAAACTTGCCGTAAAGATTCCGCGCCAAATGCGCTACAATTTCTCATAGCGCAATTTCCGATCCGGCTGCGTGGCTGTGGGCAACCCCACCCGCAGCCGCCCTTCAATCTTTATTCAAAACGCCATGAGACGACCCAAACCCGGATGGATCAATCTGCCCATCCAACTGGCGGCCCTGCTGGCAGTTCTCGTGCTGGTCACGTCGCTCGCCGTTGGGTTACCGGCCTATGAGCTCCTGAGCCAACAGCCCGCCGCTCAGCGGCAAATGCTTGAAAACTGGCTGCCTGTCACCCTGGCGCTGGCGCTGGTGGGGGCCGGCGCCGGCCTGGGCTTTGCCCGGCTGTTCAGCCGCCCCCTCCAAAAACTGCGCGATGCCGCCCAGGCCCTGCGCAGCGGCGACCTGTATACCCCCATCCCCGTTCATACCAGTTTGCGCGAGGCCGACCAGGTAGCCTTTGCCCTCGAAGATGCCCGCGTAGCCCTTTATCATTCACTGGCCCAACTGCGCCAGGAAAAAGAATGGAGCGAACACCTCTTAGCCTCCGTCGTGGAAGGGATCGTCACCATAGACCGGCGCGGGCGGATCACGTACTTCAGTCATGGGGCCGAGCGCATCACCGGGTACAGCCAGGAACAGGTTATCGGCCATTCCATCGACTCGGTACTGCGCCTGGCAGACGAAGATGGGGCCTTCAGCCGCCATATCCCCGCGCCGGGCGGGATGCACAAAGTCACCCTGCGCCTGCCCGATGCCCGCCTGGTCACGCTGGCGATCACCGGGTCGCGCCTGGCCCCGCCCGAAACCGGCAGAGCCAGCGTAGCCCTGGTACTGCGCGACGTGAGCGACGAAGAAGCCATCCGCAAGTTATTGGGTGATTTTCTCGCCAACATCACCCACGAATTCCGCACGCCGCTGGCGGCCCAGGCCGCCTCGATTGAAATGCTGGTTGAACAGCTTCCTGACCTCAGCCCCGCCGAAGTGCGCGAGCTTTTAGGGTCGGTTCACCTGGGCGTACTGGGCCTGCAAACCCTCATTGACAACCTGCTTGAGGGGGCCAGCATCGAGACGGGCCGCTTCCGCGTCTTTGCCCGCCCGGCGGACCTGGCCTCTATCCTCAAAGATGCCGCCGAAACCCTCCGTCCCCTGGCCGAAAAATACGGCCAGCGCATCCGCCTGCGCGTGGATGACCCACTCCCCACAGTTCAGGTAGACGCTCGCCGCACCGCCCAGGTGCTGGTGAATCTGCTTTCCAACGCCATTAAATGGGGGCCATCCGGCGGAGAAATCCTCGTCACCGCCGCGCCCCGCGCCGGCCACGTCCTCGTTTCCGTGGCCGACCAGGGGCCGGGCATCCCCGCGGAGGGGCAGGGAGAACTCTTTCAGCGTTTTGCCCATCGCCTGGCAGAGAACAGCCGCCCCGCGCATGGGGCCGGGTTAGGGCTTTCGGTCGTGAAAGCCATTGTAGAAGCACAGGGCGGCGAAGTAGGCGCGTGCAACCGGGCCGAGGGCGGCGCGCTCTTCTGGTTTACCGTGCCGGTCAGCCCGCCCGAAGCCCTCGTCTCTCCAGCCAATCCAGTTGAATCACCCACCGCGAGCAGCGCCCCATGAAAGCCCTTGTCGTTGATGATGACCGCGTACTGGCCGACCTGGTCGCCTTTGCGTTAAAGCGTGAAGGCTTTGAGGTTGTGCAGGCCCACGATGGCCGCGCCGCCCTGGCCCGCTGGGCCGCTGAACAGCCCGATATCCTTATCCTGGACGTGAACCTGCCTAAAACCGTCCCCGCGTTAGATGGCTTCGCCGTCTGCCGCCAGATTCGCCAGGAATCAGACGTACCCATCATCCTGCTGACGGTGCGCGCTGAAGAAGACGATATCGTCTTTGGCCTCAAAGCCGGAGCGGATGATTACATCCTCAAACCCTTCAGCCCGCGCCAGTTAGTCGCCCGGGTGCAGGCCGTCTTGCGCCGCGCCGGTAAGAACCCTACCCCCACCACTCTGCGCGCCGCCGGGCTGGCGCTCGAACCCGGCCGCCGCATCGTCACCCTGCCCTCTGGCCGTCAGGCCGCCCTCACGGCCCTGGAATGCCGCCTGCTCGAATACCTGATGATTAACCAGGGTCAGGTCGTTCCCATCCAGGACCTCATTGACCACACCTGGGGGCCATCCGGCGGCGACCGCGATATGCTCCGCCAACTGGTCAAGCGCCTGCGCGCCAAGATCAGACCAGACCCCGGCCAGCCGGAGTATATCGAAACGGTTCCCGGCCTGGGCTACGGCCTGCGGCGCTAAACTATCACAGGTTTGTCACAACTTTATCATCCAGGCTGTCATTGCCGATGGTTAAACTGGAAGCATGTCAATCATCCTGGAGCAACTGACCAAACGCTACGACGATTACCCGGTCGTCAACAACGTCTCGCTCGAAGTTGCCGATGGCGAGCTGTTTGTCCTGTTAGGGTCCAGCGGCAGTGGCAAAACCACCATCCTCAGCCTGATCGCCGGCCTGACGACCGTTGATCATGGCCGGGTACTGCTCAACGGGCGCGACGTGACGCACCTGCCCACCCAACAGCGCAACGTCGGTTTTGTCTTTCAAAACTACGCCCTGTTTCAATATATGACGGTGGCCGAGAACGTCGAATTTGGCCTCAGCATCCGCAAAACGCCGCCCGCCGAGCGCCGCAAGCGCCGCGACGAACTCTTAGAGCTGGTCGGCCTGGCTGGGTTGGGCAACCGCATGCCGCGCCAGCTTTCAGGCGGTCAGCAGCAGCGCGTGGCCCTGGCGCGCGCCCTGGCTTACCAGCCGGATGTCCTCCTGCTGGATGAACCCCTGGGCGCGCTGGACGCCAAAATCCGCGTTGAACTGCGCCGCAACCTCAAAACCATCCAGCGCACCCTGGGAGTGACGACCATCATGGTCACGCACGACCAGGAAGAGGCCTTTGACCTGGGCGACCGCATCGGCGTGATGAGTTTTGGCCGCCTGCTCGAAGTCGGCACGCCCGCGGAGCTCTATCAGCGCCCCCAAACCGAGTTTGTCGCCTCTTTTTTGGGGACGGCTAACCTGCTGTTGGGCAGCCTCAACGGTGATACCGTTCAGGTCGGGCCGGTGCAGTTCCCGCTGGAAAACGAAATTCAGCAGTTAAAGAATGACCGGCGCGTCCAGGTGCTTTTCCGCCCCGAAGATGTGGCCCTCGCGCCCGACTCCAACGCCCTCACCTGCCCCCGGCTCGGCCAGGCCGAGGTCGAAGAGGTATCATTTGGCGGTTCCTTCGAGCGCCTGCGCCTGCGCCTGCCCCCCATACCCGGCGTGCGCCCTATCTCTCCCCCCGTCACCTTCGGTTCCGGCTCCATCCTGCTGGATGCCACCCGCCCGCCCGAGCAGGCCGCGCGCTTCCCCCTCTCCCCCGGCGATAAAACCTGGGTGGGTGTTCACCGCATTCACGCCCTGGCTCACCCCGGCCTGAGCTTTTTGATCGTCACCGACGGCTCACTGCGCGCTCAGGCCGCCCTGGCCCTCGGCGGGCAGATCGCCCGCCTGGCCCACGCCCGCGTTACCTTGCTGGGATGCTGCCAGAAACCCGATGTGATCGCCGCTCACCTGCAAGAAGCCCGCAAACAGTTGGGCAGCGGGCTGGCCTCGCTGGAAGTCATCACCTCTGCCGAGCCGCCCGCCCAGGCTATCGTCCGCGCCGTCGAGCGCCAGCCGCAGGACCTGGTGATCATGGGCTTTCACTACCATGAGAACCTCGCCGCCGCCGAGCAAATCTTGCAGGCCGGCGATCACCACCTGCTGCTGGTCCCCTGCCCCCAGCACCCGCCCAGCCAGGCGCTGGTCTGCACCTCGACCGGCGAGCCCGGCAAAGATGACGTTCTTTTTGCGGGCCGCCTCATCCGCCATCTCGGCGCCGATGCCACCCTGCTCACTGTTCTGCCCCCTGCCGCTCACGACCCCGGCCTGCGCCAGCGCACCGAGCGGTTTTTAGACGGCGGCGTGCAGTCGCTGTCGGTGTTGGGCGTTCCCGCCCGCCCGGCCATCCGTACCGGCGCGCCGGCAGAAGAAATCATCACAGAAGTTCGCGAAAATGATTACGATCTCCTGGTGTTGGGTTCGCCTCTGCCGGGGGCCAACGGGCGAATCACCCTGGAAGGTGTCGTCAGCCAGGTGTTGAGCCGGGTCAATGACCGCGCCGTCCTGATCGTGCGCTCGCATTATATCGGCCTGCCCGGTCTGACCGCTCCCAATCAGCGCCAGGCGCTGTTTGCAGAAGCATAAGGGAGCAGCCAGCCATGCAAACAACCGGCGCTTTTCGCACCAGCTACCCCAAAGAGACTTCTACCCCGCCCCGCCCCTGGGGACGCTGGGGCATCCGCGCGGTAGCCCTCTCCTACCTCACCGTTATGCTCATCATCCCCATCCTGGTCATCTTTCAAGATGGCCTCAGCCGCGGCCTGGGTGAATTTTGGCGGCAAATCACCAACCCGCTGGCCCTCTCGGCCCTGTGGCTGACGCTGTGGACCGCCGCGGTGATGACGGTCATTAACACCCTCATGGGCGCGCTGACCGCCTACGTGCTGGTACGCTACACCTTCCCCGGCAAGGCCCTGCTCAACGCCGTCATTGACCTGCCGCTGGCAATCCCTACCCTGGTGACGGGCGTGATGCTGGTGGTGCTGTTTGGCCCCCAGCAGGCCGTGGGCGCGTGGCTCAAGAACGAGCTGGGCATTCGCATCATCTTTGCGCCGCCCGGCATAATCCTCGCGCTCATGTTCATCACCTTCCCCTTTGTCGTGCGCGCCGTCCAACCGGTTCTGCTCAACCTCGACCATACCCAGGAAGACGCCGCCGCCACCCTGGGAGCAGGCGCGTGGACGATCTTCCGCCGCATTACCCTGCCGCCGCTCATTCTGCCCCTCGCCACCGGGGCGTTGCTGAGTTTTGCGCGCGCCATTGGCGAGTTTGGCTCCATCGTCATCGTCGCCGGGAACATTCCATTCTATTCGCAGACGGCAGCCGTCTATGTGTTGGGCGAAGTCGAATCAGAGAACCGCCTGGGGGCCAGCGCCGTTTCTATGGTCATGCTGGCGGTGGCCTTCAGCCTGATGATGCTCATTGACTGGCTCCATCGCCGCGCCCGGAAGCATTCCGCATGAACCCGGCTCACCTGCACGCTAACCGCCCCATCCCTTCTGGCCGCCGCTGGCTCCGCCGTCTGTTGATCGGCCTGGTGTTCGGCTATGTCGGCGTTCTCATCCTTACTCCCATTGCCGCGCTCCTGGCCGGCGCTTTTCAAAGCGGCCTCGGCATGGTGCTTTCCTCACTGACCGCGCCAGAGGTCATCTCGGCCTTTGGCCGCACGCTCTTCATCAGCCTGCTGGTGGTCGTCGTTCACACCATCTTCGGGACCATCGTGGCCTGGGTGATGGTGCGCCATCGCTTTCCAGGCCGCCAACTGCTGAACGGCCTCATCGACATGCCCTTTGCCATCTCGGCAGTGGTGGTCGGGTATATGCTATTGTTGTTGTTTGGGCGCAATGGCCTGCTGGCTCCATTACTGCAAACGCTTAACCTCAAAGTCGCCTTCGCCCTGCCCGGCATGATTCTGGCGACTTTATTCGTTACCCTGCCGTTTATCATCCGCGAACTGATCCCCATCCTGGAAGAATTCGGCATCCAGCAAGAGCAGGCCGCCGCCACGCTGGGGGCCAATGGCTGGCAGACCTTCTGGCGCGTCACGCTCCCCGCTCTGCGCTGGGGCTTCGTCTACGGCATCACCCTCACCTTTGCCCGCGCCCTCGGAGAGTTCGGCGCGGTGCTGGTCATCGGCGGGGGCGTGCAGGGCCGCACCGAGACCGCCACCCTCTTCATCTACCGCGCCCTCGACGAGCGCCAATACGCCGGCGCTTACGGCGCGGCCCTGGTCCTGGGCCTCTTTTCGCTCCTGGTCGTCTTCGGCTCCGATTGGTTCCGCAAGCGCGAAAAATATTAATGTAAAATTACTATAGCCGCATCCTTAATTGCCTGAAATCGTCTCCCGTGCGGGCGGCGGCTTTCTTCAGCAGAGTTCGGGGTGCAAAACCGCAGACCACTGCGTGAACTCCCTCACCTTACGCGGCGCTTGCGCTTTAAAAACATCAATAGACGGAGGACAACCGATGCAAATGCGAAAATGCGGACGTTCCGGCCTGGAACTGCCCGCCCTGGGAGTAGGCTGCTGGTCGTTTGGCGGCGGCGAAGGCGATTATTGGGGCCAGCAGGATGAGCGCGAAGCCCAAGCGGTGCTGGCGCTGGCCCTCGAACAGGGCGCGGTCTACCTGGACACTGCCGAAATGTATAACGAAGGCCGCTCCGAAGAGGCTTTGGGCCGGGCCCTGCGGGGCCGCCGCGAACAGGCCATCCTCGGCAGCAAAGTATGGCCCAACCATACCCGCCCCGACCTTCTGCGCCAGAGCTGCGAAGCCAGCCTGCGCCGCCTGCAAACTGATTACCTCGACCTCTACATGCTCCACTGGCCGCTCACCGACCAGCCCGCTGGCCCCGTGTTTGAGACCCTCGCCGCCCTACAACGCGAGGGCAAAATCCGGCACATTGGCGTCAGCAATTTTGGTCCCCGCCAGTTGCGCGAAGCCGTTCAGGCCGCCGCCCAGGCCGGCACGCTCATCGCCGCCAACCAGGTCTGCTACAACCTGCTCTCGCGCGCCATCGAGTTTGAAATCATCCCCACGTGTGAGGCCCTGGGAGTCGGCGTTCTCGCCTACATGCCGCTCCAACAGGGCTTGCTGACCGGCAAATACCGCTCCGCTGACGAACTACCCCCACTGCGCGCCCGCACCCGCCACTTCAGCGGCAGCCGCCCGCTTTCCCGGCACGGCGAGCCGGGCGCTGAGGCCGAAGTCTTTGCCGCCATCGAGGCCATCCGCGCCCTCAGCGCCGAGGTGAACGTCCCCATGGCCCAACTGGCAATTTATTGGGCCGCGCACATGCCGGGCATCACCTGCGCCATTACCGGCGCGCGCAGCGTGGCCCAACTAAAAGAAGCGCTGGCCGGCGTTCAGCTTACTCCCCCACCGGACCTGCTCCAACGCCTGTGCGCCATCACCGACCCGCTTAAACATCAACTGGGCCCCAACGCCGACTACTTCCAGGGCGCTGAGACCAGCCGCGTATGGTAAGGAAACGCCCATGACTCTTGCCAACACGTTTCTACTACACAAGCGCACCCAACGGCTCCGGCTGGATGAAGGCGGCCATAACGAATGGGAAATCCAGATCGTTGAAGAAGCTCTCCCGGCGGACCGGGTTGCCATTGTGGTCTGTGATATGTGGGACCGACACTGGAGCCGCGGCGCCGCGGAACGCGTGGAAGAACTGGCCCCCCGCGTGAATACCGTGCTCCAGGCCGCCCGCCAGGCCGGCGCGTGGATCATCCACGCCCCCTCCGAAACCATGGCCTTCTACGAGCAGTCTCCGGCTCGCCGGCGCATGCAGGATCTCAAACCCGTCAAACCCCCACGCAGCCGTAAACTGCCCGTTCCGCGCCTGCCCATTGACGATTCCGACGGCGGCTCTGATACCAATGAGCCTTCCTGGTTCTCCGCCTGGACGCGCCAGCACCCGGCCATCGAGATTGACGAAGAACTGGATGGCATCTCAGATAATGGCCGTGAGATCTACGCCTTCCTGCGCGCTTACAACATCCAGCAGGTACTGCTGGCCGGGGTGCATACCAATATGTGCATCCTCAACCGCAGTTTTGGGATTAAGCAAATGGTGCGCTGGAACGTACCCATTGCCCTCATCCGCGACCTGACGGATGCCATGTACAACCCCGCCAGGCCGCCTTACGTCAGTCATGCCGAAGGCACGCGCCTGGTGATCGAATATATCGAGAAGTTTTGGTGTCCCACCATCACCAGCGCCGACCTGTGCGGCGTTCTCTAAGCCCTAAGTCTCAAGGTTTTTTTAGCATTAGCCAACAGCCGCCTTTCAGGCGGCCTCCTCAGCCGGCAGCCCTTTAACCAGTACCGTCCATGACCCGCTCTGAACGGCCTGATCTTCCTGATTCAAAACTTCCACCGCGAAAGTCACCAGCCCGCCCCCCATCCGGCGGACGGGGCGCGTCTCGCTCACGGTAGCGCGCACCCGCAGCGTATCTCCAATCCGCACCGGCAGGCTGAACTTCCAATCGCGTATCTCTCGAAATGCCAAAAGGGTTCCTTCCATAAACCCCAGGCGCACCGCCAGCCCACTGGCAACCGCCAGGCCCAGCAGTCCATGCGCCACCCGCTGCCCATAGATGGTTTGCGCCGCATACACTGCATCTGTGTGCAGGCTGGTCCAATCGCCGGTAAAGGCGGCAAAAGCCACAAAATCGGCCTCCGTCACCGTTCGGCCCATGCTGGTAATCTGCTGGCCGACTTCATATTCCTCAAAATACAGCCCCTCGCGGGGCGCTAAGGTTCGCTTTGCTGTCATGCCGCCACCTTCCCTTGCGATCACGGATGAAATGGTAAGCTCTCTGCAAAATCTTTCTTCCCGCAAAACCGATGCCGATGATTATAGCCGATATAATAAAGGCATGTGCGCCATCACGGTATCGCATTTGCAGAAAACCTTTCAATCGAAGCGCAAAGCCGCCGGGCTAGGCAGCAGTCTGCGCTCGCTGTTCAGGCCGCAGTACACCACTGTAGAAGCCGTCCGCAATCTCTCTTTCGAGATGGATTCCGGCGAACTGCTCGGCTTCATCGGCCCCAACGGCGCCGGCAAATCCACCACCATCAAGATCCTCACGGGCATCCTGCACCCCACCGCTGGAGAGGCCCGCGTACTCGGCTACTGCCCCTGGAAGGAACGCCAGACGCTGGCCTACCACATTGGCACGGTTTTTGGACAGCGCCCGCAGTTGTGGTATCACCTGCCGGCCGTAGACACCTTCCTGCTGTTCGGCAAAATCTACGAACTGGAAGACGCCGAGGTCAAACGGCGCATTGGGTTCCTGGCCGAAGCCTTCAAAATCGGCGATTTACTCGAAACCCCAGTACGCAAGCTCTCCCTCGGCCAGCGGATGCGCTGTGAGGTGGCCGCCTCGCTCCTGCACAAACCCAAACTGCTGTTACTCGATGAGCCTTCCATCGGGCTGGATGTAGTCGCCAAACAATTGATCCGCGATGCCATCCGCACCATGAACCAGGAAGAGGGCGTGGGCGTGCTGCTGACCTCGCACGACGCTGGCGACCTGGAGGCGCTCTGTAAACGGGTCATCATTATTAATCATGGGCAAATTGTCTACCAGGATAAAGTCTCTAACCTCAAGCGCCGGTTCCTCACGCGCAAGCTGGTTGAAGTACGCTACGCCGAAGAGGTTCCGCCAGACTTCACCATTGAAGGGATGCAAACGTTAAAAACCGGGCGCTACGGCGTGAAGCTCCAGTTCGATACACAGCACACCCCCGTTGGGGCCGTCCTGGCTCACCTGACGCAAAAGGGCAGCGTGATGGATATCACCATCTCTGACCCCCCGCTCGAAGAGGTAATTGCCAAAATCTACCAGGAGGAAAAACAGGATGAGCCCGCAGCGCCCTGACGCCCCTCAACGGCGGGCCGTCAAACGCCTTGCCAAATACTGGCACATCTTCGCCATCCAACTGGTCAATTCCCTGGCCTACCCGGCAGAACTGGTAGGCCGCAGCTTAATGATGATCCCCTTTATGTGGATTTTCGCCCAGCTATGGCAGGTGACCTTCGAAGCCGCTGGCACGGATGCCATCAACGGGCTGACGCTCCCCGCTACCCTCTGGTACTTGATGATGGCCGAAACCATCGAACTCAGCCGCCCGCGCCTGGGCAACGCCATTGCCGACGCCGTTAAAGATGGCTCCATCGCCTACATCCTCAACAAACCTTATAGTTTTCTCCTCTATCAACTCAGCGCCTCTCTGGGTGAGACAATTTTTCGGGCAGTTTTGAACGCCATCTTCGGCGGGGCTGTCATCTGGCTGCTGGCCGGCCCCCCGCCGCATCCTGTCCTCGGTTTGCTGGCGGCCATTCCGGCCATCTTCGGAGCCTGGATTCTCAACTTCTGCATTTCAGTCATCATTGGCCTGGCCGCTTTTGTCACCGAAGACGTTTCGGCCTTCCTATGGATTTATCAGAAATTCGCGTTTATCTTGGGCGGCCTGCTCATCCCGCTGGATTTTTACCCGGCCTGGCTGCAAACGATCGCCAAAGCCCTGCCGTTTGCCTCGCTCATTTACGGCCCGGCCCGCCTGTTCGTTGCGCCCTCGCCCACAGCACTCTTCAACATCCTCGGCATGCAGTTGGCGTGGATTGCCGCCCTGGGCCTGCTCGCCATCTTTGCCTACCGGCGCGGCGTGGCTTATCTGACCATTAACGGGGGCTAAGGCGATGACCAAAGAACCGAAATTCTTGCTCGCCCTTTGGAAAACCAACCTGCAATCGGCCATGGAGTACCGGGCGTCTTTTCTTTCGCAGGTGATCGGCATGATGCTCAATAACGGCATCTACTTCCTCATTTGGGTCATCTTCTTCGACCGCTTCAAGGCCGTGCGAGGCTGGGGGCTGGCGGATATGTACGTCACCTTTGGCATTACCGCCGCCGCCTTCGGGCTGGTATCCCTGCTGCTGGGCAATGCCTTTAACCTCGGAGAGATGATTACGCGCGGGCGGCTCGACTACTACCTGTCCTTCCCCCGCCCGGTTCTGTTGCACGCCATTGCCAGCCGCAGTATCGCCAGTGGCATGGGAGATTTCTCCTACGGGGTCTTGAGCTTTATCGCTTCTGGTACGCTCACGCTCGATAGTTTATTGCGCTTCTTCCTGGCAACCCTGCTGGCGGCGGTGGTGTTCACGGCCTTCCTCCTGCTGGTCCAAAGCCTGGCCTTCTGGATTGGCACAACCAGCTATATCTCTGGCCTGGCCCTCAATGCCATGCTCACCTTTGCCATCTACCCCATCACCCTGTTCGACGCCGGAGCCCGCCTGATCCTCTTCACGCTCATCCCCGCCGCCCTCATGGGAGCCGTCCCGGCCAGCTTTGTCCGTTCCTTTGGGTGGGATACCCTGGCCCAGCTAACCCTCGGAGCCGCTATCTTGCTGGGCATCGCCGTCCTGGTGTTTCATACCGGCCTGCGGCGCTATGAGAGCGGCAGCGCCTTGCAGACAGAAGTTTAAAAGAGAGATGCCCCACGCAACCAACGCGGGGCATCTCCAATCGCTTCTTTTGTCTCCGTTTACTTATTCACCAGCACCTGCATAAAGCCCCCCTGCGCAGAGACGCTCGTAATGCGAATGGTCGTGCCAGTGGCCGGTAAAGGCACGCTGGCCCAGCCCAGGTGACCAATAGCAGGGTTCGGAGCCACCCAATAGGCCTGGGTGTCGTCAAACAGTGGGTTGGCGGGCAGCCTGCCGTAGGTCCCCGCCGCGCCGCCAGCGTGCAGGGTGATCTCATCGGTGCGCTGGAGGCTAAAGGTGGAGTCGTAACTCTGGATGCGCGGTCGCCAGACCATGCCGTTGTCGGGGCGGATCAGCAGTTCGGGGTGGGCATCCACGGGCAGCACCAATCCGCCGCAGCGCCCGGCGGCGCAGTGCGCGCCGACGTTGTTGTCGGAGAAGGAAGTATCGTAGTACCACACCAGCAGGCCATCCTGATATGGGAAACGCTCGGCCCAGTCAGTGGTCACAAAGTTATAGGGCCCGGTTTGCAGACCGGCATCGAACCCGCGATATTGGCGGAACTCGGCAAAGTAGGCGTTGAAGAAGGGGACAGTCACCACGCCGGTGGTGCGGATAAAGCCCGCATAGTTCCAACCCGGGTCCGTTTCGGCGTCATCCAGCGGCAGGCCGGTGATGGCAAGATCATCCACCGACAGGCCGGGTTCGACCACCGCCACATCCGTCCAATAGCGGAAGCCCAGCGTCACCGTTTGCCCGGCGTAAGCCGAGAGATCCGCCGTCAGATCAACCCAATTACCGCCGCTCGACCCCGTAATGCCATTGCCGAAGTTCTGGCCGTTGGGATTGGTATTGGTCGAGAGGTTCGTTGCAACGTTACTGCCGTTTACGGTCAGGTAGGCGTAGTCCCAATCCAACTCAATCTCA
The DNA here is from genome assembly GCA_034434155.1 of Anaerolineaceae bacterium. GTDB lineage: Bacteria > Chloroflexota > Anaerolineae > Anaerolineales > Anaerolineaceae > DSYU01. The sequence continues at coordinate 26,935 of DAOUAC010000141.1, forward strand.
TAGCGCACCTTAGCCGTAAGCGTAACAGCCCCGGCCGGCAGTGTCACCTGGCGGGTCATGGAGTTATCCAGGTTATCGCCCGAACCGGAATGATAGAAGTAAGCGCCAGAATAGGGCGCGCCGAGGTTAAAGTCTACGCTCTTGTCGGGCAGCAGCAGCACCAACTGCTGGGCCTGCTTGGTGTTCGTTTCAGCCGGCCCTAGCTTCACCGAGGCCTGCTGGCGATACCCCACCAATTCGTAATTCGACCAGCCCAGGAAGATTTTCTCGTAAGCGCCAAAATCGCCGGGTTTCGAGCCAATATCCACAGTGCCATCATTAAGGTAAGACCCCGACGACATAATTGTCCAGAAACCGGTGGAGTTTTCCGCGCCGCCCACATTGCCAGAGGTATCGTACAGGTCGGGCAGTCCCAGGTCATGGGCAAACTCATGAGCGAACACGCCCACGCCGCCGTTCTCCGGCTCGATGGTATAGTCGCCAATCCAGTAACTACTGCCGCCCACCTGAACGCCGCCTAAGGGGTTAAAGGCTGGCCCGGCAACGCCGATGAGATTGTAAAAGGCATACCAGCGATGGCTCCAAATCGCATCTGAACCCTGCGCCCCGCCGCCGGTCTCTTCGCCTTCTCCAGCATGTACCGATTGGAAGTGATCAATGTACCCATCCGGCTCATCAAAATTGCCGTCGCCGTCATAATCGTAGCGGTCCCAGACGTCGAACTGGCTCAGGTAAGCATCAATATCTGCTGGCGTTTGCCCGGCGGCGATCTGGTTGTTGTACCAGGCATTGACCGAATCGCGCACGAACAACCAGGTAGTGGCGCATACAATCCCGCCGCAGTAATTCGCGCCGTATCGGGCTTCGTTGTACGGAACCTGCGCCCAATCGGTCACCTCCCCGTTCACGGCATAGCGGTTAGACGACTGCTGAATGTAATAGTTGCGCATCGACACCACGCCCGGACCCTCGCCAAACAGCAAATTCTCATAGTAAGCGCGGTTAAAATCGGGCGCCCAGATAGTCGTATTATCAACGGAACGGTCCGGCTGAGGAATCTGGTTGTGCAGTGGGCCGGGCGTACCGCCATAAGTGGGGTGAATCGCCGTGCCAAACTCGCCCAACACCGTCCAGATTAAATCTTCGCCCTCGCGCGCCAGCTCGACAAACTGCCCCCGCGCCACTTCGTGAACTTTGCCTTTGGCCTTGCCGTTGAGCTTCGCTTCCAGTCCCTTTTTCATGCGCTGGCCCTTTTCTACGCCCAGCGGATGATCGGGATTGTCGGTGTTCGCGCCAATGGTCGGCGCTTCCTCATCTCCGTTGGGCGCCGCGCTGGCTGCAAACTTCACTGGCAGCACAGTCACCAGTACGGCCAGAATTGCAAGTAACGTAACTGCTTTCTTAAGCATCGTTCCTCCACTCTCTTTTTAGCCCAATGATAGGTTGTTTGAAAATAAGCGAAACTGCCGCCCATTTACAAATCCCCCCGCCGATTCCCACAAACGAACTGCCACCCATCCGACCCACGCCCTTCTGGTTTAACCTCCTTTCCCCCAAAAGTTCGAAACGCCATCTTCCAGGGCCTGCGGCGGCCTGGGTTGGCCCATCACAAGTTCTCTGGCTTTTCGACTTACAGAAGCGACGAGAAATAAAAACCGGTAAGAATGGTTAACGAAACCCATTATCACATTAACGATAAATTAAGTCAACAAAAAAAAGAACCACCAGTAATCTCTCGTGCCACAGGGCGTTCCAATCTAAAATATTTTTACAGAAACATACAAAATCTTGATTAAAACTTAACGCCAGATCGGCTTATAATCGAGGTCGCTACCGGTGGGTCAACCCTTCATTATTGTTGAAGTGCAATATGAGATTTTCAAAAACTACAAAGATTACGCTCCTGCCCTTTTACCCCTTCTTACTGGCAATTTACCCGGTCTTGTACCTGTGGAGTTCAAACCGCGCCCAACAGCCCGCCTACGTGATCATTCCCTCGCTGCTGGTCACGCTGGCCGGTGCCGTCATCGTCTACCTGCTGGCGCTGGCCCTCGCGCGCAATGCCCACCGCGCCGCTCTGCTGGCCGCTATTTTGGCCTTCTTTCTGTTAACCTTCGGGCATTTCGCCAACCTGGTTCACCAGATCAGCCCCAACCTTGAACCGGCCAGCCTGCTTCCGGCGGCTTTATTCTTAACTTGCGCGCTTCTGGCCCTGGCGCTCATTCGCAGGCTTGGCAGTCCGGCCCTCACCAAAACCATGAACGTCGTCACTCTGGCCCTGGTGCTGATGCAGGTCATCCCCGCCGCGCCCTACTACCTGGCAATGGCCCGCATGAACAAAGCCAGCGCCCTCGCCAGTCCTCTGCACCGTTCGATCCCCCTCACCAGCCGCATCCCCCGCCGCGACGTTTATTTCATCCTGCTCGATAATTATGGCCGGCAAGATATCCTCCTCGAAGGCTCCGACTTCGATAACAGCCAACTGATCAACGCCCTTAAAGAGCGCGGCTTTGTCTTCCCGGACTGCGCCCAGGGCAATTATATGTGGACGGCTCCGGCCATCACCTCCATCCTCAATATGGATTACCTCGACCAGCTAGGCGTGCCGGAATCGGCTTTCATTAAGCGCGGCGGCTACGAGCAGATGGCCCCGCTGATTCAAGACAGCCTGGTTCTGCAAAAGTTCAAGAACTACGGCTACCACACCGTCACCTTTCGCGGGTTTATGGGTCTGATTGACATTCAAGACGCCGACACCTACATCAACTTCGAAAAAGATACCGATTACACCCAGCGCCTTGAAACCGCCAAATTCCAGGACCTCTACTGGAAAACCACCCTCCTCTCAGCCGCCGACTCCACTTTCCACATCTCGGCCAGAATCATGCCCTCCGAAGGCTCGCCCGATCCCGAAGACCTTCTGCTCAGCGCAAGTGAGGCCCTCGAACCGCAGTTTTACCAGGTGTACCAGCAGAATATCTATGCCTTCGACGCGCTGGAGCGCATCCCCACCGAAATTGGCAGTCCTAAATTCGTCTATGCCCACATCTACTCGGCCCACTGGCCCTTCATGTTCCAGCCCGATGGCTCCCTCCGACTGCCCTTCACCAAAGAACAGACCGTTCCCGGCTACGTAGACGGCGTCCGCTACACCAACAGCCGCATCCTCGATGCAATTGACGCCATCCTCGAACATTCTGACCCCGACCCCATCATCATCCTCCAGGGCGACCATTCCAATGAATGGACGCGCCCGGTCGAATGGTCCGGCCAAGACCGCCTGAAGATCCTCTCGGCCTACTACCTGCCCGATGACGGCGGCGAACTGCTGTATGACCAGATTTCGCCGGTCAACAACTTCCGCCTGATCTTCCGGTACTACTTTGGCGAACCACTCACCCTACTGCCAGATCGGCACTATTACAAAGACCCTCGCACCAAGACCATGCGCCCCGCCCCGGTGACGTGCATGAGCGACCCCGATGAAATCACCCTCCCGCGCAACTAACGCTCGCCCTCATCCCCCTCGTCAGGGGCGGCCCGCTCGCTCTTCTTGCGCCTGGCCAGGTTCTTGATCCTGGCAAAGTACATCTTAACCGCTACCGCCAGCCCCAGGCCGGCCCCCACTAACAACTGAATAAGAAAACTCCCCGAACCCGGGTCCAGGTACAGCACCGGGGCCGCCAACTGAAAAAGACTCCCAAACAGCACCTTACTCCTCCTGAGGTGAATCTGCGCCCCTGTACCATCCGGTACACGCGGCAGTTTTGTCGTAGTATAGCGCGCGCGCCCCTCTTTGGCTTCTGAGGATTCTCCCTACGACAATCGGATGAACCTTCTATTTCTTTGCTATACTTATCTTTAGTCTGGTGAACTGTCAAAGTGTCCGCCATGGAAAAAGCGACGCGCGAGCAAACCAAATTCCACAATACCCGCCTGGTACTCAAAACCATCTACCAGCATGGTGCTATCAGCCGGGCCGAGATTGCCCGCATCACCCACCTCACCCGTACCACCGTCTCAGACATTGTCAGCGACCTGATCGCTTCTGGCCTGCTGGTAGAAACCGGAACTGGCTCTTCCATCGGCGGCAAACCTCCCATCATCTTACAACTGCAAGAAAACGCCCGCCAATTGATCTGCCTGGATTTAAGCGGCGGGCAGTGCTCCGGCGCGCTCCTGAACCTGCGCGGCAAGATCCTCAAACGCGGCCAAGAGACGTTTGACGGGACCAACGGCGAAGGCGCGCTCTCAGCCGTCTGCCGCCTGTTAGACCGCATGGTTCCACAGGTCAGCGCCCCTCTCATCGGCATCGGCGTTGGCGTTCCTGGGTTGACCGATCCCGACCAGGGCATCGTCCGCCAGGCTGTTCACCTCCACTGGACGGATTTACCCCTTAAAAAGATCATCCAGGAGCGGTTTCAGATCCCGGTCTATCTTTGCAACGACAGTCACGCCGCGGCCCAGGCCGAATACACCTTCGGCCAGATGCGCCGCTCTCCCAACCTCATCCTGATTCGCATTGGGCAGGGCATTGGGGCCGGCATTATCCTCTCCGGGCGCATCCACTCCGGTGATAGTCACGGGGCCGGCGAGATCGGCCACCTGACGGTCGTCGAAGGGGGCCGCCTGTGTTCGTGCGGCAACTACGGCTGTCTCGAAACCGTCGCCACTCCCGAAGCCATTGTCCAGCGCCTTCGTGAACTGGTGATGACCGGCCCAGACGCCCACTGGCCCGCTGTAATTGACTGGAATTTCGTCTGCCAGATGTTCGCCGCCGGCGACGAAACCGTCTCTGCCGTAATCCAGGAAGCCGGCCGCTACCTGGGAATTTCTATCGCCAGCCTGGTCAGCGTCTTGAACATCCGCCGCATCGTCATTTCTGGCCGCTATCGAGAGTTTGGGGAAGTTTTTTTAGAGGCCGTGCGCTGCGAGGTACAGCGCCGCGCCCTGCCCGCCACCGCCGCGGAGACGCAGTTGGTTCATTCCAATCTCGACCCAGACATCATCCTGCTGGGCGTCTCGGCCCTGGTGCTCGCCCAAGAAATGGGCCTGCCCTAAACGGAACAACCCATTGGAGAAGTAATCTATGCCCACCATCTCTTTTATGAGCGCAAACTTTGTGGCTCGCCAGCTAGGCTACCAGATGACCGGCGGCTGGGGCCAGGGCGACCGGGCCACCAATGAATTCTTCCGCCCGCTCGAAACCTACGCCCAGCGTTTCGATGACATGCTGGCCGAAATCGAGGCAATGGGCTTTCAGCAGGTAGACCTGTGGCTGGCTCACCTCAACCCGGCCTGGGCCACCGCCCGGCATATCGCCATTGCCCAACAGACTCTGGAAAAGCATCACCTTACAGTCGCCAGTCTGGCCGGTGGTTTTGGCAGCACCGCCGAAGAAGTCGAGCGCACCTGCCGCATCGCCCAGGCATTAGGAACCCGCATCCTGGGCGGCTCCACCGGTCTGCCCAACAGCGACCGCGCCGCTCTCGTGCGCCTGCTGGAGCAGTACGACCTGATGCTGGCAATCGAAAACCACCCCGAAAAGAACCCTGCCGAACTGCTGGCTAAAATCGGCGACGGCGCAGAGGGTCGCATCGGCGCGGCGGTAGATACCGGCTGGTTCGGCACGCAGGGCTACGATGCCGCCAGGGCCCTGCGCGAGTTGGGCCATCACGTACTGCACGTCCACCTCAAAGACGTGAAACACGTTGGCCCGCCCCACGAGACCTGCCGCTTCGGCAGGGGCGTCGTTCCCATTCAGGAATGCGTGCGCGCGCTCCAAGAGATGAACTACCAGGGCGCCATCAGCGTCGAACACGAACCCGAAACCTACGACCCCACCCCCGACGTAATCGCCGACCTCGCCATGCTCAAAAACTGGCTGGCCCAGTAAGGGGCGAGCGTGGAAAAGCCGCGCACTTACGGATGCGCCGACCGCCCCCGCCAGGCAAATTGATAAATATAGGCCACCAGATCGTCCATCTGCTCTTCTGTAAACAGCGGCCCCCAATAGGGCATTCCCGTACCCATCCCGCCGCGCTGAATCTTGCCCTTTAACAGGGCCGGGCTGGCTCCCAACAGCCCGCGTGGATCGGTAAAATCGGGCGGGCGCGTGCGGCCCGACATCCCGCCGGTATGGTCATACGCCGGCAGCCCCGCGACCATCACGCCGTCACCCTGGCCTGTCTCGCCATGACAGGCCGCGCAGTTCTGCGCATACCGCTGCGCGGCGCTTTTCAGGCGCTCTGGTGAAGTCTGGCGCGCCCACAGGTAGGCCACTATATCCCAAAGGGCGGCATCGTCCAGGTCTCGCAGGCCGGGTTCATTCCGCAGACGGGTAAAAAGCTGCGCGGGGCTGTAGGTCTGATACGCTTCCGGTGATTGATACGCCGCCGGAATGCGCTCCGCCAGGGCCGCGCCGCGCTCTGCCGCAGGCGGCGAGGCAGGGATGGCCTCGGCTTCGTGCGGCGCGTCAATGTCAATTCCAAGCCGCACGTACAGCGGCGGCCCGGCGGGCGGCTCTGTTGGGCCAGGACCGCTCACCTCGATGGTTCCGCGCATGCGCCAGTGATTCGCCCCGCACCAGCGCGTGCAGTAGTAGGTATAGCGCCCGGGACGGTCCAAGGTCAGGGTGACTTCTTCCCACTTACCGGGCCGCAGAACCACCTCAGGATGATCCAAAAGACCCACCGCAAACCCGTGCACCACATCGTCTGAAGTCAGGCGCAGCCGCAGCGGTTGGCCTGTGCGTGCCTGAAGGCTCTCCACAGACCAGCCGCCCTGTTCGGGCATCCGCGCGTGGATTTCAATCACCTGTGCCGCAGCATCGCCCCGCCACAGGCCGGGGAGCAGCGCCGCGGCGGTCACGACCAGCACCAGGGCCAGCACGCCGCCTAACACCATCCGGGCGATCCGTTCAGCCATCATCCTTAACCTACCCGACCAACAGCACCAGCAGGCCCAGCGTCACCGCCAGGCCAAACGCCTGAACCGTCAGCGCCCGGCGCGCCGAACCACAGCGTTCCCAGGCCACCTTAGCCGACCACAACAGCCCCCCGCACAGCGCCGCCACCTGCATCCCCGGTGATACAACCGTAACGTCCGGCGACCAGACCACGCTGGCCGTGCCTAGCAGGTTCCAGCCCAGCCCAAACGGGTCCGACAGCACCGGCAGCACGTAAGAGGCTTTGGCAAAGGCAAAAGCGATGGTAAAGGCAACCCATGCCCCCAGGCCCAACGGGATCAACGGGTGAGCCTGCTGCGCCAGCGCTTTTTTAAAGTTCGCGCTCTTACCGCCCAGCCAGACGGCCAGCGCCCACAGTCCTGGCACCACCAACCCCACAAAAACCAGGAATCCCAGGCTGTAAAGCACCCAAGACGGCGAGCCAATGGCATACGCCGCGTTGCGCAGCCAGCCCCACGGTCCCAAAAACACCGCCGAGAACGCCAGCGCGCCGCCCAGCATCACCAAAGCCAGAGCGGTCTCATCCAGGCGCAAGGCCCGCCGCGATTCGGCCAGGTCTTTGCCAAACGCGCGCAGGTTGAAGGTCACGTTATCATGCGGGCAAACCCGCAGGCATTCCATGCACATCCCGCAGGGGTTGTTATCTTGCAGTGCCGCCACGTAAACGCCCCAGGGGCAGTTTTGGTAACAGGTCTTTTCAGCGTGAGCGGCGCAGATGGCCCGGTCACGCGCCCGCACTTCCACCGGCGCCACCTGACTGTACAACCCGCAGAAGCCCCCAATCGGGCAGAGGTGATTGCAGAAAGCGCGCTTCTCGAATACCAGGCTCAACCCGGTCGCCAGCGCCAGCACTCCCAACAGCACCCAACCCGTCAGGCGCGGCTGGGTCAGGGTCATGGCGCTGAACAGCCCGATGAGCAAAAAGGCCGCGCTTTGCAGCCAGCCGCCATCCACGCGGATTTTGCCCAAAGCGCGCGGCCAGCGCCGCCCCAGGCCCCAACCGGATGCGCGGGTCAGAATGCCTCCCTGCGCCAGCCACTCCCCCGGCATGGGCACCGGGCAAACGCCGCACCACGCCCGCCCGCCCAACGGGATCAGCACCAGTTTCAGCACGGTCCACCAGGCGATCCAGACGAAGATAATGGCAAAGTTCTGACTGCCCACCACCGAGCCAAACAGCCCCGTCAGGATGGCAAGGACAAAACCGGCCAGGGTCAGGGCGCGCGCCAGAAAAAGCGGCCAGCGGCTGCGCAGTAAAAAGCTTTCTTTGCCCCAAGCCATGCGCGGCCTGCGCCGCGCCCACCACGCCGCCAGCGGCTTCCAGCCGCCGCCCGGCCTGCCCAGCGCCGCCCCCGCCAGCACTGCCGCCATCGCCAGCCCAGCGCCTTGCAGAAACCGCCAGTTCACGCCCACCTCGAACTTCCCGGTCATCAGCGGGTGCAGTGCGCCGCAGGCCACCGAACAGCGCAGCTTAAAACTGCCCGCTCGCCCCGCCGTGAACGTGGTGCGGGCCGGCTGCCCCGGCTCGGCCCACAGATCCACAGCGTACCCGTCAATCGTCAGCCCATGCGCAACATCCGTAGCCACCAACTCAATCGTCACGCGGTCGCCAGGGGAAACGTGAATCTCTGCCGGGGTAAAGGCGTACCCCCCCGCCTCGATGCGAAAATGGCGCTCTTGTGGAGAATGACCAGCCGCGTTAACCGGGCCGCTCGCCGCCAGAGGGCCTACAACCAGGATCAGGGCCAGCAGTACAAAGGGGATCAATCGCCGCGCGCGCGTCATATAAACAGGTCTAGGGAATGTTGCTGGGGCCGTATTGGCTGTAAGTCTGATCAATATAGGCGCGAATGTCCGCCAATTCCTTGCCCTCGCACATCATCCGCATCGTATCCTGGGTGATATCCACGCAGATAGAGCAGCCCAGGGCATGTTCATCAAACGTAATGACCCCATTGGCATCGTCTTGCACGTAGCAGGAATAGTTCGAGGTATGCCCCATGGCGCCGCACCCGCAGTAACACGGGATTTCCTTTAACACTTCCGGGTTGGCAACCGCAAACTGATAAGCCTCGCGCACGCTGACCGGCGCATTTTTAACCACATCTGGCATACGGCTCATATCCGCCATGTCAATCTCTCCCTGCGGGGCACTCGACCCACAGGCCGCCAGCAACCCAGCCGCCAGCGCGATCAGCAGGATCAAACGGGTATAACGCATAAGCTCTCCACTCGTCTTTCAGGATAAACCACCTTCACTTAGTTTAACCGTCTGAAAAGCATCGAGAAAGAGTGAGATCACTCAACCCCGGTGGGCAATATTGCCTACCGGCCCATTGGGTTGTTTCACTCTTGGGGATGCGCCTGCGCGCCCCTACAATCAAAGCATGAACCGGGGTAAATCTCCTCTCCTGGCCCTCCAACAGGACTGCGACCAGGCCGCCCGGCTGGCGGCTCAGGCCCTGACCAACGGCGGACTGTGCGTCCGGCGCACTTTTGACGCGCAGAGCCTCGGCCCAGGCACGGATCGCATCATCATCTTGCTGGTTTACGGCAGCCAACCGGCTCCCTGGCTCTTAATTTTCGAGGGCAAGGATGCCCACACCAACGTCTATATCGCTACCGATCCCGAAAACCTCGACCGCCCGGTGGATGTGACCCTTACCCAGGCCCTCCTGGGCGCTTTCTTCTCCCATCCGTGATACAATCCCCTGCGTGGAGCTGGCGTATCGCATCTTGATGATCGAAGACGATCCGGGCGTGGCGGTCGCTTTAAACATCTCGTGCTCGCCAGCTCACCTGCCGCTTAGCGGCTGCCCCCACCAGTGAGCGTAGAGCTTCTCCACCCGCCCCTTCAACCCTGCCAGCGCCGCCCCGGCCTGCGCGTCTCCGGCGGCATAGGCCAGCATCAGCCGGCCCTCTTCCAGGCACAGACTGTCGTGCGCGGGGAAGACCTCGCGCAGTAAAAATTGAGTGTAGCGCACCAACCGGAACGGCCCGTAAGCGCGGGCTGTCTCGCCGGGCAGCGCTTCCACCGCCACCGAATAAAGATTTTGGATGTTGGCAATCAGATCTGGCAGTTCCGTCGAGGGCGAGAACGCCACTGTGTAATACCAGCCAAACAGACTGCCGGTTTCACAGCCATGCGCATCGCTGACCCCCACAATCGGAATGCGCTTGCCTTTCGCCCGTTCCTCGTGATAACGCGCTACCTGCAGGGTGTTCGATTCCACCTCAAAGCGGTGATACCCGCCAATTACCTCTAGCGCGTCCCAGGGCTGGCGCTCTAACAGCAAATCCGTCAGGTATACGGGAACGTCATAATGGTTCGTTGAAAACCAGTATGGGTGGCAGAATACCCCCAACCCGCCAGCCTCGCGGATTTTGTCGTAGCACCAGACGCACGAAGCGTAAGCGTAGCGGTCTACCCCGCTGGGAAAATCTTCCAGCCCATCCGCAATGGCCTGCACTTCGGCTCCATAGGCATCGCTGTAGAAAAGCTCATTAATGCTGAAGCGCCCGCCAAAGTTAAGGATGTGAACCGGGTTGTTAGGCGGGTGAACTTCCTCCCCCGGGTAAATGCGCAAATCCGTCTCGACCCCCGCAAATGCCCGCATGGCCTCAAGCGAAGGGCCATATTTGCGGTGATCCGTGATCGCCATAAAATCCAGCCCGATCTTGCGGCACGCCGCGGCGACATAAGCTGGCGACTCTTTGCCGTCCGAGTAGTAAGTGTGCATGTGGAAGTCGCCTTTGTAAGGGCGGCGCTCGAACAGGTCTGCTTCAAGCGCAAACAGCCGGAATTCGGCTATCTTCTTGCCCGCGCGCTCCAGCACGAAAATATACTCCTGCTCCCTCCCGAAAGGATACGCAATGCGCACCTCTCCATTTTGCGGCCTGATAGCAATTTTCGGAACCGCCGTCCAGCCCACCTGCCCTGTTTCGCCCTCAGCGGCGTGCACGGCCAGGGTGTATTCCTGGTCCGCCTGAAAGCGCACGTGGTCAAACAAAGGCCGGATGGTGATGACCGTCTCTCGGCCCGCGCGCACAATGCGTGGGAAAACATCATACTCGTTGCGTTCGTTGCCCAATGTCTCCTCCTTCGTTATGCCAGTCCTACCAACAGCAGCCCCACCAGCACTACCCCAATCCCGGTGATTTTGGGGGCCGGGGCCGGCTCTTTTTGCAGTGTGACGCCCAACATCGCCCCCAGCGGAATGCTCAGCTCGCGGAACGCCGCCAGGTAGCTGACATTGGTAACATATGCCATGGCCGCCAGCACTAACCCATACGTAGCCGTGATGATCAGCCCGGTAACGGCGGCATAGCGCCAGCCATTGCGCCGCACCTCGCGGAAAGCGGCCCGCTCAGAAGCCGAAAACAACAGGTAAACCCCCAGCCACGCCGCCGTCATGGCCGTCTCAAACAGCATAAACAGCACGGCGATTTCAAGATGCGTCATGTTCAGCGCCGGGGTGGCGCGCAGAATGCGCAAAGCTTCGCTGTCAATAATGGTATAACCCGTCGTGCCGCAGGCCGCCAGCAGCGCCAGAGCGCAGCACAGGTTCCAATAGTGGCTGATCCGCAGTCCGCGGAAACCCGGCTGGGGGATGAGCAAACACCCCGCCACCACAATCAAAATACCCGCATACCCCACAGCCGTGATCGGCTTGCCCAGGCCCAGCACCACGCTCGCCAGCGTCACCAGCAGGGCCGGCAGCGCCCGCGCCAGCGGATAGGCCACCGACAGGTCGCCAAAGCGGTAGGCCCCGGCCAGCCCGGCGTAATAGATCGCCTGGCATGCGCCCGTCGCCACCAGCAGAGCCCACACCGGCGCTGGAATGTGCGCAATGGCTCGGTGATATATCACCAACAGGGGAGATAAAAAAACGGTGACGGCCAGCGAGGCCGTCAGAAAAAACGCCGCCGACGGACTGCGCCGCTTTCCCAGGTAGTTCCAAAAGGCATGGGCAAATGTCGAGGCGATGACCAGAATCAGGGCAATGGGTGTCAAAGCAATGGCCCCCAGGCATAAAGATCAACCAGATAGAGCCTCGATTATATCACGCCGGTGGCCCGCCAGACCTTATGCTTGCCCGGATTTCCTCAAGAAAAATCTCTGGTTCAATTCCGTAAATTTCGGCGGCGTCGCGCAGCGTCTCAAAGCAAGCCATGTTGCACCCAACGCACCCCATCCGGTAACGGATAAACACCGCCACCGCCTGAGGATACGCCTCGAAGAGATCGTGAACCGTCATTTGAAAATGCGGTAAAACCATTCTTTCTAACCTGCTTTCGGTCAATTCAACCAGTCTTGCCAGACCGGCCGTTCCTACCCATCGTATATTGGCCTGAGATGGCTGTCTTTGCCCTGGCGCAAAGAAGCCTGATCCGTATTCTTTAAACTGAGAGCCGATGACGTTAAAGATCGGTCCGAAAAGCAGGGCCGCAGTAAGGAGTGTATCTCAATGCCCGTATTGACTCGCTGGATGGTCAAAACATCGCTCATTTACCTGCTCCTGGCATTTATCGCAGGGCTGGCGCAGGCCGCGGCGCGGACCTTCCCCCTGGATGGGCCGCTGGCGGTGCTCTCTCGCCTGGAGCCGGTGCGCGTTCACCTGTTTGTAGTTGGCTGGCTCACACTGTTGATTTTTGGCGTGGTGCACTGGATGTTCCCCAAATACAGCCGTGAACGGCCGCGCGGCCACGATGGGCTGGCGTGGGCCGCCTACTGGCTGCTGAATGTTGGGCTGGCCCTGCGCGCGCTGTTCGAAGGCAGCGCCCAACCCGGCGCGCCTGCCGGCTGGGCGCTGGTGGTTTCGGCTGTTTTGCAGTGGCTGGCGGGTCTGGCGTTTTTGGTCAACACCTGGCCGCGCGTAAAGGAGAAGTAGCCATGCCGCGCCTGAGTGTCTGGGCCGTGCGCGCCTCGCTGATCTACCTGCTGGCCGGTTTTACGCTGGGCGGCCTGCTCCTGGCAAACAAGGGGCTGGGACTCTGGCCGGGAGTCTGGTCGGTACTGCCAGCCCACATTGAATTTCTACTAACCGGCTGGATGGCTCACCTGGCGCTGGGCGTGGCGTTTTGGATCTTGCCGCGCTTCCCCGGCGGCTCGCGGGGTATGGAATGGCCGGCCTGGGCCGCCTTTGTTCTGCTCAATGTCGGCGTGTTCCTCGTTGGGTTCGGCCCTGAGCCGTGGACAGCCGTGTGGGGCCGCCTGGCCCAAGCGCTCGGAGTGGGCCTCTTCCTTCTGCACGCCTGGAAGCGCATCCGTCCGATGATCTTATAGAATAAACTCCGTGCTTTTCGTGTAAAATAGGTCAACGTAGTGAACGTTGGCCTATGGATGATCCAAACCTTGCCCTCCTCGCTGGGAACAGTTTTTTTAAAGGCCTGTCACCCGCAGACCTGGCGGCAGTGCTGGCCGAAAGCCGCGAACAGGTCTTCGAGGAGGGCAGTTTCGTTTTTTACCAGGACGACCCGGCGGAACGCATCTTTGTATTAAAAAGCGGCCGCATTAAGCTGACACAGCTCTCTGAAGACGGGCAGCAGGTGCTGATGCGGGTGATTACGCCGGGCATGATGTTCGCCGCCATCAGCCTGGCGGTGGGGGTCGTTTACCCCGTCTCCGCCGAGGCCGCCGAAACCAGCCGGGTGCTGTACTGGCCGCAATCAACCATGCTCGACCTGATCGCCCGCTACCCGGCCCTAGCCCTCAACGGGATGAAACTGCTGGCCGGCCACGTGCGTGAATTCCAAGACCGCTACCGCGAGCTGGCAACCGAGCGCGTCGAGCGCCGCCTGGCCCGCACCATCTTACGCCTGGCGCGTCAGGTCGGCAGGAAAACCACCGAAGGCGTACTGCTCGATATTCCCCTCACCCGGCAAGATTTAGCTGAAATGTCTGGCATGACGCTCTACACCGTCAGCCGCATCCTCTCGCAGTGGGAAAACCAGGGTCTGGTACAGTCCGGGCGCGAGCGCGTAATCATTCGCTTTCCGCACGGGCTGGTCAGCATCGCCGAAGATCTACCCCCCCGCTCCCCCGGCGAAGAAGCGCCGCGCAGCCCCGCCGGGTAATTTTCTATTGGCGCTTCGCCCGCAGCACCAACCACGCAAAGAGGCCCATGAACAGCACAATTGCCGCTTCGTTGATCGCCCCGCCCCACTTGCGCAGCGCCGCCTGTCCCGCCAGGTCGCCAACCACTCGCGCCGCCAGCGAAGCGTGCAGCAGTGCCAGCGGCAGATACAACTGCGGACGAAAAACCACCATCATCCCCGTCAGCGCCGGCAAAATGATCGGCGCATGACCAAAAATCATCGCAAAGACAAACCCAATAAAAACGGCATGCAAAACCGCGTCATACAGCGGCCCAGCCGACTGCGCCCCATAGCCCAGGCTCAAGGCCCCGCCAACTCCCAACCACAAATAACCGGTAAACAGGCACATAGCAATGAAGCGCGTCAGCGGCAGGGCATGGCGCAGGTTGCGCCGGGCAATATCGTAGCGCAGCAGCCAGGCGCATAGAGCCAGCAGGCCCGCTCCGGCCACCCGCGCCCCCATCTCCGGCCGCCAGACCGTCAACGCCACCCCCACCAGGAACAGACCCGCCGCCAGGCCAAACCATCCAAACTGCCGCCCGCCCAGGCGCAGCACCCGGCTCAATTCCAGGCGTTCCCCGGCAATCGTCAGCACCAAAAAGGCCATCCACCACCATACTACCTGCGGCACGGCCATCCCCGCAGCCCACAGCAGGTTGCCGCCCAGCCAGCCGAGCGCCCCAACTGCCATCGTAATAGTGTAAATCTTCGCTTCCCGCCGCACGATCACCCCCAAAATGCCCGCCGTCACCAGACTGCCCAGGGTGATCAGCGCCGGGCCGAGGATGCTCTCCGGCAGGGCCAGCCCCAACACCCACCCCAGCCCACTGCACAGCGGCGCGCCGAACATCCACTTTTGGCGCAGTGCCGCCACCCGTTCCAGCGAGATCAGCGTCCCCAAAAAGCCAGAGACCATCAGCGGGCCGTGTTCAACCGGCAGATGCGGTAAGATCACCGGCAACTGCCATCCCAGGCGCAGCAGACCGGCCCACAGCCCGCTCAACAAGGCCAGCACCGAGAGCGCCAAAAAAAGAAGAAGAGAACGAAGTGCTTTGCGATTATCTTGGATCATGCCGATGTTATAACCGCAATCAACCCGTAAATCTTTGCGCTTCGTCAAAGAAAAGCATCCATTCATCAGGTAAGATAGAACTGCAATCAGACTGTTTCTTAGGAGAGTTTACAAATGAATCACGCAGAACACATCTGCCTGGTCTGCGAGCAGTCCAGCCAGGAAATCCCCTTACTGGCGGTAGAATACCAGGGTCAATACTACTGGATCTGCCCTCAGCACTTCCCCATCCTCATCCACAAGCCGCAAATGCTGGTCGGCAAGCTCCCCGGCGCCGAAAAACTACAGGGCCACGAACACTAACCCCTGGAACCGTGCATTCGAACCCAACCCTCTCAGGCCGCCGCCATGCTCATGGCAGCGGCCTGAGACGTTAACCCAATTACTAAATCCGCGCCCATGGTTATAGGGCTTTCTCAAAGTCGCTTGACTTTTTGAAAATCACTCGTCTTGTAGGAAGGGTGTGGAGTTTGGCGGCGCGAATGCGCCGCCAAACTCCACGAATCTTTGGTTCCCCGCCCCCTTCGAGGGGGCGGGGCCAGGGGTGGGGGGACTTTGAGAAGGCCCTGCCCATGGTTAAACTCAGGGTTGACTCTCTATTCCATTTTCCGTAAAATGGTTAACATGTTTAACCGTTAAGATACTTAACCATAGGTTCTCCGATATGTCATCTACCCGTTCCAATTCCCCTCCCGTCGAACAGCTCGAATCGGTCATCAACCGCTTTTGGGAGACCTTCCCCCCGGTCTGGAACAGCATCCGCGAGCATATTCGCGGCATCGTGACCGAGAATTTCGACATCAGCGTAGAACAGTTCCACGTTTTGCGCCACATCCGCCAGGGTGTTCACTCCACCAGCGAGCTGGCCGCCGTCAAACATATCAGCCGCCCGGCCATCAGCCAGGCCGTTGATGCGCTGGTGAGCAAGGGCCTCATCAGCCGCAGCCACACCAGCGCCGACCGCCGCTACGTCCAGCTCGAACTGACCGAAAGCGGCCAGAACCTGCTGGACGCCGTGTTTCGCCAGAACCGCCAATGGATGATGGACAGGCTCTCGGCGCTCAACCCCGAAGAACTGGCGGCCATCGCCTCGGCCCTGGAACAACTCCGGCGCGTCTTCGACGAAGGATAAACCGATGAAACACATACAAAAACTCTTTTACCTGTTAAAACCTTATTGGAAAGAATCACTGCTCTCTCTGGTACTGCTCACCACCATTGTATTTCTCGATCTGGCGATCCCCCGCCTGATCCAGCGCATCATTGACCAGGGCATCGCCCGCAACGATACCGGCGTAGTGGTGCAGACCGCCGCCCTGATGTTGGGCGTCTCAGTCTTAAGCGCAGTCTTTGCGATTGGCAACAATTACTTCTCGGTACGCGCCGGTGAGGGCTTTGCCCGCGACCTGCGCGAAGCGATTTTCCTCAAAATTCAAGACCTCTCTTACGGCGACCTCGACCGCTTCACCACCGGGCGGCTGATGGTGCGGCTTTCCAGTGATACCGGGGCCGCACAGCGGTTAGTACAGGTCTCACTGCGCATTGGCACGCGCGCCCCGCTGATGATGATCGGCAGTCTGATCCTCATGTTCAGCACCAACTCCCGCCTCGCCCTCACCATGCTCCCGCTCCTGCTCGTTACGTCAGCGGTGATTGTCTTTTTCAGCCTCAAAATGGAGCCGCTCTTCCGTCTGGTACAACAGAAGCTGGACCGCCTCAACACCGTACTGCAAGAGAACATCGCCGGGGTGCGGCTGGTGAAAGCCTTTGTGCGCGCCGACTACGAAGGCCATCGTTTTGCCGAGGCCAACCAGCAGTTCACCTCCGAGAATATCCGCGTGATGCGCTTTATGTCCTCCATGGGCCCCGTCCTGACCAGTTTCGTCAATCTCGGCGTCGTCGTGGTCATCTGGGCCGGGGGCTTGCAGGCCATCCGCGGCGACCTGACCATCGGGCAGATTGTGGCCTTCACCAACTACATGCTCACCACCATGGGGCCGCTGACGATGATGACCATGCTGGCTAACGTATGGGCGGGCGGCTTTGCTTCGGCCCAGCGCATCAACGAGGTGTTAGATACCATCCCCCAGGTGCAGGACGCTCCCAACGCTTACCCACTGCCAGAACACATCGCTGGGCGCGTGGAGTTTGAAAACGTTCACTTCTATTACAACGACAGCCAGGATGAGCCGGTGCTGGAAGGCATCAACCTCACCGCCGAGCCAGGCGAAACCGTCGCCATCCTGGGAGCCACCGGCGCAGGAAAATCCTCGCTGATTAACCTGATCCCTCGCTTTTACGATGCCAGCGCCGGCCGCGTTCTGATTGATGGGCATGATGTTCGCGCAGTCCAACAGGATTCACTGCACGGCAAAATCGGCATCGTCCCGCAAGAAACAATCCTCTTTTCTGGCTCCGTGCGCGATAACATCCGCTACGGCCGGCCCGATGCCACCGACGAGGAAGTAATCGCCGCCGCCAAAGCCGCGCAGGCCCACGACTTTATCCTCAAACTGCCCAACGGCTATGATACCCACATCGAAGAGCGCGGCGTCAACCTGTCGGGCGGGCAAAAACAGCGCATCGCCATTGCCCGCGCCCTGGCCGCCAACCCCAGCATCCTCATCCTCGATGACAGCACCAGTTCGGTGGACGTGGAGACCGAAACCCGCATCCAGGAAGCCCTCGAAACCATGCTGCGCAGCCGCACCCGCTTCGTAGTGGCCCAGCGCATCAGCACCGTCTTGAACGCCGATAAGATCATCGTCATTGACAAAGGCCGCATCGTTGCCGAGGGGAATCACAGCGAACTGATCCAAACCAGTCCCATCTACCAGGAAATTTTCGACTCACAGCTAGGCAGCGGCGTGCGCGTGGAGGAATAAATAATGGTAACTCGTACAGCTCGTGAAGAAAGAGAAGATTTTCATCTCAACCGCCGGCGCGGCCCTGGCCCCGGCAGAATCGAAAAAGCCCGCGACCCGCGCCGCGCCGTCGCCCGCCTGCTTCCTTACCTCAAACCCTTCCGCGGCGGGCTGGCCGTCGTAATCATCTTTGTCGTCCTCTATACCATCCTGGGGTTGTTCGGTCCTTATCTGATGGGCGTTGCCATTGACCGCTTCATCGCCGGTAAAGACCCGCAGGGCCTGGTGCGCACCGCCCTCTGGATGCTGGCGGTCTACCTGCTCACCAACCTCCTGCACGTCATCGCCAACTGGCTGATGGCCCGCATCTCGCAGCAGGCCCTCCAGCAAATCCGCCAGGATTTATTCCAGCACCTGCAAAAACTGCCGCTCCAGTTTTTCGATACCAACCCTGCCGGCGCGCTGATGAGCCGGTTGACCAACGACATTGACGCCATCAACCAGGCCGTCTCGCAGAACGTCACCGCGCTGGTTGCCAGCGTGCTTTCAATGGGCGGCATTCTGATCGCCATGTTTGTGTTAGATCCCTGGCTGGCCCTGGCAACCCTGCTGGTTGTGCCGATCATGTTCTGGTTCACCGAGTTCGTGGCCCGCTACACCCGCAAAGGCTTCCGTCAGTTACAAAAACAGTTGGGCGAGCTAAACGGCGTGGTCGAAGAAGCCATCAGCGGGCAGAAGGTGGTTAAAGCCTTCCGCCGCAACGAGTCAGTCATCGCCGCCTTCCGCGCGCACAACCAGGCCGTCTATCAGGCCAGTTCCTACGCCAACACCTATGCCCTGCTTCTCATGCCGCTAACAGGCGTGCTGGGCAACTTTTTCGTCATCGTCCTGGCCGGGTTAGGCGGCTGGCTGGCCCTGCAAGGACTGGTCAGCGTGGGGACCATCGCCACCTTTATCAGCTATGGACAGGGGTTTATCAACCCGCTGCGTCAGCTTGCCAATATGTATAACGCCATCCAGGCCGCCCTGGCCGGGTCGGAGCGCGTCTTTGAGATCATGGATACTCCGCCCGAAGTAGATGAGGCCGCCGCCAATGACCTGATCACCCGCCCCCAGGAATGCGTGGCCGGCCACGTGCGCTTTGAAAACGTCCATTTTGGCTACGTTCCCGATCACCCGGTCATCCAAAACATGACCCTCGAAGCCCAGGCCGGGCAAACCGTGGCCCTGGTCGGGCCGACCGGCGCGGGCAAAACCACCATCATCAATCTGTTGACGCGCTTCTACGAAATTCAGGGCGGCAGAATCACCATTGATGGCCGTGATATCCGCTCCATCCCCAAAGCAGACCTGCGCCGCTGCCTGGGCCTGGTTTTGCAAGACACCTTCCTGTTCGCCGACACCGTGCTGGAAAATATCCGCTACGGGCGGCTGGATGCCACCGATGAAGAATGCATCCGCGCAGCGCAGTTGGCCGATGCCGATCATTTCATCCGCCAGTTGCCAGAAGGCTACCATACCATGCTCTCAGAGCGGGCCAGCAACCTCAGCCAGGGCCAGCGCCAGTTGCTCGCCATTGCTCGCGCCATCCTGGCCGACCCGGCCATCCTCATCCTCGATGAAGCCACCAGCAGCGTTGATACCCGCACCGAGGCGCGCATCCAAAAAGCTCTCCTGCGTCTGATGGCCGGGCGCACCAGCTTTGTCATCGCCCACCGCCTCTCTACCATCCGCGATGCCGACAATGTGGTGGTTATCAACAACGGTGAAATTGTCGAGCAGGGCAATCACCATCAACTGCTCGAAAAGCGCGGCTTTTACCATCAGTTATATATGAGTCAGTTCAAAGGACAGGCAATCTAACTATGAAAGCACTGTATTGGTTGTGGATTGTATTGCTTGCGGCGGGATGTGCGCGCGCCGAGGCCACCCCCACCGCCATTGTACAGCCACTGCCGGTCAGCGCCGCCGGGGCCTCGGCCCTGGCTGGCGCGTATGAGCCTGCCGATTGTCCGCCATCTCGCTTCGGGGGCGGTCAGCGGCAGATCGAATGCGGTTGGCTATCCGTTCCACTCGACCGCGCCCAGGTCGAAGGGGAAACGATGAAAATCGCCGTCACCATCATCCGCGCCTCAGCCTCAGCCCGCCAGCCAGACCCGGTGGTATTCGTCTCGTATTCCGGCTCCGGCGCTTATGCCTTCGCCGCCCGTGACCTGCTCCTCGACCGCGACCTGGTCATTGCCGACCTGCGCGGCGCGGGCCGCTCCGAGCCAGCCCTCACCTGCCCAGGCGTGGCGGCGCTCGCCGGGCAGATGCTGTCTCTGCCCCCTTACAGCCCCGAAACGCTCCAGCAAGTGCTGGCCGAACAGCGTACCTGCTATCAGGGCTGGCTGTCGCAGGGTCTCGACCTCCGCTGGTTCTCCAGCGCCGCCGCTGCCGCAGACCTCGAAGATTTACGCCAGGCATTGGGCTATGAGCGTTGGAACGTTTATGCCGCCGGCTACGGCGCGCGCGTGGCCCTGCTGCTCATGCGCGATTTCCCCCAACCGCTTCGCTCTGTAGTGATCGAATCCCCAACCGCGCTCGTGGGCGCAGACCTGGCCGATCTGGGAGCCAACCTCGACCGCGCCCTGAACCTGTTTTTTGACTCTTGTGCCGCCGACGCCGCCTGTAACGAGGCCTTTCCAGAGCTAAAAACGGTGTTTTATGAGGTGGTAGATCACCTCAATGCCCAGCCAATCCCCATGGAAGTGGCCGACCTCAACGCCGGAAAACGCTACCAGGTTCTGCTCGACGGCGACCGTCTGATAGACGTCCTCACCCGCGCGGTGGCCTCTGGCAATGCTGTCATATTGCCTGAAATGCCGCGCGCCATCTATCAGCTAAAAAGCGGCCAGTTCGATACCCTGGCCCGCCTGCTCGGTGGGATGATCTCTGGTTTCGGCTATTCAGCTAATGGAGTACAATGGCAGACCGAGTGCCTGGAACTGCTCCCTCAGACCTCGCGCGAGCGGATTCTGCAAGGCACGGGGGCGCTCCCTCTGGGCCTGCATGATTATCTCACCCGCCAATATGCCCTTGCCTTCAACACCTGTGATCTATTCAAAGACGTGCCGCCCACGCCAGAATTACAGCAAATCGCCCCCAGTTCCGTCCCCACCCTCTTCCTGCTCGGAGACCGCAGCCCATCTTCCGCTCCCCAATGGGCCCATCGCGCCGCCGCCAGCTTAGGCAGCGCCAAAGTCGTCGAAATCTCCGGCAGTGGTTCAATCGGCGGCTTTGACCGCAGCCGCAGCGCCTGCTCGCGCGCCATCGCCGCCGCTTTCTTCGCCGACCCTCTTACCACACCCGATACCACCTGCGCCGCCGAACAGCCCGCCATCCCCTGGATTACACTGCCTTAACTGGCGGGCTGTTTTCAAGGGCGGTGCGCTCATCCACCCAAAGCATCAAGTTCAAGGCGCGGCCCGAATTGGCGGCATAAGGCTAAAACCCCCGCCCCGTGCTCTGGCCCCTAACAGATTCCCCATTCTTCAACCCCGCAGGGGTTTCCACGTCCTGAGCAGGGGCTTCAGCCCCGCATCCGCCGGATCGCCCCGCATCCGCCGGATCGCCCCGGATCCGCCGGATCGCCCTATTGAGCGGTTAATTTCTTGAAGCCCCGCCGCGGCTTCCGCTCAACCGCAGATTCGCCACCGCCTCATCCACCCAGGCAATATCCAATTCTTGCAGCTTGCCCCAGGTGGGAACGCCGCTGTCTGGATCCCAACCCATCATGCCGTAATAAAGCGTCAGGGCTTCTTGCAGTTCCGCCTTAGAGACCCCTGGATGGGTCGGCAGGGATTCGGTCATGCGCTCGGGCAGGCAGTCATCATCGCGCGTCAGCCCTTCACGCAGGTTAAAGGCCCGCGCCATGGTGATGATCCGCTCGCTGGTCTTCAGCAGTTCCCATAGGTTGGTCTGCCACCCGGTGATCCCCTGTACCAGTTCGGCCATCTGCTGGCGCGTCCAGTTAATGAACATACAGCTCCCCAGATGGTTGTGCAGCGTCACCCAGTTCGACAGATACACATAAGCGCGTACCTTGTTGGGCCCCAACTCGTGTGCCAGCATTGGCTCGTAAATGCCCAACTCGTACTGCTTTTCTCCAATGCGGTCTCCGGCAAACGAATCGTCCCAGATGTTGTGCATGTGATCTGCCCCGGTCGGAGAGACCGCGTAGCCCAGCGCCTGCCCGTGCCGGGCGCGGCCCTCGTGCATGGGGAAGTATTGGTTCTTCACCGCCATCGAATAGCGCGCCGCCGCCGGGCCGTAGCGGGCCACGACCGCCGCCGGGCCTTCGCCCAACAGCTTGCCCAGTCCTTCGCGCTCGCAAATCTGGCGCGTCATCTCCACCATCGCCTGAGCGTTGCCAAAGCGCAGATCCAGCCCGCCGGTATCTTCCAGGGTGATGATGCCGTTCTCAAAGCATTCCATCGCAAAAGCCACCATGCCGCCGGTGGAGATCGTATCCAGGCTGTAGGCATTGCATAATTCGTTGGCTTTGGCAATGGCTTTCAGATCATCTACGCCGCACAGCGAGCCAAACGACCCAATGGTTTCGTATTCCGGGCCGCCGTAATCGGGGTTCACCTGCATCCCATCCTCGTCCACCTTCACCACGCGCTTGCAGTGAACCGGGCAGGCGAAACAGCCGCCGGTTTCGATCAGGATGGTCTCGGCCATGGCCTCGCCGGAGATTTTCTCGTGGCCCTCAAACTGCCCCTCTCTGAAGTTGCGCGTGGGCAGCACTCCCGCCGCGTTCAGCGAATTGACGCCCCCCGCCGTGCCGTACTTCGCCAGGTTCTGATTGGTATCTTTCCAATGGTCGCTCATCCAGCCCGCCAGCGCCTTCACCTTCTCCGGATCGGCTACTTCGGGCCTGCGCGTGCCGCGCACCGCCACCGCCTTCAGGTTCTTCGATCCCATCACCGCGCCCGTGCCGGTGCGCCCGGCGGAATGCTTCAGGTCGTGCATGACGCAGGCAAACCGCACCAGGTTCTCGCCGCCAGGGCCAATCATAGCGGCGCGCAGGTGTTTATCGCCCAGTTCCTCAATCAGCGCCTCGCGCGTCTCCAAAGTGTTCTTGCCCCACAGATGGCCCGCCGGGCGCAGTTCAACCTCGCCGTCGTGAATCCACAGGTAAACCGGCTCTGCCGCGCGGCCCGCAATGACAACAGCATCAAACCCGGCGTGCTTGAGCTCCGCGCCCCAGAATCCACCCGCCTCGGCCTCGCCAAAGCCCCCACTCAGCGGCGATTTAGCCCCCACCGCGCTCCGCCCCGACCCGGCAAAGGGAATACCCGTGTAAGGGCCGGTGGCGAAGATCAGGCGATTCTCCGGCCCCAGCGGGTCCGCTCCCCGCGGCACTTCTTTCAGCAGGTAATAAGCTACGAACCCCTGCCCCCCCAGGTAGCGGCGGTAGAAACTGGCCGGCGGTTCCTCCACCCAGGTTTTGCCGCTCGTCAGATCAACGTGCAAGACTTGATTGGCATATCCCTTAACCATCGCTCATCCCTCCATCTGATTTTCTTATAACGCCGCTTTAAGCTGGAAGCGCCTGCCCTTAAGCCCATGCACCCCAGCGAAGCGTGCGCGCTGGCCCAATTCGGCTTCAATCTGCAAAAAGCGGTTGCCCGAAGGCCCGGTAGCACTCTCGCGCACCGTCCCACAGCCCAGGCCCACCGCATAATCGGCAATATCGGCCCCCTCGCCCCGGCTGCTGCACGGCATCACCCCATAACCGTGATCGTAAGCCGTGCGCACCATCTCAAACGCCTCGGTGATCGTCCCAATCTGGTTAACTTTCAACAGCACCGTGTTGGCCGCCCCTACCCGCGCTCCTTGCAGCACCCGCTCCGGGTTGGTGGTGAACAGATCATCCCCCACCACCTGAATATCCAGCATCCGCGTCACCTCGGCATGGCCCTCGTAATCGTCTTCGTCCAGCGGGTCTTCCAAAATAATAAAGGGGTACTCCTTCGCCATCAACTGGTAGATCGCCATCAGATCATCTACCGTTTTCTCCCCCTCCGAGAACAGCCCCACGAAGCGGTTGATGTCTTTCTCATAATAGGTCCCCGCGGCCACGTCCACCTGAAGGCCCACCTTACCCTCGTAGCCGGCTCGGTTGATCGTCTCCACCATCAGGTCCCAAATTTCGCGGTCGTGCTTCACCACCCCTGCCGGGATGGCCGCCATATTGGCCAACAGCACCCCCGAAAGGCCCAGCTTCTTCTTCAGCGCCTCAACCCAATAGTTAGCAATATCCCAACAGGCGTAAGAAGCATCAGAAAAGGTGTCGAAGCGGTAAGCCATAAAGGCATAACTGGGCTTGCCGCCCGCGCGCGCGCCCCCGCCGTAGCGGTCTGAACCCACCAGGCAGATCACGCCGGGGACCGGCAGCGTGAAAGCATTAACGCCCCCAATGTGTTGATACAGCGGGATGCCCAGCGCCGCCGCCCCGGCTTTCAGCACTGCCGCCGAGACTGCCGCCGTGGCGTTGCCGCCCACCCGCAGTTTACCGCCCGGCCCGCCCAGGTTCAGCATGGCGTGATCCACTTCTAACTGTCTGGCCGCGTCCATCCCTACCAGGCACGGAGCGATGATCTGATTGACGTTATCCACCGCGCGCTGCACGCCCTTGCCGTTCCACTTCGGGCCGCCATCATACACAAACTGCACTTCGTGCTGTCCTACCGATACCCCGGCAGTGCAAATTGCCACGCCCACCGCCCCGTTGACTGTTTTCACCGTTGCTTCGATGCCCGGATGTCCGCGGTCTGAATAGACCTGCCGGGCTGTTACCGATTGAATGATGGTTCCCGAACCCATAGATACATCTCCTTTAGTCTTGCTTTTGTATTAACATCACATCCAGATCGCCCAGACTGATATTCTGCGAAATATGAACGCCGCAGTTTAGCGCCCATAAGGCCGCAGAGGTGTCGTGATGGCTGAGGGCCGCATGCAGATCAATTCCTGCCGCTTCAGCCTCCAGCGCAGTCTGTCCATCCACCAGGCCGCCGCCCAGGCACGGAACCGCCCGCTCCCCGGCCCAAAACTGCCCGCCGGGGCCGTCGGTCCCGTCGGTGTCTACGGCCCCAACCACAATCCCCGCACTGCCGCGGATGCGCCGCGCCGCGGCCAGGGCAAATTCCTGGTTACGCCCGCCGACGCCGCGCTCGGTTCCCACCGTCACCAGCAGTTCGCCGCTGCTTAACAGCGCGCAGGGCGGCTCGAAGGGCGTGCCATCTCTTTCAACAGTCTTCGCAATATCCGCGATGGTATAGCCGGCCTGACTGGCCTCGGCTTGCAAAAAGCGGCTGAGGATATGAGGAGTATATCCCAATTCCGCCGCTTTCGCCGCGGCCGCGGCCAGCACGCCCAATTCTTTGGGCATCACCCCATAAATGCGGTGATTCCACTGCTCGAACTCCGCGCACTTCACCGTTTCGCGCTCCGGGCCGGCCGTCAGCAGGTAGCGCCGCGCCGCTTCGGGAGTGCGCTCCCACACGCCCCACTTCTTCAACATGGCAACCGCGTCTTGAAACGTGGTAAAGTCTGGCAGGGTGTGCAGCCACAGGTTGCGGTGCATCAGGTGATAATACCCATAGCGTGCGCTCCGGGGGATGTCGCGCGGGTAGATAAAATCGTTGGCGTCAAACATCAAGAGGTGTATGGCCCGCACGTGTCGCAGCCGCCGCGAAATCTGCCCGCCTTTCATCTGATCCAGGTGATTACGCACCGGGTTAAGATCTTCGGTAGGCGCGCCCTTCTCAATCTGCATCATGTAGGTGATCTGGCGCACGTCTTCCAGGCTCACGCCCTCCACCGGCAGCGTCAACAGCGCCGAAACGCCGTTGCCCACAATCGTTATCACCAGGTCTTCTGGCTTCACCGCATCCAAAATTTTCAAAATCTCTTGACAGCCGCGTACACAGCCTTCATCGGGGACCGGATGCGCCCCGTAAGTAACCCCAATGCGCTCCAACAGGGGTTCATCGCCGTGCTTGGCGATCACGTGTCCGCCGCTCAGACGGTCCCCCAATACGTCTTCAATGGCTTTGGCCCCATACTGCACCCCTTTGGCCGCGCCAACCACATAAATCTTCCCCACCCGGTTCAGATCAAAAACCTCTTCGCCGGTGCGCGGCGACCCGCCCGGCTCAAATAACGGATGGCCGATCCTTAAACAACCATCTTCCACCCGCATTAACTTCCGCACGTTATGGTAAGGGTCAGCCGCCTGCAAGCCCGCCTCTAAAATTTCAACCATGTGCTTTCGCCCGGCCACGTTGCCGTGCGAACATAATCCATCCGCATTTAAAATACGCAATGCACGCCTCCTTGGGGATGAAGTAGCTCTACTACGCTCTATGGGTTGGGGTCACAGCATTACGTTCATCCCTGGCAGCCGCCACCCGCTCACCCAAACCCGCCCTTAATCGCACGGCTCTCAGCAGTCAGCTTTCAGAGAATACCCTCTTCAAGCTGACTGCTGATGAAGCCCGTCTTCGAGCGTCCTGCTCACTTTTATTGTAATGCCAGTGGAGATTTTTACCCCTTCACAGACCCAGCCAGCAGACCCTGCATAAAGAACTTGCCCAACAGCAGGTACACCACAATCGTCGGCAGGGCCGCAATCAGCGCCGCCCCCATCTGGACGTTCCAGGCCGTCGTCCAACTACCGGCCAGGTTCTTTACTGCCACGTTCACCGGCGAAAGCGTTGGCCGGCTGAGCACCACCACGCCGATTAAAAAGTCGTTCCAGATGTTGGTGAACTGCCAGATGCCCACCACTGCAAAAGCCGGCCAGGCAATCGGCAGCAGGATGTGCCGGTACAGGCCAAAGAAGCCACAGCCGTCAATCTTGCCCGCATCCATCAGTTCGTTGGGTATTCCGGCAAAGTAGCTGCGGAACATCAGCGCCGTGATCGGAATGCCAAAAATACAGTGGACCAGGATCAGCCCCGCAAGCTGGCCGTACAACTGCAAGGCTTGCAAGGTCTGCACCAGCGGGATCAGGATACCCTGATAAGGCAGGAACATGCCCACCAGGAACAGCAGGAAGATGGTGTTAGAACCCTTGAACTTCCACTTGGCAAAGATGTAGCCGTTAATAGACCCCAGAAAAGAGGACAGGATAGCCGATGGCACGGTGATGATCACGCTGTTGACGAAGTTAGGGGCCACAGCTTTCCAGGCCGCCGCCAGGCCAGAGAGGTCTGGCTGGGTAGGCAGATCCCACATGGTGGCAATATTAATCTGCGCGTAGGGCTTCAGGGCCGTAATCAGCAGCAGATAGATGGGCAAGAGAAAATAGGCCGAAAACAACACCAGCGCCAAATAGATGAAGAACCGCGACCACCGCCACCGGAACGGCTTCTTCGGGACCGCTTGTAGGGTCGTTTCAACCGTTGCCATCACTCCACCTCGCGCTGCATACTTAACAGATAAGGAACCACCAGGAAGGACGACAGGATGATCATGAACGCCGCAATCGTGCCACCCATCGCAAACATGCTCTTCTGGAAGGTTAACTGGAACATATAGAAGGCCATGGTGTCCGTCGTGTAGCCCGCGCCGCTGCCGCTGATGGCCGACACCAGGTCAAAGACGCGGATTGACCCCATGCCCGTCAGCACCAGCGCCGTAAACGTGACGGGCGAAAGCAGCGGGATAATCACGTAGCGGTACAGGTCCCAGGTGTTAGCGCCGTCAATCTGAGCGGCTTCGCGCAGTTCCACCGAAATGCCCCGCAGTCCTGCCAGGTAGAGGGCCATAATATAGCCGGTCATCTGCCAGGCCGCCGCCAGCGAAATGGCAAACGTGCCGTAGTTCGTGTCGGCGTACCATTGATTCTTCAGAAACCCCAGCCCCATGCTGTCAAACAGCAGGTTGAACCCGGCGGAAGGGTACATCAGCCACTTCCAGGCCACCCCGGTCACAATCCCCGACACAGCAAAAGGAAAGATAAAGATCGTGCGGAATACTGCCTCGCCTTTGATCTTTTGATCCAACAGCGAAGCCAGAATAAACCCCACCACGATGCACTGCGTCATGAACGATGCGGCGTAATAGACCAGGTTGCGCAGATCAATCTGGAAGCGCTCATCCTGAAACAGCGTGATCCAGTTTTGCAGCCCTACAAAGGTGTAATCAGGCAGCCAGTTATCCCATTTCACAAAGGAAATGCGGAACGTCCACAAGATAAAGCCGTATACGAAAATCGCCACGGCCAGGATCGAAGGCGAGATGACCAATAGCGCCAGCAGCCGGTCGCCCTTTAACGCCTTCGGCCATTTGATACGGGTGGGTAAAAAGGGAGCGGCAGAGCCGCTCCCCTTCTTCATGAGCGTAGCCATCCTAGACAAATTTCGCAGCGTCTGCGGCCTTCACCAATTGTTCGAGCGTCTCATCAACCGTCTTGACGCCGGCAGCCATCTGGTTGATGATGTTCATATAGTCCGTCATAAAGCTCAGCTTGGCGGCGGCGCCGTGTACAATGCTGGGTACGATCTTGTCTTTGGCCCAATCCGCCATCGCGTCTTTGTGATAGTCGGTATACTTGCTCACGTCAGCGTCAATGCGCGCCGGGATGGAGCCTTTCTTGGGGTTAAAGGCGTCCTGCCCTTCCTTCGAAGCGCAGACCCGCAACCAGTTGAGCGTGTTCTCGCGGTTCTTGGCGTTCTTGGGCAGACCAAACGAGTCAGACAGCATATCGTAAACGCCCCGGTTGCCAGGGGCTGGCGTCCACCCGAAATCATTGAAGCCCTTCGACCACAGCACGCCCGGAGTCCAGTCGCCCATAATCATCATGGCGACTTTGCCGCCGACCATCAGGTCATTCACATCGCCCCAGCCCACGCTCAGGTAATCGGGGTTGGCGTATTCCAGCGTCTTCTTGCTGATCTCCAGCGCTTCCTTCACCCGCGGGTCGTTCCAGGCCGTCTTGCCGTGGAACAGGCCGGTGTAATCTTCTGCGCCGAGCGTGGCAATCAGCATCGTTTCGGTCACGTGCGCGTAAAAGCCCGGAGCGTTCTCCGCCACGGCCAGGGCCGGCAGTGATTTGGCCTTCAACTTTTCGGCGATCGCATAAAAATCATCCCACGTCACCGGCGGCTCGACGCCTATGTCCGCCAGCATTTTCTTGTTGTACCACAGCACGTTGGCGCGGTGAATGTTGACCGGCACGCTGTAGGGCTTGCCCTGATAAGAGGCAATCTCAATTAGCGACTTGGGGAACACGTCGTTCAGCCCTTCAGACGCATAGAACTCATCGAGCGGTTCCATCTGGCCGTTAACCACGTAGGGGTCAAACAGTTCACCGCCCAGGTGCACCTGGAACGAGTCCGGCGGATCGCCGCCCATCATGCGGGTTTGCAGCAGGGCCTTCATATCGCCGCCAGAAGAAGTGCCGCCTGCGATGGCCGCGTTGATGATCTCCACCCCCGGGTACTTGGCCCGATAAATGGCATACAGCGCTTCCAGGGCTTCCACTTCGCCGCCCGAGGTCCACCACGAGAAAATCTCCAGCTTGCCGCTGCCGCCGGCCTTTTGCTCGCCAGACTTTTGCTGGCCGGCTGAGGTTGGAGCGCCTCCAGGGGTGCAGGCCGCCAAAACGCCAGAAGCCGCGCCGACTGCCGCAGCTTTCAAGAAACCGCGCCGGGTAAGAGACTTTACCGTTTTCATTGATTCTTTTCCTCCTCAAATTTTGAACATGATCTTCGTTCATTGAAACTTGCAGGCGAATACAGAGTTTGCATTACGGATGGGTGGTTAACCTGCGGTTGGCTCCTTGGAATCTCTACTCCATACACGCCTCCTGAACTTTATTGTGCGTTTTGCGCCAGAACCCGTCTCTGAACGGACAGCCCGCCGCGATATCGTCAATCCAACCATCCTCAAACGGGTGAATGGCCATAGCGGTCAGGAAACTGCGCCGGCAAAAACCGTCTTAACAGGATCGCTAACCAATCAACACTAACTGTAAACAAAAGGGAAAACGTACCAGTAATGGGAGAGCAGATTACTGCGGTACACAGGCCAGGAAATTAACTCTACACACTATAGCATAATCCCCAAACTGGCACAAGTATTTTAGGGCCAGCTCTTTTTTCGCGGCATCCTGATGGTTTTCGAGTGGACTCACCCGTCTAATCCAGGGATAATATCCAGAGATCATCTAGCCACCCATAAGGAGGAAAACGGATGGCCTCTTTTGCACTCCCTGATACCATGCCCGCGCTGGTTTGGGAAGCGCCCCGCCAGATGACGCTTCGCCGCGTTCCCCGGCCCATCCCCCAACCCGATGAAGTCCTGATTAAAGTGGCCTACGTGGGCATCTGCGGCTCAGAATTGAGCGGCTACCTGGGCCATAACGCCCTGCGCGTCCCCCCGCTGGTAATGGGCCACGAATTTAGCGGTGAAATTGCCGCCCTGGGCGCCAATGCGCAGGCGCTCAACCCGGCCCTGCAACTGGGCCAGCCGGTCACAGTCAACCCAATGGTATTCTGCGGCCAGTGCGAATCCTGCCTTCAGGGGCAGACCCACCTGTGCGCCAACCGCCGATTGATCGGCGCGCACCGCCCCGGAGCTTTTGCCGCCTACGCCGCCGCTCCCGCCTGGATGGTCGTTCCCCTGCCCGCCGCGCTTCCCCTGCGCGCAGGGGCGCTCACCGAGCCGGTGGCCTGCGGCATCCGCGCCTGGCGCTGGGCCGGCGACGTGACCGGCATAAGCGTCCTCGTCGTCGGTGCGGGCACGATTGGTCTGCTGAGTATGCAGGTTTTGCGGCTCAACGGCGCGGCGCAGGTCTTCGTCTCCGACAGCGACCCTCAACGCCTGGCCGCCGCCCGTGAGTTGGGCGCTGTCACCTTCAACCCGCGCCAGGTAGACGTCCCTCAAGCCGTACGCGAGGCTACCGGCGGGCGCGGCGTGCCGGTGGCGGTTGATGCGGTTGGCAAAGCCGTCACCCGTGAGCAGTGCGTCCGCGCCGCCCGTCCCGGTGGGCGCGTAATCTTAAGCGGCCTGCACGAAGAGGTTTCCACCCTGCCCATCGCCGACATCATCCGCCGCGAAATCACCCTGCACGGCAGTTTTTGCTACACCCAGGCCGACTTTCAAGAAGCCGCCCGCCTGCTCACCGCCGGTCAGATCCACCTCGGCCCCTGGATCGTCGAAGCCCCCCTTGCCGAAGGCGGCAGTTGGTTCGAAAAACTGTGCGCCGAAAACCCCGGCCAGGTCGCCAAAGTTTTGCTGGTTCCGTAATCAGAAGAGTTTCAGATGACCAACTCTATTCGCCCCGGCGTGATCGGGGCCGGCGGGTGGGCCGCCGAGGCCCACATCCCCGGCATCCTCGCCCATCCAGACGCCCGCCTCACGCTGGAACGCGCCGAACTCAACGCCGCTATCGTCGTCACGCCCTACACCATCCACTACGAACTGGAGCGCGGCCTGGCCCTAATATAGAGGAACTGTACCCATGAAAATCAAAGAAATCCGTGTCGTCCGCCTCAATCTCCCGCGTCCTCAGCCGGTCACCCAACCCCGGCGCGCATCGTGGAGCAGTCACGCCGAAGTCGCCAACCCCATGTCGCGCTATGAACACGTCAAACGCCACCGCGAGATGTGGCTGCCTAAGTTCGACAGCGCCTACGTGCAGGTGATCGCCGAAAACGGCGCGTGGGGCTTAGGGCCGCTCTGGCCCGCCCAACCGCTGGCCCCGGTGATCGAACACTTCAACTGGCAGTTGGCCGGGCAAGACTGCCTGGCAATCGAGCGCCTGGCCGATATGCTCTTCCGCCTCACCAAGCCCTACGGCACGCCGGGGCTGGCCTCGTATGCCATCAGCGCCGTAGACCTGGCCCTGTGGGATCTCAAAGGCCGGATCCTTCAGCAGCCGGTGTACAGCCTGTTAGGCGGCCCGGCCCGCGACAAAATCTTCTGCTACTGCACCGGCAACGATGTAGACTGGTACAAAGAACTCGGCTTCAAAGCCTTCAAACTCGCCTGCCCCTACGGCCCCGCCGACGGCTGGGATGGCATCCGCAAGAACGAAGAGTTCGTCGCCCAGGCCCGCGAGATCGTCGGCGCGGAGAGCGAGTTGATGCTCGACTGCTGGATGGCTTTCGACGTAGATTACACCGTCCGCCTGGCCGAAGTCCTGCGCCCCTACCGCCTGACATGGATCGAAGAATGCCTGATCCCCGAAGACCTCGACGGCCACGTTCAACTGCGCCAGCGCCTGCCCTGGCAGACCCTGGCAACCGGCGAACACTGGTACACCCACTACACCTTCCAGTGGGCCATCCAGCACAAAGTAGCAGACATCTTACAGCCCGATATCATGTGGTGCGGTGGGGTCAGCACCCTGCAAAAGATCAGCGCCGCCGCCGATAGTTCCGGCGTCAGCGTCATCATCCACGGCGGAGGCACCAACCCCTACGGCCAGCACTTCACCTATGCTTCCACGGCCACCCCCTGGTTAGAGTGCTTCATCGCCGCCCCGCCCGGCGTTCCACTCGCAGAAGCCTGGGGCCTGCCCGGTCAGGCCGCCCCCCAAGACGGCTGGCTGATCCCCTCCGATGCGCCCGGTTTCGGCCTGGATATTCCCACGGACTGCATCCAGCCATATCCATGATCATAGACAGCCACGTTCACGCCTGGGCCGCACGGCCCTATTACCCGCGCCGCTTTACGACCTGCCGCCAGTCCCTCGAAGTACTGCGCACCCACTGCGCCTTCATCCCAGAAGCCAACAAAGCCTGGATCCTCGGCAAAAATTTAGAAAGCCTGATGAAAACCCCCTAAGGACTATCCTCATGCTCGACTCTTCCCGTAACCGCGAAAAAGAACTGGCGAACTTCATCCAGTGGGCCGCCCAGCGGCCCCAGGTGCGCGCCGCCCTGTTAACCAGCACACTGGCCGTCCCCGGTGCGGCCACAGACGCCCTCACCGATTACGACATCATCCTCGTCCTCACCGACGTCCGCCCGTTCCACCAGGACCGCGCCTGGCTGGAAGATTTCGGCCCCGTACTGGCCCTCTACCGCGACCCCCTGGAAACCCACGATGATCTGCCCCTTTCGGGCTACGTCGTCCAATTCGCCGACGGCCTCAAAATAGACTTTACCCTTTGGCCGGTAGAGATGCTCCGCCGCATTGCCGCCGCCCCCACCCTGCCCGACGAACTCGACGCCGGCTACCGCGTCCTGATTGACAAAGATCACCTGACCCACACCCTGAAGCCCCCCACCTACCGCGCCTACATTCCCCAACCGCCCACCCACCAGCAGTATCACGACACCCTCGAAAACTTCTTCCTAGAAGCCATCTACGCCGCCAAATACCTGTGGCGCGACGATCTGATGGCCGCCAAATTCGTGCTGGATCATGAGATGAAACAAGAACAACTGCGCCCCATGCTGGAATGGCTGATCGAAATCGAGCATGGCTGGTCGGTCAGGCCCGGCCCCTTGGGTCGCGGGCTAAAAAAATGGCTCTCCCCCGATCTGTGGGCCGAACTGGAAGCCACCTACGCCGCCGCTGGCCTGCCGGAAAATTGGGAAGCCCTATTCCGTACCATCGCCCTCATGCGCAAAGTAGCCTCACGAGTGGGCGGCCACCTGGGGTTTGAATACCCCGCCGAGATGGACCGCCGCACCGTAGCCATGGCCCAGCAGATTCGCGCCATGCCGCGCTAATCCCCCCCACCACCTGCCCAGATTCGCCGAAGCCCGCTACAATAGATCCACCCTCATCCACTCTCAAGCCACACCTCAGGAGAAGAACATGCTGAACCCCGCCCCCACCGGCTATCACCGCGACATTTTAGACCAACCCCACGCCCTGCGCGCCACGCTGGCCGGCCTTTCCGCCTCGCCAGAACTGCTGGCCGCCGCCGCCCAGGCCCGCGCCGGGCGCTTTCGTCAGATCATCCTCACCGGCATGGGCTCTTCTCTGCACGCCTTTTACCCGCTCTACTACCGCCTGGTGGAACACGGCCTCAGCCCCGTGATGATCGAAACCTCTGAACTGATCCACTACGCCCGCGCCGCCTTGCGCCCCGACACCCTTCTGGTGGCCTGCTCACAGTCGGGCCGCAGCGCCGAAATCGTGCGCCTGTTGGAGATCAAGCCCCCTTCCACCCCGCTCATCGGCGTCACCAACACCCCTGCCAGTCCCCTGGCCGGCCAGTCAACCGCCCTGGTGCTTACCCACGCTGGAAGCGAAACGACCGTCTCTTGCAAAACCTACACCACTGCCCTCGCCGCCCTCGACTGGCTGGGCGACCTGCTCACCCTGGGCGAAGTCGAACCCGGCCAGCCCGCTCGAGATGCCCTGCCAGAGCAGTTCGCCGCCTACCTGGACGGCTGGCGCGAGCACATTGCCTGGTTCCAAAACGCCCTCCGCGGCCTACGTAACCTCTTCCTGGTTGGGCGCGGGCCTTCGCTGGCCGCGGCAGAGACCGGCGGCCTGACCACCAAAGAGTCCACCCACTTCCACGCCGAAGGGATGAGCAGTGCTGCCTTCCGTCACGGCCCGTTAGAAATGGCCGGCCCCGGCACCACCGTCATCCTCTTCGCCGGTCTGCCCCCCACCCGCCAACTCCACCACCGCCTGCGCGATGACATCACCCAGGCTGGCGGGCAGGTGTGCTGGGTCGGTGAAGATTCCCCCTTCCCTGCCCTGCGCCTGCCTCCCGCCCCGCCCCGCGCCCTCCCCCTGCTCGAAATCCTCCCCGTGCAGATGATGACCCTCGCCCTGGCCGCCCTTCAGGGCCGTGTTGCCGGAGAATTCGACCGCGCCACCAAAATCACCGCCGTCGAATAGTTCAACCCACAGCCGCCGGGCGGTAGCGCATCGAGAGGATGAAAAAGTCCCCCCACCCCCGCCAGGGCCAGCGTGGAGCCAGACGGTCATCCAGCCAGCTTAAGACCCGATAAACCCGCGGATGCCGCAAAGCCAGCCGACGGCTGTTGGCCGTTGGCGTAATCACCGACAGCCCTTCCAACGCCAGGCGGTCATAGTCCCTGCCAAACCAGGCCGCCACCCGCCCCGGCGCAAAGTAATACACCATAAAGGTCAACCCCTCCAGGTGAGCGAGCGTCCCGCCGCGCGCCAGCCGCCGCGTGGCAAGCCGTACCTGCCCCCTGAGCGCCAGCCCCAATTCCCACAGGCAGATGGGCGACAGCAGCACCCACGTTACCAGCCCGCCGGGGCGGAGCACCCCCGGCAGCGCACTCACCACCGGCCCCAGGTCCGAGATGCAGTTCAGCCCGCCGAAGTTCGAGAAGACCACGTCATACGGCCCGCCCTCCACCTCTGCCAGATTGGTGAAGGAACACGCCTGCACCGTAATGCGTCCCTCCAGTTGGAAGCGCCGCGCCTTGTCGCGGATGCGCTCCAGCATGGCCGGGGCGATGTCCGTCGCGTGGACACTATAACCCCGCCGGGCCAGTTGCACAGCGTCAATCCCGGTGCCGGCGTTCAGCTCCAGAATCCGCGCGCCGGGCTCCGCCCAGCGGCTCAGGTGCGCATACACCTTATCGCGCAGGCGCGTCAGGTGCGGGTTATTCTCGGCCAGCGCATCATAGCGGGGCGCGGTGCGCGAAAACGCCTCCGCAATAGTCTCGAAAGGGATCTCTGGTCTCATGGCACATCCTGCGGGCTGGGCCGCGCGGCGGCCTCAGGGTCCATGTGCGTTGGTGACGCCGCCGGCCGCCGCGCGCGGGCCGCCAGAGCCAACAGCGCCAGGCGCGCCGCCGGCAGCGTCGCCAGGTGATAGGCCAGCCGCAGCGCCGCTCGCGCCCGCCCGCGCCAGTTCAACGCCGCGCCTGTCTGCCCTCCGCCCTTCAGCGCCCGCCAGGCCTGCCGCGCCCGAAATTCCTTGTGCGTCACGCTGTGCAGCCTGCGGTAAAAAGCCGTCGAGTATGCCCCCTGGAACAGCATCGCCAGGTCCCCCGAATCCTGCCAGTTCTGCTTCTCGCCCAGTTGCGCCCGCACTGCCTGGTAGAACTTTGTCCCCGGCATGGCATAAGAGACTGAAATGCCAATATCCTCCGGACCGCATTCGCGCACCATCTGTAGGGTCTTCTCGATATCCGCCAGCGTTTCGCCCGGGTAGCCAAACTGCAAGAAAAACCCCACCCCCACCCCCGCCGCCTTCAGCCGCCTGCGGGCCTCGTAAATCTGCTCCACCCGCGTCCCCTTTTCCATCGCGTCCAACACCTTCTGCGACCCCGATTCCGCCCCCACCCACACCATCTGCGCCCCCGCCGCCGCCAGTGCCTCCACCTCGCCGGGGCGCAGCAGCAAATCCACCCGGCTCAGGCACTTAAAGGGGATGCGCGCCTCCTGCCCGGCCACGCACCCGGCAAAGCGCGCCAGCCAGCCCGGTTTTAAGCCCAGGATGTCATCCGCAAACCAGATATGATCAGGCTGGTAAGTGGCTTTCAACAGCCGCATCTCAGCGGCCACGTTTTCAGGACTGCGGGAGTTGTAACGCTGCCCCCAAATGGGCTTGGCGCACCAGTTGCAGTGGAATGGACAGCCCCGCGTTGTGACCATGTTCATCGAAAAGTACCCGTGCCTCTTCAGCCAGATATCTCGGTAGCGCTCCATATCCACCAGGTCGCGCGCCGGGAGCGGCAGCGCGTCTAAATTGCGGATGTCTGCCCGGCGCGGGTTGCGCCGGAATTCTCCGTCAGCGCTCAGGTAAGCCAGCCCGCGAATCGCCTCCAGGGGTACGGCGCGCTTGCCTGTCAGCGCGTCCAGCAGTTCGCCCAGGGTTTCTTCCCCCTCGCCCAGCAAGACGAAATCCGCCCCCCGGCCCACATAGTCCTCTGCGTGGTCTGTGGCGTCGGCCCCGCACAGAATCACTGCGCAGCCCCGCTCTCGGGCCAGGTCAATCATGCGAAAAGCCGCCTGGCGCATCCGCAGCAGGCACATTTTGGAGAGATAGTTAAAGTTATCCTCGTAGAGAACGGCAAACGCCGGCCGTTCGCGGTCGAGCGCCCGGCCCCATTCCTCTTCAGAGCCGGCCAGCATGGCGTCGAACAGCGCCACCTCATAGCCGCGTGCGCGCAGGTAGCTGGCCGCGTAGAGCGTCCCCAACGGAGGGTACGGCTGCATGGCCTGCCACAGCTTAGGGTCGAAGCGCAGGTAGTATGACTGCCCCAACAGTACTTCACTCACCGGGCAGCCTCCACCAAACCGGCTCCAGCGCCACAGGCACAGCATTCAGGCGGTTCAGCCGCTCGCGCAAAGCCAGTTCGGTGCGCTGTCCATGGCTGTGTTTATGCCCTTTGCAGTAATCCGCCGCAAAGCGCGACTCGCAACTGCCGGCCTGCTCCTGGGTCAGCCAGCGAATTTTGCGATCCATCTCCCAACGCTCAAACCACGCGCCTGGGGCCGTCCGCAGAGCCCCTTCCAGCACTCTGCGAATCACCGGCTGAGGGTCGCGCCGGTGGCTGTTCAGCCGGGCGCACACCGGGGGCAGGCCGGTGGCATTGGGCAAAAACTGCTCCTTCCAGCGGTTCGCCTGGAGGATCTGGTGATACACCTCCGCTCCGTACAGCGGAACCATCTGGGCGAGTTCATGAGCCGCGTACAGGTTCCGATCTGGGAAGGCCAGGGCATCCTGAGTGATCAGGTAATTGGGGCACAATTCCACGCCTTGCAGGGCAGCCAGCCGCCGCACCGCCAGCGCCATCGCCCGCACCATCCACAGGCGGCCCGGCGCCGTGACGATCAGGTAGTCAATGTCGGGCTGGTCGCCCACATTATCCACCGCCAGAGAGCCAGTCACGGCCACCATCCGCACAAATGGCAGCGCGGCGATCGCCCGGCCATAGCGCAGCGCATAAGCCCACAGGCGGGCGGCCTGCCGCTCGCGCTCGCGGCGCACCTCCACCAGCGTTTCGCGCCCCGGCAGGGTGTAATACCCCTGCCTGCCGCTTAAAAAACCGCCATCGTGTAGAGCTTGCTCCACCGCTTCGCGGGTGGCGCGCACCCCCGGCAGGTAGCGGTGAACCTCAGCGGGCGTGAGCGGGTAATCGAACACATCCGCATACGCGATGGTTTGCACGATAGCGCCCCATAACCTGGTCGAGACCATCTCTTCAATAGCATCCATAGTGACCGAAAGGTGAGACAACTGAGATAAAGAAGATTATATTTATCGTATCATAATATACGGAACTGCATCCGCATCCGATTAAAGGTTTCGCGCAGTTGATGCAGTGTTCTAGGGCGTGCCATGCTCATCGGGCCTCTTTAAACCGTTCTGCTCCGCGCAACGTATATTTCAGCGATATGAACCTCGCCATCGTCAGCCCGTTTCCACCGGCCATTACCGGCATTGGTCAATATGGCTATCATATCAGCCGGATACTGGCGCAGTCCGGGCAGTTCGACCGCGTGACGGTGTTAGCAGGCGCGCATCCGGGTTCGCCCCACGCGAGCACCCCAGAGACCCTGCAAATTCGCTATGCCTGGCGGCCTGGTGCGCTCAGCGCCGGGCCGGCCATTGCGTTGGCACTGCGCCAGATCCGCCCAGATCTGGTCTGGTACAACCTGGGGGCCAGCGTTTTTGGGCGTTCGCCCGCCGCCAACCTGATCGGCTTCCTCAGCATGGCTCATGCCCGCGCCGCCGGTTTGCCCACCGTTGTCACGCTGCACGAACTGGTCGAGCTTGCCGATTTAAAAACCCTGCGCGCCCCCGGCGGCCCGCTGGCCCAACTGGGCGCGCATCTGCTCACCTTCCTGGCAACCCGCGCCGATGTCGTTTGCCTGACCCTGCGCCGCTACGTAGAACACGTAGCGGCGCGCTGCCGCCGCCTGCGCTGTTTTCATATCCCCATTGGCGCCTACGGGCCGCCCGAAGCCCTCCCCGAACCGCCCGGCCCTGAACTGCTGTTCTTTACCACGCTGGCCCCCTATAAAGGTTTAGAAATTCTGCTGGCGGCCTACCGCCGGCTGGCCCCACTGTACCCCAGACTGCGCCTGACCATTGCGGGCGTTGAACACCCACGCTTCCCCGGTTATGCCGGGCGGCTCCGGCGCGAGTGCGCCGCCCTGCCGGGCATCCGCTGGCTCGGCCAGGCCCCTGAAGACCACATCCGCCCCATGTTCGCCCAGGCGCAGATTGTCGTTTTGCCCTACCAGGCTTCAACCGGTTCTTCCAGCGTCATTTACCAGGCCGCGCGCTGGGGACGGGCCCTCATAGCCTCGGATCTGCCGGATACCACCGCGCTGGCCGCCGAAAACGGCCTGGACATCGAATTTTTTAAGAACGGCGACCCAGCCAGCCTGGCCGCCGCCATTCAGACCCTGTTAGGCGCGCCGGAACGCCGCCGCCGCATGGCCCAGGCCAATCTGACCGCCATCGCGCGTAACCGGCCAGAAGATACCTGCCGGCTTTATCTCCAGGCCTTTAACCTGGCTCTCGAAACCCGCCAGAGCGCCAAGCGCCTGAATGCCCATGCCAGCTTCACCCCGGAGTCAGTCTGATGCCGCCCCGTGCGCGCCTGCGTTGGGCTGTGGCACTGGCGCTGGTTCTGCACGGCGCGCTGGTGCTGACCGCCCGCTACCGCCTCAGCTATGACGCCTATACTCACATGC
Organism: Anaerolineaceae bacterium; assembly: GCA_034434155.1. Classification (GTDB taxonomy): domain Bacteria; phylum Chloroflexota; class Anaerolineae; order Anaerolineales; family Anaerolineaceae; genus DSYU01. Next base: position 66,599 of record DAOUAC010000141.1, read on the forward strand.
TCCTCGGAGATCACTACCGCCAGGATTGGTGGTCGTTGTGGGAGCCGCGCTGGTATGCCGGGTTCGCTGTCACTTCCTACCCGCCGCTCGTTCATCAGGCCATTGGCTTGCTGGGCCATTTCACCGGCGTGGATGCGGCCTATGCTCTGCTCTTGTGGGCCGTTACTGCCGCCTATCCGCTGGCTGTTTACGCCTTCTGCCGGGTTTTCACCGGGCCAGCCGCCGCTGGATGGGCCGCGTTAGGCGGGGCCCTCTCGCCTGCGGTTTACCTGTCTGCTCACACCTTCGGCCAGCTTCCCACCCTGGCTGGGGGCCTGTTTGCCCTCGCCGGCGCCGCGCCGCTGGCCGGTTTCCTGCGTTCTGGCAACCGCCTGGAAGGCGCGCTGGCCGTTTTGAGCGTCAGCGTCGTGATCGGCGCACACCATGCCACCCTGCTGTTTTTACCCTGGGTTTGGGGGGTCATGTCCCTGCGCCTGTTCCTGGACCGCCAGGTGCAGGGGAGCGTTTTACTGGCCCGGCTGGCGGTATTTGGCATCCTGGCCGCGTTCGGTGGGCTGGCGGTGATCTGGCCCTTCTGGCAGTGGGGCCTGGGGCAAACCATGCAGACCCCTATTGACCATCTTTCCAGGCACAACTTCTTCACAGATCCATCGGCTGCGGGCGTCTTCTTCTGGCCGGTCTACGGCCCGCTGGTGGCCGTCATCCCCTTCGCGCTGTGGCAGGCGCGCGCGCGCCCCTACGCGAGCCTGAGCATAGCCGCCGCGCTGTTATTCCTGTTAGGGTTAGGTGGAACGACGCCCCTGCCTCGCTGGTTATTCGGCCCCTCCTGGGAATGGCTGACCTATGATCGCTTTGGCCTGTGGGCGGCCCTGCTGTTACTGCCATTCCTGGGAATGTTGTGCGCTCAGGCACACAACTGGTTGCGCCGCGCTCTGCTTCTCCTTCTGGCGGGCGCGGCGCTGTTGGCCGGCCTCTACCCTACCCTTTGGCCCACCCAGCCCAGGCCAATAGAGATGCAGCCCATCGTCGCTTTTCTGGCGCAGGCCGACCGCTCGCAGTGGCGCTATCTTACCTTTGGCTTCGGCGACCAGTTTGCCTATTTAAACCGGCTGACCAGAACTGCCACCATTGACGGCAGTTACCATACCGCGCGGCAGTTACCCGAACTACGCGCCAGCGGCATCGGACAGATTGACTCGGCGTTGTGGCTGCCCGGCGGGCTGGCAAAGTTGGGGCCGCTCCTTCAAAACGCCGGAAAGTACGGCGTGCGCTGGGGGTTTGTCAACCACCCGGCCTATCTCCCCACTTTAAAAGAAGCGGGATGGTTTCCAATCGCCACCCTGACCAACGGTGTTGCGGTTTGGGAAAATCCCGCCGCTGTCCTCGTGGAACCTCCCGCCCGCCCTATCGAAGACCCATTGGCCTCTTTTTCTTGGGGCGCGTTCCCCTGGCTGGCGCTGGGGCTGATGGCCGCCCTGTTCGGGCTGTGGCTGTGGCCCGCGCGAACCCAGTCCCTGCTTTATGGAATCCACGCTCTTACGGTGGGACTGCTGCCGGTAGCGCTGGGCTTCTGGTATTTTCGCCGCCTGACGGACATCGAACACTCGCGCGTGTACTTTACTTACGATAACGCCCTCTTCTTCCTGGCCGATGCCCTGGCCGCCCTGGCGGTGATGGCCTGGTCTGCCGCGCGCTGGTTTGGGCCGCCTAACCCGGTGAAGCCGCTGGCCCCTTCCCCGTCCTCGCGCTGGGCCTGGACTGCCGACCTGCGCGCCTGGCTGCTGGCATTCTGCATTCTGGCATCGGCCAGCTTGCTGTGGTCCATTGACCGGCGCGTATCGTTGTACGTCAGCCTGCATCTGTGGCTGGGGTTGGGGCTGTTTCTGTCACTGCGGGCCCGGCCCGCCGCCTGGCGCTGTGTGGCATTGGGAGCGTGCGCCGTGCTGGCAATCCAGGCGGCGGTTGGGATTGCGCAGTATGCCCTCCAATCAACCCATTTCCTCGAGCCGCTCCGCTTGAACTGGCCCGGCTCGCTCGAACCGTCCATCCGCGGCGCCAGCGTGGTGCAACTGCCCACCGGCGCGCGCTGGCTGCGGGTGTATGGGACACTGCCGCATCCCAACATCCTGGGGGCTATGATTGTGGCACTGCTGGCCGGCCCGGCGGCTCTTGTGATGACCGGACGTTCACGGTGGGCTTGGGCGGCTCTGGCTGTATTCGCCGGGGCGATGGCCGTATTGGTGTTAACGTTTTCGCGCGGGGCCTGGGTAGGGCTGGCCGCCGCCGCCATCATCCTTTTCCTCAAGTTTCGCTGCCTCAATCCGCGGCGGCTGGCCGTTCTGGCCTGCGTGGGCGCGCTCAGCCTGGCCGCCGCCGCCTGGCCCACCCGCGAGCTGATCTTTACGCGCATGGGAGATCCCTCCGCCACCCCCACCGAAGATTTTTCGATCAAGGGACGGGCCTGGTTGGGTGGGCAGGCGGTCAGTGCTTTTGAACGCCATCCGATCGTGGGAGTCGGCATCGGCGGTTTTATACTGGACCTCGCCCAGCGCGCTGGCCCAGGCTACATCATCGAGCCGGCCCACAGCCTGCCGCTGTTGGCCGCCGCCGAGTTGGGCCTGGCCGGTCTGCTGGCGCTGGCAGGCCTGACGGCGGCCGTCACGCGCGGCGTATATCAGGCGCGCCGCCCCGCCGCAGTGGTGTGGAGCGCGGCGCTGGTCGGTCTGGCCGCCGCCAGCCTGTTTGACCACTCACTTTGGAGCCTGGCCCCCGGCAGGTTGTTCCTCTTCCTTATCCTCGGCGTATGGGCCGGGCAGCAAGAATAAGCGTCATCCGTTATACTCTGGGTATTCGATTCTTCAACCACGCTCGATCCGATGAGGAAATGGGATGGACATTCGTAAAGCGATTGATTTTGTTGAAAACCGGGGGTCGCCCTTTGAGAAAGCGCGGCTTTACAACATCTTGCGCGGCGAAATCCCCGACAGCGCCCTGATGCGCCCACTGCTGGAGACGCAGAGCAAAGACGGCGGGTTCCCTTCGCGGCCCCGTCCAGGCAATATCAGTTCCGTTGACAGCACCCTGACGGCCCTCTGGAAGCTGGATGAAGTGGGCTTGTTTCATTCTTCTGCCGCCCAGCGCGCCCTCCAGTTTTTGATGAGCGTCCAGCGCTCCGATGGCAGTTGGGATGAAAACCCCGCCCTCCCCGCCTTTGACCTGGCCCCCTGGATCATCCCCGGCAACCCGGCCACCCGCCTGTACCTGACGGCCTACTCCGCCTACTACCTGGGCCTGAGCGAATACCGCGCGGAACCGGCATTTGAAAAAGCCGCCCGCTACCTGGCCGCCGCCCAGGAAGAGACCGGCAAAGTCCCCGGCTACCAGCATAATAGCTGGATCGGCGCCGCCGCGTTCTTCCTGGCAGGCGCAGACTATCAGAAGCAGGCCCGGCTGGCGCTGGATTACCTGGCCGGCCGCCCGGCGGAAGACTGGGAAGATTCGCAAATCGCCTGGGCGCTCGACTGTCTGGGGCGGGCCGGCCTCTTGCCAGATGAACCTTTTATCGCCGCCGGGCTGGACCTGCTGCGCAGCCGCCAGGACGAAGATGGTAGTTGGGCCTCGGAAGACGGCGTGAACTTCATCATCACCGCCACCCTGCAAGCCATCCGCGTATTTGCGCGCTACGAGATCGAGGCCTGAATCATTCAAGGCAGCAATCAGTCCCTGATACGAATGTGAGGAAACCAGGGCCCAATTGGGTACAGTGCAGGGCCGTCCCGTCGTTTGCCCAAACCTGCCGCGCGGATATCAGGCATTCTGCCGGATGATTTCAGCCAGGTACTGTAAATCTTCTCCTTTAGGGATGAACACGGTTGCTCCAGCTTGTTTGACAAATTTCCCTGCAAAATCATAGAACTCACGGACCGGGCTAAACTGCCTTTTTTCAGAGATGATTTTTTCCTCCTCCTGATCAATTGAAAGACCTGCCATTTTGTCATAAATAGCGCCGTTTGCGCGGATAAAATCGTCTAGCCAATCGGGATCGAGGCGATAGTACATAGCGATGAGGAATATAACCCAAAACGGCGAGGATAAACCCAGACGGTTATACAAATGATGGTATTTTGAATCAGAGGATTGAAGCTTTCCCCAAACCTGAGCAAACTTAGAGATGATCTTGAGCATAGTACGCGGCGTCTTGAGCGTGCGGAGTTGGAGAAGCGTGTCAACATATTGCATTCCAGGAAAAGAACCTAACCCTTTGATCGCCCCACTCCCATTGCAAATGAGTTCACTCAATTTTTTGCAATTCTGGTTATCGCCAAACACTTCGTGGATCGCCATCTTCTCGACTTCTGGCGCATACCCCAATTCGAATTCCATGTCGACCAATTTTTCGAGATAACGCAAGCCGTATTCCAAATCAGTATGCTCTTCCAAATATTCTTTATAGCGCCCTACAATCGCACGGGCGGCAGCGATGTGATCCAGCCCCAGCACATAAGTGCAGTGTTGAGCACGAAGGTGTACTTTGAGCCATTCAAACATATGCACCATATTCTCAGGACAGCAGCGATCCAGATCATCAATAAAGATCACCAGCCGCACCTTTGAACTAGAGCGGTTCTCCTCCGTAACCCCCAAAATAGAATTGACCAGCTCTTGCATTTTTTGGGCCAGCAAATCGTGTGGGTCTCGGTCAAGCGCGCTTAGCTCTTCCAGCTTTTTCCGATAGTCGTGAAGATTATCCACACCAAGCTTGATCAGTTGAGCGCCAGCGCTGACTCCAGCACCAAGCGGCCCAAACGCAGGTCCAACCAGGGGAAGTAATTTAAGGATAAAATCGGCGATACATTCTGGCGCTCCTTTATCAAAAATCGCTCTCTTTTCAGGTTCAAGGGGTTTGAGCACCGTTATCAACCCAGCAGCTAGATCGCTGGACATTTCGTACTGCCAGGCTTTGAACAGGCAGTAAACAATCTTAATCCCTTCCTGCGCGCGATTTTCCTGTTCTCGTTCCAGGTGCGCCATCACCTGGTGCATGAGGTGACTTTTCCCAGAACCCCACCATCCATAAATACCAAAGATCCGTGGACGAGGATCACTGATCTCGTTGATAATCTTGCTGGCAATCTCCTGAGCCATACTGGAGCGTTCCAGGCCATCCTTAACCGGTTTGAGTCTACCTCTTTGCTGTCCCGTTCCCGGCTCAAACTCGATCTCATGGGAATAGTCGATAATGCTCATGGCTTTCCCTGCTGTTCCCTTTGAATTCGGATCGCCGCAGTGAAGAGAGCTTCCCTCACTTGAGGTTTATCCATCGCAATCTTATAAAGACTGTCTGCATCCGTTAGGATCGCTGTGAGCTTTTGGCTACATTCTTCTATACTAATCTTCTCCTGGCCTTCACTACGATCAGGCTCCGCATCATCTTGAAGCTGCTGTCCGGTCATAATGGCAGCATAACGGAGCATCGTTTGCATCGAAGGATCACGATCAATGACTCCCCTGGGAACACTTTGCAACAGATTGTAGACTTCATGATATTGTTTCTGAGCCGCATACAAACGAGCCCTCATCAAGTAGATATCCCACAAGGGATGATTGGAGTTGTTTGTATACAGCCTCTCAGCCAGATCCAAAAAAATCAACGCTTTGTCCAACAGTTCATCTGAGAGCTTTTGCTGATTTTGATGACTGAGATATTCTGCCGAACGTTCCTGATACAGCCGTGCTAAGGAAACAGCCAACACGTACCCATTTTCGATCCCCAACTCCAGACCCGTTTTATATCTTTGCTCCAACACCTCTAGGATTTCCTTCTGATATGCATGTACCTTTTCTGGCGAGTCAAGAACTTCCTTGGGGCCAAAGTCCACAAGAATGCGGCGGTAGTTATTAAAGATATTCATCAACCCATCTCGGTTGACGTAACGCAACCCTTCATCCAATAGTTCGACAGCCCTTTGGGTATCGCCCAAAACTTTGGCATAGTACTGTGCGCCGAAAACCCAGTAGCGCCAGTAAACGCCGGTTTTGCGCTTGTCCATTGCCTCTAAAGCGCACCAAATCTTCTTTGCATCCTCAAGATCGAAGGCGGTAGTAAAACGCAACTGGAGCAGGTCGCATAAGAGATCTATATCATCCGGCCATTGACGCAGCCCGGCTTCAATAATTGCCAGTTCAGCCTGATGGTGGTTGATGCGCGCCGCGCCCATCGCCAGGTTGTGCCAGACATCTGCTATTCCATCGTATTCGTCCAGTTGATTAATCCATTCGTCCAGTAGCCGGATTCCGGTAGAGTTATAAGCAGATTCATATTTGCTCAATTCAGCCTGTAGCCTCCATAATTGGCGCGTACGTTTTTTGCCTGGCTGTTTAAGGACATTCAGGTCGCCATCATTCGAAGATGCAAACATATGATCTATTTCCTTATTTATCTACAAAAGGGATAAGTGAAGAAATTAATTTTCTTCGATTTGTAATTTAAAACATGTTATCTCAAAAAGATCAAATGATTTTAGGGTACGTTTTTCTTTCTCCGCAACCTCCGCGTCCCGTAGTTTGCTTTTGAGCTGTCAGCCGCCACGCACCAGGAATTGGTTTTGACCCTATAATCCAAGCAAGAGAGGAGCGATACCTATGCAGCGATCCGCAGTCTTAAACCAGGTGACAGACCCCCTCAGCTTTCCATTTTGGATTCCAGTCATTACCCACTACCGCGCCGATGGCTCGGTGGATGCCGGGCGTATGCGTCTGCACGCCGCAGAACTGCGGCCCCACACGCGCTTCTGGATGGTGGCCGGCACCACCGGCGACGGCTGGGAGCTATCGGATACTCAGTACAGCCAGATATTAGATTATGCTCTCAGCTATGCCGCCCCTCCCGATCCCCATCCGGTTTCAGAGCGCCCCTGGATCATCGTGGGAGCACTGCGTCCCACCACTGCTGAAGTGCTGGCGCGGGTGAAACTGCTGAAAGAGAAGCTTGGAATTGCGCCCCAGGCCCGGCTGGAAGACAATCTGGCCGTTCTGCGGCGCGCGGGCATTACCGGGGTGACGGTCTGTCCCCCGGCAGGCCCAGACGTAACGCAGGAACAGATGGCCGGGCATATCGCCGCAGTCTGCGAGGAAGCCCGCCTGCCGGTAATCGTCTACCAGCTTCCGCAGATCACCCGCAACCTGATCCTGCCCGGCACGCTGCAAAAACTGGCCGAGCGCTACCCCCAGATCATTATGTTCAAAGATTCGGGCGGCGGAGATGAAGTAGCCGCCTCTGGGTTGTTGAGAGATGGGCCGGTGCTGGTGCGCGGGGCCGAAGGGCGCTACCTCGAAGCGTTAAAAATGGCCGGCGGTTGGTATGACGGCTGGCTTCTCAGCACCGGCAATGCCTTTGCCCCCCAACTGGTTGAAATTTACGCGCTCTTCCGCGCCGGAGAGCGCGAGCGCGCCGCGGCCCTTTCCAGGCGGCTGACCAGCATGGTGGAGCGCATCTTTGCCCTGGCCCAATCCGTGCCGGGCAGCGCCTTCAGCAATGCCAACCGCGCCGCCGACCACCTGCGGGCTTACGGCCCGGCCTGGCGCGACTACCCCCTGCCGCTGCTGCGCGACGGCACGCGCCTGCCGGCCGAATTCATCGCCGGGGTAGAAGCCATTTTATCCCCCTCGGAGCGCGGCTATGCCCTCTGAACCCTGGTTTGATCGCCCTATGCGTTGGGCGCAGTTAACGCTTGTTGAAAATGACCCCGGCAGTTACGACCCGCAGTTCTGGCTGGATTACTTCGCCCGCACGCAGTCGCAGGGCGTGTGCCTTTCTGCCGGGGGGTGCGTGGCCTATTATCCCACCCAGATCCCCCTGCACTACCGCAGCGCGTGGCTGGGCGACAGCGACCCGTTTGGCGAGCTGGTGTCTGGCTGCCGCGCGCTGGGCATGGTGGTATTGGCGCGCACCGACCCGCATGCCGTACGCCGCGCCATGCTAGACGCTCACCCCGATTGGATCGCAGAAGACCCGGCAGGCAACAAACGCCGTCACTGGGCCGACCCCGACTACTGGTTAAGCTGCCCGCTTGGCCCGCACCGCTTTGAGTTCATGACGGAAGTTCACCGTGAGATTATGCGCCTGTATGCGGTGGATGGCATCTTCGGCAACCGCTGGTCAGGCGAGGGGGTGTGCTACTGTCCGCGCTGCCGTCAGCAGTTCCGGACTGCAACAGGGCTGGAGATCCCCGCCGCGCATGACCCGCGCGACCCGGCCTGGCGCGCTTACCACGCCTGGCGGCAGGAACGCCTGTTGGAATTGTGGGCGCGGTGGGATGCGGAAATCCGCGCGATTAACCCCCAGGCCCGCTTCATCCCCAATGCCGGTGGGGGCGCGTTGAGCGAACTGGATATGAAGCGCGTTGGCGCGCGCGCCGATATTTTGTTCTCAGACCGCCAGGCGCGCAGTGGATCACTGCCGCCCTGGGCCAACGGCAAGACGGCCAAAGAATACCGCGCCGTGATGGGCCGCAAGCCCATTGGCGGCATCTTCAGCGTGGGCATCGAAGAACCCTACCGCTGGAAGGACTCGGTGCAGAGCGCCGCCGAAACCCACATTTGGGCTGTAGAGGGCATCGCCAATGGGATGCGCCCCTGGTTTACCAAGTTTTCGGGCGTGCTGTATGACCGGCGCTGGCTGCCGGTGGTCGAAGAACTCTACCGCTGGCATGCCCAGGCCGAACCCTATCTCCGCAACGAGGAATCGCTGGCCGAAGTCGGACTGGTTTATTCCCAACAGACCGCGGCGAACTACGGCTTTGAACAGGCTTTTGAAAAGGTAGAAGCGCCCATTCTGGGAGCCTATCAGGCCCTGGTGGAAGCGCGCATCCCGTTTGAAATGGTTCACGATGGCCTGTTAGATGCCCCTCACCTGGGCCGGTTGAAAGTCCTGGTGCTGCCCAATATCGCCTGTCTTTCAGATGAGCAGTGCGCGCAGGTGCGCGCTTTTGCCGCGCGGGGTGGGGGCGTAGTGGCTTCGTTAGAAACCGCGCGTTACGATGAGCAGGGCCGTCTGCGCGCCGATTTCGGGCTGGCCGACCTCTTTCAGGCCAGCGCCAGCGGACCCGTGCAAGGGCCGGTGCGCAACGCCTACTTGCAGGTTGAAACGGGAACCGGCCAGCCCGAATTAATCGCCGGAATCGCAGACGCCGGGCGTATCATTCACGGCGTCTTTCACCAGCCTGTGCGCCCGCTCGCCCCTTTGCCCAATCCACCGCTCACGGTCATTCCTGCCTATCCAGACCTGCCCATGGAACAGGTTTATCCGCGCGTCCCTCACACCGATGAGCCGGGAGTGTTCCTTTCTCAGTACGGCAGCGGTCGGGCCGTCTACTTCCCCTGGGATGTTGACCGGGTATTTTGGGAGGTGCTGAACCCCGATCACGGGCGCCTGCTGGCGAATGCCGTGCGTTGGGCCGCCAACTGCCCGCCGCCGGTGAACGTAGAAGGGCCGGGGCTTCTGGACGTCACATTCTGGCGGCAGGCCCATTCGCTGACGCTCTTCCTGGTGAACCTGACCAATCCGATGACAATGCGCCGCCCTTTCCGCGAGTTTGTACCGGTTGGCGCACAGCGCGTGCGGGTGCGCCTGCCGCAGGACGTGCGGGTGAGCCGCGTCTTCTCGCTGAAGTCGGGCCGGTTGGAAGACATAGTCATCGCAGACGGCCAGGTCTCTTTTACCGTTCCAGCCATCCGCGATTTTGAAATGATCGTAATGGAGTGATTTACCTCAGATTATTGTAGATCGTATCCACCAGCGTCCCCTGGTCGTCGTCACCGCTGATTTCCCAAAACATCACGCCGCCCATGCCGTTTGCTTTCACGTAGCGGGCCTTTTGCGCTATCGATTCGGGGTCATCGAAGGTGTAAAAAATGCCCTCCGATTCGTTATACAGCCAGGGGGCCTGGGCAGAGTCGTCCCAAAAGCGCCGGTAGCCGTGCCGCATCTTGACCAGCAGGTCGCGGTAGTTATTCCCGCCCAGGTGCGCCGGCTTGCCGCTCTGAAACAGCCCGTTGTTCGCCGGGGGCACTTCCCGCCAGGCGCGTCCATAAAATGCCGCGCCGATCAACAGCTTGTGGGCCGGCACGCCAAAGCGGTCGCGGTAGAGGCGCAGGGTTCCATCGGCGGAAAGGCGCTGTTCAGGTGGGGCGGGGTCAAAATCTGACGCAAACAGGTTGGTATGGTGTCCGGTGATGGGGCTCCAGTCGCCGCGCAGGTCATAAGTCATCACCGCCACCAGGTCGAGAAGCGAGTGCGCCTCTTCCATGCGGTACTGCCCGGCCTGAGCCGGGCCTGGTACGGCCGCCGTCAGCAGCAGGTCGGGGCGGCCAATGGCCTGGTACTGCCGCCGGAACTCTTGCAGCAGCAGAACAAAGTTCTTGTCGTCATCGGGGTGGTAATGGTTGCCTTCTAGCCCGCTGGCGATGGGATACTCCCAGTCAATATCAATCCCGTCAAAGACGCCCGCGCCTGCCCCGCGCCCGCCGGCCCCATCCTGTTCGGGCAGGTTGCCGTGAATGTACAGGTCAATGCACGAGGCCGCGAACTTTTCGCGCGCCTGCGGGGTGCGGGCCGCGTCTGAAAACCACACCGAGTCCGTCCAGCCGCCCAGCGAGACGACCACCTTAAGGTGCGGGTATTTGGCCTTAAGCTTGCGCAACTGGTTGAAATGCCCGCGCAGGGGCTGATCGGGCGCATCGCCAACGCCATCCACGCTCATTTCTGCCGTATAGATCTGCCGGTAAGCCGCATGGGCATCGCGCATCTGGCAGACGATCTCGCCGGTCGCCGGGTCTGGGCCGGGAAAACCAAAAGCATAGTTAATCAGCGTGATCTTCGCGGCAGAGCCGACTGCGTCCATATGACGGACATAATACGGGCGGCGCACTTCCCATTCGGGGAAATATGCGGCGATCTGGTATGGGGTCATCGCTATTGCTCCTGTTTTTAATGGTAATCAACGCCGGTGAAGAAGGCCGGCAGGGGAAAGAGCGCCGGAACGACCTCGGCCAGCGCTCCGGGCAGGCGGGGCAGTGCGCTTCCTTCCGAGTCGCCCACAACCAGGCGGGTCAGATCAGCGCCATCCAGCTCCAGGCGGTCCGCTCCGCGCGCAATAACACAGCGGTCTTCGCCTCCGGCGGCCAACAGCGGGCCAGACTGCTCAAAGCGCAGTCCACGCCGTAGGGTGGGGCTCAGGCGCGCCCGGACGTACGCCTTCAGATCGGCCATCAGGCCGGGGAAGTTAATCACCCGGATGGTGTGGTCGGGCAGAGAAGTGACCCCGGGCCTTCCGCAGGATTGCGCCAGCAGGTAGATCAAGTCGCCGTCTTGCCATGGGATGGGAGCCTGCACCTCGCGGATGCCCGGCTGCCTTGCGGCTTGGGCCAGCGCCCCGGCCAGGGCCAGGCGGCTGCCCGCGTACTCAAAGATACAACGCACCGGCATCCCCGGCTCATCCATGTGATCCCAGGGGACGTTCAACAGCAGGTAAGCAGCGGCCTGACCCTCCCACTCCACAATCCAATCCTCGGCGTGAAAGCCAATGGCATGGGGCTGGAAGCGCCGGGCAAACGCCAGCGGCGAGCGCCTGAAATGCACCGGCTCAGCGGCGTACAGGCGGCCGCACAGCGCAGCGTCGGCGGGGCCAGCAGGCCTCAGCCGGACGTTGGCCGTCAGCCCAGGCCCGCCGCCCCCAGGCAGAGCAAAGGCGGCAAATCGGCCCATCGGCACGTTGCCCAGCCGCCGGTACAGCCCGCGCCCGCCAGAGATGACCATCAGCCGCGCGCCGCCCTGCGCCAGCCGCGCCGTGCAGTACTCCATTAACCGCGAGGCCAGCCCATGCCCACGATACTGAGGATGGGTGCAGACTCCGCCAATACTGCCTACCCGCACGGTAGCATTGTAGATTTGCAGGGGGGTAAAGAAAATGCTGATTTGCGAAACCAGCCGGCCATCCGCGGCGATTACGTAGGTTTCGCCGGGTGTAGGGCGGGGCGGGCCAGCCGGCTCATCGCCCAGTTCGTCTTGGTCGCTAAAACAGACCGCCGCCAGGCGGTGCGATTCACGCCACTCGTCGGGCCGCGCCCGGCGCGGGCCATCGAAGATGAAAGAAGGGGTCAAAGCGGCCTCCATGCCAGATGATGTTGCTTCTACTATTATGGCGCAATTTCGCTTAAAAAAGCTTGCCGATTTAGGTGGGAGAACCTATAATGAAGACAGGAAAATTGTAAGCGCTTACGCAGAGACCCATGCGACCAACCATTTATACCATTGCAGAAAAGGCCGGCGTTTCCATTGCCACCGTTTCGCGCGCCCTCAATAACAGCCCGCGCGTTAGTGAAGCCACCCGCGCCCGCATCCTCCAAATTATGGAAGAGATGGGCTACCAGCCCAACGCCGCGGCTCGCGGGCTGGCCCTGAACACCACCGAAACGCTGGCCATCGTTCTGCCGCAGATCTCCGGCCCGTTCTTTTCGGAACTGATTCGCGGAGCCGAGAGCGTTTCGCGCCAGAACCATTATCACCTGCTGGTGTATAACCACGAAGAAGCCGGTGACTCCGACCCTCTGCTGAAGATCCTCTCGGCCCGCGCCGATGGGTTGATCCTCTCCGCCGGGTGTGTCAGCGAAGAATACCTCCGCGCCCTGCTGCGCCGGGGCTTTCCTTTCGTCCTGTTAGGCAGTGCCCTGCCGGGTCTGAGCGCCAACTCCATCCAGCCCGAAAACGAGTCGGGGGCTTATCAATTGACGCGCCACCTGGTGCGTGACCATGCTTACCGCCGCGTGGCTTATATCAACGGGCCGCGCGACCGCTCGCACAGTGATGAGCGCCTGCGCGGGTACCGCCGCGCCCTCGCAGAGGCCAACCTGCCCTGGCGCGCCGACCTGGTGATGGATGGCGATTTTGACGAAGCCGGAGGCTACAGCGCCATGCTCCGCCTGCTTGATCTGCCCGAACGGCCAGAGGCCGTCTTTGCCTCCAACGATCAGATGGCAATCGGCGCTTTAGCCGCCGTCAATGAGCGCGGCCTGCGCGTTCCCGAAGACATCGCCATCGCCGGGTTTGACGACATCCCCACCGCCCGCTACTTACAGCCCGCCCTCACCACCGTCAACCAGGCCATCTTCCGGCAGGGCGTGTTAGCCGTTGAACTACTGCTGGCCCACCTGGCCGACCCCGCTACGCCGCCGCGCGAAATTCTCATTCCCACCACGCTGGTCATCCGCCGCTCGTGCGGCTGCAATTTCTGATCCAAGGAGCCATGCCATGACCAACCCTTCTGCCTCAGATTTAATGGTCGCCGTCATCATTGGCGGGCATAATTTTGAAGTGCCAGAGTTCACCCGCCTGTTCCGCGCCATGCCGGGCCTCGACTGCTACCCCCAAACGCTGGAAAATTTCGCGGCAGACCTTTCTGGCGTGCGCGAGCAGTACGACGCCCTGGTCTTCTACAATATGCACGCCGAACCGCCTACTGCTCAGGCCAAAGCGGTTCTCGAAGCCCTCGGCGAGCGCCCGCAGGGGCTGGTTTTCTTACATCACGGCCTGCTGGCTTACCGCAACTGGGGGCTGTTAAATGAGATTTTGGACCTGCCGGACCGTTCCTTCAAATATTCGCCAGGGTATTCAGACAACGAAACCATCTACGTGGAAATCGCCGACCCCAACCACCCCATTACCCAAGGCTTACAGCCCTTCACCCTGGTTGATGAAACCTACGGGCTTGCGCCCGCTGGCCCCAACAGCCGCATTCTGCTGACCACCCATCACCCCAAGAGCATGCCAACCCTTGCCTGGGCGCGTACCTATAAAAACGCGCGCGTCTTCGCCCTGGCTTTGGGACATGGCAAAACTGCCTACCAGAATCCCAATTTTCAAACCGTCCTCCAGCGCGGTATCGCCTGGGCGGCGGGCAAAATCTAAAGCGGAGCACACCCATGAACATTCTTGTACTATGTGATGACCGCTGGCATCCCGCCCAAACGGTGCGCGGCGGCCTGACCCCCTTGGAAGGCGCGGGCTATCACCTCGATTGGATCGAGAATGCCGCCGATTGGTCATCTGAGCGCATGGCCGCTTACCCGGTGGTAATCTTGAGCAAATCCAACAACGTCGCCGCCAACGATGAACGCCCCTGGATGTCTGTGGAGGTCGAGCAGGCCTTTGTCAATTACGTGCACTCCGGCAACGGCCTGCTGGTGATCCACTCTGGCACGGCCGGATATCAGGATGCGCCCACCCTGCGCGCCCTTCTCGGCGGCGTGTTCGAGCGCCACCCCGAACAGTGCCAAGTGACGGTGACGCCCGTCGCAGGCCACCCATTGGCCGCTGCGGGCCGGGCATTTACCTGCAAAGATGAGCATTATTTTATGAAGATGGACGACCCGACCGTAGAGGTGTTCTTAAAATCGGTTTCACAGCACGGCGAACAGCCCGCCGGTTGGACGCGCGCCGCCGGCCAGGGCCGGGTGTGCGTGCTGACGCCCGGCCATAACCTCGAAGTCTGGTTAGACCCGGCCTATCAGGCGTTCATCCGCGCGAGCATCGAGTGGTGCGCTGGCGCAAAGGAAGAACAGCGATGAATGCACCTATTGCCTTTGTCACCGGGGCCGACCGCGGCCTGGGGCTGGCTCTGACCGCCGGCCTGCTGGAACGCGGCTGTCAGGTCTACGCTGGTCAGTACATGCCCGCTTGGCCCGAACTGAGCGAACTGGCGGCCCGCTATCCGGGAAAGTTAACCCTGGTCCCGCTGGATGTAGCTTCAACAGAATCAGTGCGCGCCGCCGCCCGGCGCGTGGCCGAAACTGCCCCCTGCGTGGATGTTCTCGTCAACAATGCTGGCGTCACCTCGCCCAAAAATGGGCCCATCCGCGAAGAGCAAGATTATGCCGAAATGCACCGTCTGTACGATGTCAATGCGCTTGGCCCACTGCGCGTGGTAGAGGCGTTCTTGCCCCTGACCGATCAATCCGCCATCAAGCGCTTGTGCTTTGTCTCTTCCGAGGCGGGCAGTGTGGAGCGGTGCAGGCGCACCGGATGGTTCGGCTACTGCATGTCGAAAAGCGCCCTGAACATGGCCGTTAAAATCCTGTTCAACGATCTGCGCCCGCAGGGGTACACCTTCCGCATTTACCATCCCGGCTGGGTACGCTCGTACATGTCGGGCAAAAAGAATATGGAAGCCACCCTCGAACCCGAAGAAGCCGCCGTTCCGGCGCTCAACTACTTCCTCTCCGGCCTGCCCGGCGGCGGAGAACCCATTGACGAAGACCGCCTGGTTCTGCGCGACTACCAGAACCAGGAATGGCCGTGGTAGCGGCCCGCTTTTAACTTTTTTAGAAAAGAGACCCTCATCCCATGTCCGCCCATTACCAGAATTTTGAAGTAGCAATTTACACCCGTGTCTACGAAGTCTTGCAGATGGCCGATCTCAACTGGCTGCGCGAGAAATTCAACGTGATGAGCCGTTCCATCAAGGTCAACAAGGTTTACCTGGAAACCCATCGCGACATGGTCGTCGCCCCAGAAGCCACAGTGCGCGGCGCAATACAGTTTTTCGCGGAACGCGGCATCCGCACGTCGGGCGGCATCACCATCACCGTCAACGAGCGCAACCGCTTCGAGACCTACTGCTACACCAACCCCGAACACCGCCGCAAACTGAAAGAGGTAGTGGAATATACCGCCCGCCTGTTCGATGAGGTGATCCTCGACGATTTCTTCTTCACCAACTGCAAGTGCGAATCCTGCATACGCGCCAAAGGCGCAAAAAGCTGGACGGCCTTCCGCCTGGAACTGATGGAAGAAGCCGCCCGCTCCCTCGTGATTGAGCCGGCCCGCGCCGTGAACCCCAAAGTGGAGCTGGTAATCAAGTACCCCAACTGGTATGAGCATTTCCAGGGATTAGGCTTTCACCTGGAGGCAGAACCCAAAATCTTCGACCGCCTGTATACCGGCACTGAAACCCGCGACCCCATCCGCGGCAACCAGCACCTACAGCCCTATCACGGCTATTCGATCTTCCGCTACTTTGAGAACATCAAACCCGGCTGCAACGGCGGCGGTTGGGTGGATACCGGCGGCATGTTCACTGCCGACCGCTACGCCGAACAGCTCTGGTTGACGCTCTTCGCCAAAGCGCCGGAGATCACCCTGTTTGATTTTCGTCAGATGCAGCGCCCGCTGACCCTGGCCGACCGCGCCCCCTGGCAGGGCAGCGGCGCCAGTTTTGACTTCGACGAGGCCACCCGCAGCGTCCGTCAGCCCGATGGCTCGCTGGCAAAAGATGCCACCGTGGCATTGGCCGCCGGCTTTACCTTCGACCAGGTAGACCGCTTCTTGGGCCAGTTGGGCAGACCCTATGGGCTAAAAAGCTACCGCCCCGCTCACTCCACCAGCGGCGAGGACTTCTTGCACAGCTACCTCGGCATGATTGGCATTCCCATGGATCTGCAGCCCGCGTTCCCCGCCGATGCCCCCGTGCTCCTGCTGACCGAAGCGGCTAAGTTTGACGCCAGCATCGTAGAAAAAATCAAGCGCCAGCTCGTAGACGGCAAAACCGTCATCATCACCTCTGGACTGCTGAAGGCCCTGAACGGCAAAGGCATTGAAGAGATTGTCGAACTGCATACTACCGACCGCAAAGCCCTGGTGCGTGAGTTCCAGGTGGGCTGGTTTGGGCTGTACAGAGCCGAGAAAGACATTCTCCTCCCTCAGATTCACTACCTGACCAACGATTCTTGGGAAGAAATATCGGGCCAGGGGCCGTACACCGGCTACCCGCTCCTGCATTCGGCCAGATATGCCAACAGCACCCTCTACATCCTGGTAATCCCCGACAATATCAGCGACCTCTACGCTCTGCCGGCAGGCGTACTGCGGCGCATCCGCGAAACGCTGTGCGCCGGGCAGAAGGTAATGCTCGATGCCCCCGCTCAGGTAGCGCTCTTCCTGTACGACAATGACACCTGTATTGTCGAATCCTTTCTGCCAGAAGCAGTGGAAGTGCAGTTGATCACCGCGCCGGGCGTGCAGGCGGTAACAAACCTGTTAACGGGCGAGCCATTATCTGGCTCGCCGGTGCTGGACTGGCGCGGCCAGAGCGACGGGCGCACCGCCTTCAAGGTAAACCTGCCGCCCCATGCCTACCAGGTGTACCGGCTTTCGTAGCGTCAATGGGCCTGCCTTCTACTGGCAATCAGAATGGATCAGGGCAGGCCCATCCTCTTGAACTTTATCCATTCTTATCTTAGCTGTGGAGCTTGCGAACGGACCTATGGAAACGATGAATATCGGTACAACCGTAACCCTGAATAATGGCGTAGAAATGCCCGTGCTGGGATTGGGAACGTTCCAATCCAGTCAGGGCGACGAGACGCGCAACGCGGTGCTGTGGGCCTTAGAGGCCGGCTACCGTCATATAGACACTGCCGCCGCCTACGGCAACGAAGCGGACGTAGGCCGCGCCATCCGTGAGAGCGGCGTGCCGCGCGAAGAGATTTTCGTCACCACCAAACTGTGGAACAACGATCAGACCAACGCCCTGCGCGCTTTTGACGAAAGCTTGAAACGCCTGGGCATGGATTATGTAGATTTATACCTCATCCACTGGCCCATTCGTGCTACCCGCCTGCAAGCCTGGCAGGATGTGGTAAAGATCTACGAATCAGGGCGCGCGCGGGCCGTGGGCGTCAGCAATTACACGCCCCGGCACATCGAAGAAGCCCGCACCGTCTCCCCATTGACGCCGGCCGTCAACCAGTTCGAAATCAGCCCCTTCCTGACGCGCCAGATGGTGGTAGACTATTGTATCCGTCATCAAATCCAGGTCGAAAGCTACAGCCCCCTGGCGCGCGGCAAACGCTGGGGTGATCCTGTCATTGCTGGCCTGGCACAGCGTTACGGCAAGACCCCGGCCCAAATCATGATCCGCTGGGCGCTGGAAAAAGGCTTTGTGGTGATCCCTAAGTCCGTCAGGCGCGAGCGGATTATCGAAAACGCGAACGTGTTTGATTTTGCACTCTCACCTGAAGACATGCGGCGTTTAGACGGCCTGAACCAGAACGCGCGCACCATTAACCCACCGTGGATGAACGGCGAATGGGAGTAAAACCATGAAATTCACCGAAGGCTACTGGCAGTTCCGCAAGGGCGTAACGCCCTACTTTCCGGCCCACGTTCATGAAGTTGACGTAGAGCAAGATGGTCTCACCGTCTACGGGCCAACCAAACGGCTGAACCACCGCGGCGACACGCTCAACCTGCCGCTCCTGACTGTGCGGTTTTCTTCGCCGCTCGAAAACGTGATTCGCGTACAGATGTATCACCACAAAGGCGGCGTTAAACGTCCGCCCGAATTTGCCCTGAACCTGCCAGGGGCCGCGGTGAAGATTGAGGATAACGCCGAGGCCGCCATCCTGCACAGCGGCAGGTTAGCAGTGCGCGTGGAAAAAGCCAAAGACTGGCGCATTGACTACCTGGGTGATGGCAGGCCCCTCACGGCCAGCACCTGGCGCGGCATGGGGTTTGTTGATACCCCTGAGGGGC
Organism: Anaerolineaceae bacterium; assembly: GCA_034434155.1. Classification (GTDB taxonomy): domain Bacteria; phylum Chloroflexota; class Anaerolineae; order Anaerolineales; family Anaerolineaceae; genus DSYU01. The sequence continues at coordinate 85,185 of DAOUAC010000141.1, forward strand.
GCTTCATTCACGAGCAGTTGAACCTGGCCGTGGGTGAGTATGTCTACGGCCTGGGCGAGCGTTTCACCGCATTCGTCAAAAATGGGCAGGTGGTGGACCTCTGGAACGAAGACGGCGGCACGGCCAGCCAGATTGCTTACAAGAATATCCCCTTTTACCTCACCAACCGGGGCTACGGAGTGTTTGTAAACCACCCCGAGCAGGTCTCTTATGAAGTAGCCTCTGAGAAGGTCGAGCGTGTGCAGTTCAGCGTGCCGGGCGAAAAGCTGGAATATTTCCTCATCTACGGCCCCAGCCCCAAAGAAATCCTCGAACGCTACACAGCCCTCACCGGGCGTCCGGCCCTGCCGCCCGCCTGGTCGTTTGGGCTATGGCTGACGACTTCCTTTACCACCAACTACGATGAGGCCACTGTCACCAGCTTTATTCAGGGCATGGCAGACCGCGATATCCCCCTGCACGTCTTTCACTTCGACTGCTTCTGGATGAAAGAGTTCCACTGGTGCAACTTCGAATGGGACAGCCGCTGCTTCCCCGACCCGCCCGCCATGTTAGCCCGCCTGAAAGAGCGCGGCCTGCGCATCTGCGTGTGGATCAACCCCTACATTGCTCAACGTTCTGCCCTCTTCGACGAGGGCATGGAGAAGGGCTACCTGGTCAAGCGCCCCGATGGTTCCGTCTGGCAGTGGGATATGTGGCAGGCCGGCATGGGTTTGGTAGATTTTACCAACCCGGCGGCTGTGCGCTGGTTCCAAGAGAAACTCTCGGTTCTCATTGACCAGGGCGTGGATACCTTCAAGACCGATTTTGGCGAGCGCATCCCCACCGATGTGGTCTGGTACGACGGCTCGGACCCGCTCAAGATGCACAATTATTACACCCTGCTGTACAACCGGGCCGTTTTTGAACTGCTTGAAGCCCGCCTGGGCAAAGGCCAGGCGGCGGTATTTGCCCGCTCCGCCACCGCTGGGGGTCAGCAGTACCCCGTCCATTGGGGCGGCGACTCGACCGCCACCTTTGAATCGATGGCCGAAAGCCTGCGTGGGGGGCTTTCGTTGGGCCTGTCGGGCTTTGGCTTCTGGAGTCATGACATCGGCGGCTTTGAGCAAACCGCCTCGGCGGACGTGTACAAACGCTGGTGCGCCTTTGGGCTGTTATCATCGCACAGCCGCCTGCACGGCTCCAGTTCGTACCGCGTGCCGTGGCTGTTCGACGAAGACCCCGCTTCTGGCGAAGATGCCGTGCAGGTACTGCGCCACTTCACCAAACTCAAGTGCCGCCTCATGCCCTACCTGTTCGGCGCCGCCCTGCAAGCTCACCGCCAGGGAACGCCCATGCTGCGCGCCATGCTGGTGGAATTCCCCGACGACCCCGGCTGCGACACGCTCGACCGTCAGTACATGTTAGGCGACTCGCTCCTGGTCGCGCCGGTTTTTTCGTCTGACGGCTGGGTCAGCTACTACCTCCCCGCCGGGCGCTGGACCAACTTCTTCACCGGCGCAGTGGTCGAGGGCGGGCGTTGGGTGAAAGAACGTCACGGCTTTTTAAGCCTGCCGCTGATGGTGCGCCCCAACACGGTACTGCCGGTAGGGGCTAACGATCAGAAGCCCGATTACGACTACGCCGACGGGGTGACGTTCCACGTCTTTGAACTCCAAGATGGGGCCGACCTCACCTGCCGCGTTCCAGACGTAACCGGCGCAGAAAGCATGTCTCTGCGCGTTCGCCGCACCGGAAACCGGCTGAGTTTTGAGGCGAATACCTCCAAACCCTGGCGGGCACTGCTGCGCGGCGTAAAAACCCTGCCCACCGTCACCGGCGGCGCGGCGGAAATTCAACCCCTGGGCTGCCTGCTCACGCCAGAGGCGGCCTCTGCCGCAGTGATTGTAGCGTTAAACTAACCAGCCTTGATCCCTCTGGTCCCCACGCAGAGTGCGGGGACCAGAGGGATCTCTCTCCCCGGAGCCGCCCACATGGTCATTGACGTTGAACGCCTCTCCAAGTCTTTCGACTACTACAAGAAAGAACTGGGGCTGAAGAACTCCTTTAGAAACCTGTTTTTCCGCGAGCGGCTGACCAAAGAAGCCGTCCGCGGCATCTCCTTCCAGATTGAGGCCGGTGAAATGGTTGGCTTTCTGGGTCCGAATGGAGCCGGCAAGACCACCACCCTAAAAATGCTCTCCGGCATTCTGCATCCTACCAGCGGGCGCGCCACCGTCTTAGGTTTTACCCCCTGGGAGCGGCGCAAAGCCTTCAAAATGCAGTTCGCTATCGTCATGGGGCAGAAAAATCAACTGTGGTGGGATCTGCCCGCCAACGAGTCGCTCTACCTCAATAAGTGCATCTATGAGGTGGATGACCGCGCTTACCAGGCCACTCTGGCCGAACTGACCGAACTGTTGGACGTAAAAGACCTGTTGAACGTACAGGTCCGGCGGTTGTCTTTAGGCGAGCGCATGAAAATGGAACTGATCGCCGCCCTCATCCACCGCCCCCGGCTGGTCTTTTTGGATGAGCCGACCATCGGGCTGGATATCATCTCTCAAAAGAAAATCCGCGAGTTCTTCAAGTATTACAACCAGGAAAACAAGGCCACGGTCATCCTCACCAGTCACTACATGCAGGATGTAGAAGACCTGTGCCGGCGCGTCATCATTATCAACCAGGGTCAGCTTGTATATGACGGCGACCTGCACCGCGTTAATGAGGTCTTCGCCCAATCCAAGCTCATCAAGCTCCAGCTTTCCGAGCCGGTCAGCGCAGCAGACCTGGCGCTTTTTGGCAAAATCAAAGAACATGGCCCCTTTTCGGCCACCCTCGAAATTCCACGCGCCGAGGTCAAAGAATGTTCCAAAGCCATCCTCGACCGCCTGCCGGTGGTGGATTTTAACATCGAGGATGTTCCAGTAGAAGAGGGCATTGCCCTGCTGTACCGCCAGAGCGAGGCAAACCATGCTCGCGCGTAGTCTGCCCTGGTTCCATAAATACGGCAAAGCATTTGAGTTAGGCTTTCAGACGGCCCTCGAATACCGCGCCAACTTCCTCATCTCCCTCATCAGCGCCGCCTACCCCATTATGATCCAGACCTTCCTGTGGACGGCCATCTACCAGGCTTCCGGCGAGACGGTCGTCTACGGCTACACCTACCGCCAGATGATCGCCTATACCTTCCTGGCCGGGTTGATCACCCGTATCGTGCGTACCGGCTTTGAATACGAGATTATGGACGATGTCAAAAGCGGCAAGTTCAGCAAGTTCCTGGTACAGCCGCTCGGTTACTTCCCCTACCGCCTGTGCAGTTACTACGGCCAAAAGCTTCCCAACCTGACGATCATCCTGTCCATCCTGATAGCCGTGCTGATCTTGCTGAGCGTCTTTTGGGGTGTGGCGTTGGGGCCGCTTCAGATCGCGGCCTTCCTCATCACCCTGTCCCTCGCGGTGACGCTGAACTTCTTAATCTTCTACGCTTTCAGCTCCATTTCCTTCTGGATCGTCGAGATTGGCTTCCTCTTCGAAGGGGTACGGATTATCACGATCCTGCTCAGCGGCGGCATCTTCCCGCTGGAAGTATTTGGCGAGCGTTTTGTACAGGTGATGAACCTGCTGCCGTTCAAATACACCGTCAACTACCCCATCAACGTGCTGAACGGCAAAATCGCCCCGGCCGACATCTGGCAGGGGCTGGTAGTGCAGGTGATCTGGATTGGCGCGTTTATTCTCATTGCCAACCTGTTATGGAAGGTGGGCCGCCGGCGCTACGTGGCGGTGGGAGGCTGACATGCGCGCAGTTCTACGCGAGATTAAAAAGCACCTGCTCATCTACCGCCTGTTCCTCAAGAACAGTCTGATGGCCCAGATGGAATACCGCTTTAACTTCATCGGCAATATGTGCATGGAAAGCGGCTACCTGCTGGTCAAGCTCTCTTACGTGGTCGTGGTTTACCGCTCAGGGGTCAAGATCAACGGCCTGTCGCCCGATGAAATCCTGCTCTTTATCGGCACGTTTGTACTGCTCACAGCCGTATACGCCGGTCTGTTCATGATTAATAACTTCGGCCTGCGCGGCAAGATTAAAGACGGCGACCTCGACCTTCTGCTGACCAAACCCGTCTCGGTGCAGTTTATGGCAACACTGCGCCAGGCCGACCTCACCCTCTTCAGCGTGGACGCCCTCGCCGGCGGCGTGATGGTCGCCATTGCCTGGGCGCGCCTGGGCATTCCGCTCACGTTCTACACCCTGGGCGGCTACCTGGGCTTTATCGTCATCAGTTCGCTGGTCAGCTACAGCCTGTTCCTGCTCCCACAAATTTTGTCGTTCTGGTGGATGAATACCAGCGCCATCGCCGAGATCACCGATTCGTTTTGGGATTTTAACAACATGCCGATGGAGATTTACAACCGCTGGATCAAGCAAATCGGGGTATTCGTGCTGCCGATCTTTGTCATCACCAATTTCCCGCCCATGTTCCTGCTGAACAAAATGCCCCCCATTTACGCGGCTTGGGCCGTGCTGATCCCCATCCTCCTCCTGCTGGTGGTGCGCGCCGCCTGGTCGGTAGGCCTGCGTAACTACAGCAGTGCCAGCAGTTAAGCCTAAGCCAGGCCTGACGGTCAGCCCAATGTTACGGGTACTGCTTCAGCAAAGACGCCGCTGAAGCAGCACCCGTTGGGATAGTACTTCACACTTTAGTAAACGCCCCCGTTAAATTACTCTGGCCCAAACGGATAGCAGGTGATCTCTTTTTCCACGGCGCGCAGCAGGGTGGTGATCTCTCGCTTGTCGCCATCGTCCAGCGCGTCGGGGCCGGGCAGGGCGCGCTCGACCGTAGAGGTAAACACCCCCCGGCGCTTGAGCATATAGCGCATAAAGGGGTACGTCTCGCGGATAATCAGCGGCAGCAGGCGGCAGTGCAGTTCGCGGGCGCGTTCTTGTTCCCCCGCCCACCACAATTCCATCACCTTTGCCAGCAGGTCGGCGATCTCACAGGCCGGCATGCACCCATTGGCCCCGCGCGTCAGTTCGTCCGGCATGAACCGCCCGGCAAACCCGCCGAAAATGGTTTTTACCCGGTTGCCCACCAGCTTGTAGACCTCAGCAATGTGCCGCGGCCCCGGCGCGCGTTCCTCTTTGATATATTGAATCTGCGGGATTTCATCCACCAGTTGGGCAATCTGCTCGCTGGAGAGCGGCGCGTAGCTGGAAGCGTTCTGCACCACAATCGGACCGCTGAACACCTCGGCCATGCGGCGGAACATGTTCATGGCAATGGCCGCGTCGGTGCGGGCCGGCGGCATGGCGATGATGGCATCGGGCCCGGCCTTTTCGGCAGCGCGCGCGAATAACAACACCTGCGGCACCGACAGCCCCGAACAGCCAAAGATCACCGGCAGCCGCCCATTCACCGCTTCCAGCACAGCGTCGAGGTTGCGAATGCGCTCTTCCTCGCCCAGCAGGAAGAACTCGCCCACCATCACCGGCCAGACGATGCCGTGTTGCCCGCTTTCACAGCAAAAATTGGCGGCCGCCTTCAGATCAGAGGTCAGGATTTCAAAATCCTCACGGTAGGGGGTGGGCAGTAGCCCAAACACCCCTTTCAGATGGTCAAAACGGGCCATCGTTGCCTGTTCCTTTCTACGTTATTTATCCCAACGGCGATCGGGCTGCCAGAAGCCCAGTTTGGGGTTATTCCATTCGTCCGTCGGCTCAAACAGGCCGGGCCAGCGCAAATTCTCGCGGATGCCTTCCAGGTTAAGATCCACGCCCAGGCCGGGCTTTTCAGGCACGGCCACGTAGCCGCCTTCCAGGTAGCCCTTCGGCAGCCCCGTCACCAGGTTTTCCCAGAAGGGCAGGTCCAGGCCGTGATGTTCGAGGGCCACAAAGCTCGAAATCGCCGCCGCCGTGTGCAGGTTCGCCATAAAGGCAATCGGCGACCCGGCAAAGTGCAGCGCCGTAGGAATGCCGTAACGCTCGGCGTAGTCCGCGATGCGCTTGGTTTCGGCCATGCCGCCAGAAGTCAGCAGGTCGGGGTGGATGATATCCACCGCGCGCTTCTCAATCATCTCGCGGAAGCCATCCCACAGATACAGTTCTTCGCCGGCGGCCGTGGGGACGTTGATAGCGTCGGTAATTTGCTTGTGAGCGTCAATATCCCACCACGGAGCGGGGTCTTCCATCCAGGCCAGACCGTAAGGCTCCAAGGCCTTCCCCAGCCTGATCACTTCCTTCACCGTCATCATGCCGTGACCAAAATGGTCAATGCACAGCGAAGTCTCCCAACCGACCTTCTCGCGCACCGTCGCCACGATCTCGGCCAGCCGGGCAATGCCCTTATCGGTGATCCTCACCACCGGGCCGGTTCCGGGAGCGCGTTTGCCCCAGCCGCGGCGGTTTTCATATAAAGTGGGCGTGCCGATGGTCGTCCCTTCAATCCCTTCCAGGCAGTGCAGACCCAGGTCGAACTTAATAAAAGTCAACCCCTGCTGTTTGCGGCCCAGCACCCGCTCGGCATAGCCCTCAGGACTGGTATCGGTGGGTGCAGGGGTATCGGCATAGATGCGAACCTTATCGCGGTATTTGCCGCCCAGGAACTGATAGCACGGCACGCCGTAGACTTTGCCCACCAGGTCCCACAGGGCCAGTTCGATGCCCGAAACGCCCCCGCCCTCGCGGCCCCAATTGCCAAAATTCTTAATGGTGTGGAAGATAAAATCCACATTGCAGGGATTCTGGCCGAGCAGCATGCTCTTAAACTGCAAGGCGTTTTCTTTATGCCCCGCGTCGCGCACCTCGCCGATGCCGTAGATGCCCTGGTTGGTGTCAATACGGATAATAGGGTAATCGTAATTACTGCATACCACCGCCACGCGCATATCGGTGATTTTCAAATCCGATGGGCGCGAATAAGTGTTGACGGCATCTTCAACCCGCCCAATGGCGCGCTCTTGCTCTTGCTTTTGCTGCTTCTCATCCATAAGAATCGCCTCCAAAAAGATTGTGTTCCAACGGCGTCTGTCCGCCGGAACTTGGCGAACAGCCCCTCTCGCGCAAGCTCACAGGTAATCTTCAGCCCGGTCTTGCGGCTCATATCCAAGCACGTCACGCGCGTGCTGAATATCAACAAAGTTTTGGTCGTTATTGGATTGTACAAAGAAAATATCGAAGCGCAAATCTTCCGGCGCCCAAATACTGCGCTCAACCATCTGCACGCAGTCACGCTGACTGCACCAAATTGTGCGTGCCGAGGGGTGCGGAGGGCGGTCTTCGGCCACCACCCAGCCAATCCGCAGGCAAATGCAGGAAATTCCATGCACGCTTGCGTACATAGATGCCAGGGCTTCGCCAAAAACCTTACTGCATGCGTAATAAGTGGTGGGGCGGGTAGGCATGGTATGGTGAATAGGCGTATACTGCACCGGCGGCGCACCTGCCCTGGGCGGCCATGAGCTCAACTGCCGGTAGGGTTCGTCTTTAAAGTAACCAAACACCACCATATTAGAAGAAGCGTAAATGATACGCTTCACCCCGGCCAGCCGGGCCGCCTCGAACACGTGTTGAGTTCCGATAATATTGTTGTTCAAAATGCTTTCCCAGCCAGAACGCCCGTCTGGATCGGCGGCCAGGTGTACCACGGTATCCACGCCCTCTACCGCCCGCTGCACAGCGGCCATATCCGTCAGATCGGCCAGCCTCAGCCGCTCAGCCGGGATGTGAACGAAGCCAGGGTGCGTAGCGCGCGCCGAGGGCCGCGCCTGTCGCGCCATGGCGAAAGGCTCGTAGCGCTCTGGCTGGGCCGCCAGGCGCGCGTAGACCAGATTCCCGATTAATCCATAGGCCCCGGTTACCAGAACGCGTTGTTTAAGGTTCGATTCAGGCATAGTATTACCTTATCTTCATGGTTGGAAACACCTCATATTTTATTATATCGGTAGAATCAAGATACCCAACCCAACACCCCCGATTTTTTTGCCGAGGAAAAACCTATGGAACAGACCTGGTCTTTAAGCGAACTGCACCCCCCCTTGCCTTCAGACTGGAGCAACTATCACTACCTGGTGATGGAATTAAAAGCCTCTTCGCCGCAGTATTTTGAACTGGCGCTGATAACCCCCACCGCAGTGCGCAGCGTGCGCATTCACCCCTTCCAGGGAGCCTGGATTCGCGCCTCCATCCCGCTCAGCCACTTCCGCGAAGCCCAGCGCGGCGGCCACGACCTGGCCTCGTTGGGGAATAAGCCCCGCAAGACCTTTATGATTAACTTTCACCGCAACCAGGGGCCGCTGGACCGGGTAGAAAGCATTTCGATTCGCATTCCGCGCCCGGTGGGCAGCCCAACCCTAGAGGTGCGCTCCATTCGCCTGGCAGTGGAAGACCCCGGAGACGCCGTCCTCAGCGGCGCGCCGCTGGTAGACGCCTTTGGTCAGTGGAGGCTGGAAGATTGGCCCGGCAAGGCCCATACGCTTGAAGAACTGCGCGCCGCCTGGGCCGAAGAAGACGCCGCCCTGGCCGCCGAGACGGTTCCCTATGCTCGCTTTGGCGGCTTTTTACAGGCCCGCGTGCAGGGTTCTGGCTTCTTCCGCGTGGAGCAGATCAACGGGCGCTGGTGGTTTGTGGACCCAGAGGGCTACCTGTTCTTTTCCGCTGGCGTAGACTGCGTAACCCCGCGCAACAGCACGCCCATCACCGGGCGCGAAGAAATCTTTGCCGAAATCCCGCCCGCCGGGTTCTGCTCGCGCTCGCGCAGTGGGGCAACCGAGGCTTCATTTGCCGCCTGGAACCTGGCGCGGCGCTTCGGCGAGGATTGGCAGGCCCAATGGATGGATTATGCCATCCGGCGGATGGAAGCCTGGGGGCTGAATACCATCGGCAACTGGTCCGATCCGCGTTTTGGAGAGGCCCCGCGCAAGCCCTACGTCGTCACCATGCACGGATGGGGAATCGAAGAAGGGGTCATGGGCCTGCCCGACATTTACGCCGATGGCTACGCAGAACGGATTGACCGCGCCGCCGCGGAGCAGTGCGCCGCTCGCAAAAATGACCCCTGGCTGTTGGGCTATTTCGTCGCGAACGAACCCGCCTGGCCGGAGCGCGAAGCGCTGACCGCCGAAACCATCCTGGCCGGGCCGCCCACTCCCCTCCAGCGCGCCCTGAAAACCTTCCTGGCCGAAGAAGACACCCCCCAGCGCCGCCGGGAATTTGTCTTTCAGACCTTTGAGAAGTTTCTCGCCCTGGTGTGCGCCGCCATCCGCCGGCACGACCCCAACCACCTTAACCTGGGCATCCGCTTCGGCGGCACCGCCCCCGAAGCCGTCATCCGCATGGCCCGCATCTTTGACGTGTACAGCCACAACATCTACGATTACGTCCCCTCGGCGCGCCTTTTAGACCGCATCTATGCCCTCACCGGGCGGCCCATGCTCATCGGCGAGTTCCACTTCGGCACGCCGGGCCGCGGCATGGACGCGGGCCTGTGCCAGACGCTCAACCAGGAAGAGACCGGGGCGGCTTACCGTTATTATGTAGAAAACGCCGCCGCCCATCCCGCTCTGATCGGCACGCACTGGTTTCAGTGGTGGGACCAGCCTAACACCGGGCGGATGGACGGCGAAAATTACAACATCGGTCTGGTGGATATCACCGACCGGCCTTACCCGCAACTGGTCGCGGCCATGCAGGCCACCCACCGGCGGCTGTACGCCGTCCACTCTGGCGCCGAGCCGCCGGTAAACCGCCCACCCGCCGGAATGGGCGAGGCCATTCGCTACGAATGAGAGCCTCCCTAGCGGCAGGCCCCTACGTAATCGCCATGCCCTAAATGGCCGCCGAGCGCGGCGCGGCTGATCGTCATGGTTTTGCCGCCGCCTTTCTTGCCCGGTTTATGGCAGATGGTCACGCGCGCCCCATCGTCCTCCGGAATCTCAATCTCTACCTCGCCGGGGATGAGGATGATGATATAGCGGACTTCGATGATCCTGGCCGTAGTAAAGCACAGCCGCAAGCGCACCACGCTGTGAGGGGTCAGGTCTCCTTCCACCTGCGCGCCTTCGGCCAGGGTCAGGGCCGGCCAGTTTAACATCTGAATCTGGTTGCCGCTGACGCCGGTAATGGTCGCGACAATATCCATGCATCCGGGGAACCAACCTACCCGCTCCAGCGCCTGGATGCTGAGCACCTGCCAGGTTCCATCAGGGGCTAACTGAATATGCACGCGCACCAGCGTCCCAGGGCTAATCTGGCCGATAATCCGCGTTGCATCGGTGACGACCAGAGGAATGCCGCTGATCACCCAGGGGTCAACGCTGATCACCGTGCCCACCAGGATGAGGGTGGGCAGGTCTTCCGGGCCAATCCGCTCGACTTTACCCGCCACCCAGACGCCCTCCGGGGTGATCTCGCCTTCCACGCGCACGAGCATCCCCACTTTCAGGCCTTCATCCACCAGCGTCCAATCGCGCACCTCAAAGGCGATTCCCGCGGCCACCCAGGGGTCAATCTGCTCCAGCACTCCGGTAAAAGCAAAACCTCGGCTGCTGTCGGCGGCGCGGACAATCCGGGCGGCCTGCCAGCGGCCATCTTCCCGAATCCAGCCGCTGACGCGCACCACCATGCCGGCGGCCAGGCCGTCTTCCACATGAGCACCTTCATCCACCAGAATCGTTATTCCCGAAATGACCCAGGTGTTCTCGCCGCGCTCCTCAAGGACGCCCATAAAGCTGAACGGCATCCCTTCGGGCGGGCTAACCCGCGTGATGGACGCGGCCTGAAGCTGGCCGTCTTCCAGAATCACGCCTTCGACCCGCACCAGGTCGCCCACCTGCGTTTTCTCATCCCACTCGGTACGCTCCCCAATCAAAATCGTCTGGCCGTTGACCGTCCACTGCTCTTCACCCATTGCCTCGACCACCCCCGTGATCGAGAAGCGGTTGGCCGGAGAAGCGTACAGCAGGATAATCCAATCAGCTATTTTCGCGCCGTCT
>DAOUAC010000142.1:0-83982 GCA_034434155.1 Anaerolineaceae bacterium
GATGCCCCCCCCCCAGTCTTTCCAGGTGGAATAGAAGATCAAAAACCCCAGCGTCACGGCGGCCAGCAGTACGCCTAACCAGCGGTCTTGTTTCCAGATTTTCCATAGGCCGGGCAGTGCCAGCAGGCTGAGAGGGAAGAAGAGCAGAATTCCCCGGCCTGGGCTGATGAGGTTGCCGGCCAGGGCCGGCAGTATGTGGAGCGGCGAGAGGTTGAATTCGCTGCCTGGCTGGTATCCAACCGATAAAAAACTGCCAAAGCGCGAGTAGTTGATCCACTGGTTGATTCCCAGGAACACGGCGAGCGGAAGGGAGAAGGCCATCACGGGCTTAAGGCGGCCCCAGAGGCCGGGTTGGGGCCCTGCGGACGACGCAGGCCATAGGACCAACAGGGCCATGGGGAATGCAGGGATGACAATAATCTCTGGCCGCGCTAACACGCCAAAACCCAGGACAATACCAGCGGCGGCCAGTGTGCCCGGCGACCAGCGGCGGCGCGCGCGGAGCAATAGCACAACCGCGCCAATCACCAGCAGGCTCGCCAGGGGCTGGGCGTAATCGAACCGCGCATAGACAGCCGCTGGTGACGCCAGCCCAAAAATGAGGGCGGCGAGAACGGCCTTACGCTGTGAAAGTCCGATTTCGAGAGCGAGCGCATACACCAGCACCGCCGTCAGCGCCGTAAGGGTTGGATTAACCCATGAACTGTATAGATAAGGCCGGTTATCGAGCAAAGCCGGGTTAAAAAGATTGGCCGGATCGTAAGGAATCTCCGTGATTTCACTGGACTCCCGAAAAAAAGTGGCTCTGAGCAGTGCCAGCACCGGCATGTAGAGGAGCGTTAGCCCAATGGGCCACTTGCTGGTGCGAAATTCGCTCCCCCACAACAAGGGCGGATCCATAATGAAAGAATGTTTGAACAACAGCGTCTTGGCGTACTGGAACATCACCACGCCGTCAATCGAAAAGTGATGACCGGGTAAGAAAAAGAGATACACAACCAGGCAGGTGAGCAGGATGGCGGCCGGCAGCCACCACCGCAGGCAAAACAGGCTGGCAAAGCGAAGGTGAAATTTCTGCACAGACAAAGGAGTGATCCTCATCGGGAGGGCGGATAAGATAGGGGGTATTATACCGGGTTTTGGCATGAGCGTTCGTAAGATCATAGATGCCCTAAAATGGCCAATTAACATCTATGATATAATTTTCGAGCAAGCCATCTGCTGTTCGAAAACTTGAAGTGCCTCATTTAAGAAATGGAGCGATTATATGAAAAGCAGCGTAGTCGCAAGGTTATGGCGATTGGCTTTGGTCATGGCCGTACTCGTTAGCCTGGTGCTGAGCGGCAAGATGACAGTAAGCGCAGGGGGAAGCAAGTTGCTGGTAGATGAGGTAATCCCGGAAGGGCATGATTTTGCCTCCGTCGTGCTGAATGACGCCTGGGATATGAACCAATATTCGGACGTTTCTCAGAACATCAACAGCGACGGTCAGTTCAATTATTTGACCAACATCAACGTAAGCAACGGCATTTTCTCGGCCACAGCGGTAGATGGGATGGGCGGAGAAGGTTTTTACGTCCTCTTCCCCCGGCATCACGACACGCTGGCTTCTGGAAAAGTCGGCGAGCGGTTCCCAATAAATACTGCCAAATACCAATGTCTCTACCTGGCCATGCGAGTCGAATCGAGGGCTGGCACTTCTCAATATGGGCCAGACCAGTTTAAGGTCTATTGGTTTGCAGACGCATCTCTGACCGGCAATCAGTGGGGGCGGCACGCGCAGGTGATCTATGACCTCAATTTCGATCAGCCGGTCCATTATTGGAAGTTATTTAAGGTGAATCTAGCCAGCGCTTCTGGTACCTTTAACGTTCCGTGGATGAACCGCGCCAATTGGCAGGGTCTGCGCATTGACCCGACCAACCAGAGCAATATCCCCTTTGCCATTGACTGGGTGCGTCTGACCGACTGCTCCCCTTCGACCGTCGCGCTTTCCTGGTCATCTGCCGGGGCGGGCAGTGTCTACTCGCTGTGGGCCAAGCGCCAGGGGACCAGTCATTATATCCGCGTGGCCGCCGACCTGAACACGACCAGCACGAACCTCGACATGCAGGGCATGGAGCCGGGAACTTATGATCTTTTCGTCAGCACTGCCAAAGACTCTTGTTGTACGGCTCCAGTAAGCACGGTAACGGTCAGCCGCGCGCCGGTGGCGAAGTTCAGCAAGCCCAGCTTTACATCGGGGGTTTCTTACCAGGCCGTCGGCGGCGTGGAGTGGGATATGGATGGGTCAACGGATGTTGATCGGGTGGACTGCGCCGCCGCGCAGTTCAGCAACGGCAAGCTGATCCTCGACACGCCCACGTTTGCGGCTCAGCCGGCGGAATGCCGGGGTGGGGATGTCAGCGACCCGAAGATTTTCTTGCGCTCGCCGGCGGCTGTGAACACCCATGAATACCGCTACCTCACCTTCCACATGCTGGGCGAGAATGAACCGGGCAAGAACTGGCAGGAATACGGCCTGGGGATGATGATCCGCTGGATTTGGGGCAGTAACGGCTGTTACCTGGTGAGCAACGCCGTCGCCTATGATGTGGGGTGGAATACTTATACCGTTGACCTGTGGGATGCCAGGGGCGGCGCATCGGTCTCGCAGGTAGGGAACTGTCCGGCAAATATGGACACCTGGCTTGAGTCTGGCACGGCCTCAGAATTTCGCTTTGATCCCAATGAAAATATTTCTGGGCATAATTTCCACCAGGAAATTGATTGGATCAAGCTGACCAAAACGGATGAGGTAAGGGCTGGGCAGGTCTTCCCGGTGGGTGTTACGCTGAACCACACCAACAACAATGCCCGGTATACCCTGTACTATACGACGGACCCGGTCGGCGCTCCCAAACAGCACCTGGCGAACGTGGTGGAGCCTGGCCCCGGCCCCACCCCCGTTCCAGGGATGAAGCACATTTACCTGCCGTCAGTCTCTTATGGGCCGGCTTCCACTACCCCCGCTGGTAAGTTGTGGGACACCGCCGGGGTTCCGGCTGGAACCTATTACATCTGCGCTGAGGCGTGGGACGACATCAATACAGCTCCGGCCTGGTCGAACATCACGTGCAGCGAGGCGCCGGTTAAAGTTGTCCAGTAATCTAAAGTTCACGTATGCGTATCGGCATTGATGCCACTGCCCTGCCCTCACAGCCTGTGGGGGCAGGCAACTATATTATCCATTTTACGCGCGCGCTGGCCGGGCAGGCCGCTGACCAGCCGGACGTGGAACTGTTCATCCTGGCGCAGGCCGGGCGGCTGCCGCTCTTGGGCGTTGCGCCGTCTGAGCGCGTTCATCTGGTGGCGCTGCCCGACCGCAGCGCGCCGCGCCGCCTGGCCTGGGAGCAGTTAGGACTGCCCGCGCTGGCTCGCCGGCTGGGGCTGGACCTGCTGCATTCGCTCCACTATACTCTGCCGGTGCTCGCGCCCTGCCCGGTGGTCGTGACCTTTCACGATATGACCTTTTTCCTCTTCCCGCATCTGCATACCCTGCCCAAGCGCATCTTTTTCCAAAATATGATCCGCTTCAGCGCGCGGCGCGCGGCGGCACTGCTGGCGGTGTCGGAATCGACCCGGCAAGACAGCATCCGCCTGTTGGGGCTGGCCCCTGAGCGCATTACCACCACGCCGCTGGGGGCGACGGAGGGCTTCGTGCCCGTGCGCGACCCGGCCCGGCTGGAGGCTGTGCGCCAGAAGTACCGCCTGCCAGAGCGGTTTGTGTTAAACGTCGGCCTGCTGGAACCGCGCAAGAACCTGCCCGCCCTGCTGCGTGCCTTCCGGCGCATCAGCGCGCAGTTCCCCCATCACCGCCTGACGCTGGTGGGGCGGCAGGGGTGGATGTACGAGCAGGTCTTTCAACTGGTCGAAAGCCTGGGACTGAAGGAGCAGGTGTGCTTTACCGGCTACGTAGAAGGCGCTGACTTGCCGGCCATCTACAGCCTGGCGGATGTGTTTGTGTATCCCAGCCTGTACGAAGGCTTTGGCCTGCCGGTGCTGGAGGCCATGGCGTGCGGCGCTCCGGTGATCACCTCACGGGTGTCGTCACTGCCCGAAATCGCTGGCGAAGCCGGAGTGTTGGTAGACCCGCAGGACGAAGACGCTTTGGCCGGGGCGCTGGAACGGCTGTTGAGCGACCCGGCCGAGCGGGCGCGCCGGGGCGCATTGGGCATAGAGCGTGCGCGCGCCTTTACCTGGGAGCGCACCGCCCGCCTGACCTGGCCGGTCTACCGCGCGGTTGTTGCGATATAATAGCCTCTATGTCTTTCACATCCAACGAAGATTCCATCCCTGCCGCCCGCGCGGATGGTTGGGTTCCGCTGGAAGTTCTGGAACGCGCGCTCCGCTATGGCTGGCTGGTCATCGTCTTGGTGATTGTGGGCGGACTGGCCGGGTGGGGTATCTACCATGTGCAGCCCCCGCTCTATGAGGCCCGCTTTGGCTTTACCGTCAGCTATGACCTGACCAATATGGGCGAGATGACCCAATACGAGCAGGATTTCACCAGCGGGGCCGTGGGCGATCTGATGTACGCCAGCGATATCCTCGAAAAAGTCGCAGAGCGGGCGCAGGCGCAGGGGGTGCAGATTGACCCCCAGGAACTGCGGAAGATTTCTACCCGCGAGCGCCAGGCGCAGACCTGGTACGTGCGCGTGCGCCACACCAATCCCGATACCGCCGCGCTGCTGGCAACCGTGTGGGGCGAAGAGGTTGACCGGGTACTGCGGCAGGTGTATCAGGAAGGCGTGAAGGCCCAGGGTTTGCAGCGTTACCTGGAATCGTTGGAGGACTGCCTGAAGCGCACTGCCCTGATCGAACCGGTGATGCAGGAATGCAGTGCGCAGAACCTGCCGGCCCTTCAGCAAGAATTGAACGCCACCGGTCAGGCGCTGGCCGCGGCCAAACTGGCGAGCCGGGGCGTGCTTCCCAGCCTGGGGATCAGTTGGACGGAAAAGGCCGCGCGGCCTGACCGCCCGGTTTTGCTGGGGCTGGGGCAGATGGTACTGGCGGGCGGCGCTTCGGGCTTTCTGCTGGCAGTGGTGTTCATCGAAACCGGCCTGGCCGGACGGCTGATGGGGAGGCTAAGGGGTGGTTAGAGAGAGGAATCGCCGGGTGGTGCGGACCATCTGGGCGGTGCTGTTGGCGGCCCTGCCGCTGACCAGTTTCCCGCTCTCAGCATACCTGATCGGCTCTACCATGGTGGCCCCGGCTTCGGGGCTGGTGTTGGCCGTTTTGATGGTGGTTTGGTTTCTCCCGTATCTTTTACGGCGGGGAACGCTGCCGCCTCAATCCCTGCCGTTGATGGGGTTGGTGGTGGTGGCCCTGGCGGCCACCCTGCTGGCGTATTTCTCTCCCGTTCCTATTTTCCGCGAGGTTCCCCAATGGCGCACCAACGCCGAGGCCGTGGTGACGCTGGTGCTGGGCATTGCGTTTTACCTGGTGGCGGCCGCGTGGCCGCGCAGCCGCGCCGACCTGGCGTTTTCGCTGCGCTGGCTCAATTGGGGCGGGTTTGTAATGGTGGTCTGGTCCCTGGTGCAGGGCTATTACTGGCACGCCCACCATTATTACCCGGCCTGGATGCACACGATCCAATCCTGGTTGTCTTCCAGCATCCTGTTTCCAGAGCGGATCACCGGCCTGGCCTTCGAGCCTTCCTGGCTGGCGCATCAGTTGAATATGACCTACCTGCCCTTTTGGCTGGCCGCCACAGTGCGCGGAACCACGGTTCACCGCTTCCGCCTGTGGAAAATTTCGTTTGAGAATCTGCTGCTGGCTGGCGGCCTGGGAGTGTTAGCGTTGACGGTTTCGCGGGTGGGAGTGCTGGCCTTTTTGCTGATGGGCGCGCTGCTGGCCGTGCTGTTGGGTCTGAATGTGGTGAGTTGGGCGGAGGCGCGGCTGTTGAAGGGCCACCGGGGACGCAGACGCCTGCGCCTGGCGATGACTGTAGGCATGGCGCTGCTTTATCTGGCCGTGTTGATCGGCGTGGCGTATATCTTCAGCCGTTACGACCGGCGCATGGCGCGCATTTTTGACCTGCAAGCCCTGCGCACTCAGGGGATTGTCTATTACGCCAACCAACTTGTGTTTGCCGAGCGCGTGGTGTTCTGGGAGGCCGGTTACGCGATCTTTAACGATCATCCGCTGTTGGGGGTGGGGCTGGGCAACGCGGGCTACTACTTCCCGCAGAAGTTAGGGGCCTTTAGCTGGAATTTAACTGAAGTGCGCCGCGCTATGTATGAGTGGATGACGCTGCCCAACATTAAAAGCCTGTGGGTGCGGCTGTTAGCTGAGACGGGCATTGTGGGTTTTGCTTTCTTTGCTGGTTGGTGGTACCTGATATGGCAGTCGGCGCGCTTCCTGTGGTCTCACCGCGATGGCCTGCTGTATACTTTGGGGTTGGGCGGGGCTTTTGTGCTGGTGGGTTTGCTGGCTGAGGGGTTTAGCGTAGATACTTTTGCGCTGCCCTATTTTTGGATCTCAACTGGGCTGGTGACGGCCGCCTGCGAGGTGGCCCGCTGTTTGCCAACGGATAAAAGGGTGGAAATGTGGAGGTGAAAGGTGAGTGACGAAGCAAAGTGGGCCATCATTATCGGCGGATGCGTGCTGGTCTTGTGCCTGTGTCTTACTGTGGCCTGTGTTGTCGCAGGGGGGCTGTCTTTCTTTATGATCCAGGACACTGGATCACGGGTGTACCCCACCGTTGAATGGGAGCTTGAAGCCACAATTGAGCCTGGCGACTCGCGCGTCCCTACGCGCCGGCCGCCGACAGCCACCCCCACTCTGCGCCCTATTGAGGCTCAGGAGCCAGCCGATGAGGGCGCGGTTGAAAATTTGCAGCGGTTAGAGGCGGTCATTGTGCCAGAGAATGACCCGCACGACCTGGCTTTTCGCCTGGAGGGAAAAACCGATATCCCGGAGACGGTCGAAGGCCCGGCTGAACCGCTGAAAGTGGGCGCTGCTGAAACTTTTTGGGCCCTCAATGTAGACACGCGCGAACAGTTTCAGATAGAAGCCACTCTGCGCTATGTGACCGATCACCTCTATTTCTTCATCGAAGATGGGGTGGATTATGATCAGGACGACCTGAAGCGCCTGTGCGAAACCTTTGAAACCGAAATCTACCCAACCGACCGCGAATTCTTCGGCAGCGAATGGACGCCGGGGGTTGATAATGACCCGCATCTCTACGTGTTGTTTGCGGGTGGATTAGGCAACAGCATCGCGGGGTATTACTCACAGAACGATGAACTGCATCCTGAGGTGAACGAGTATTCTAACGCCCATGAGATGTTTTACCTGAACGCCGACAATATTAACCTGGGCGAAGAATTTACCTACTCGGTCATGGCTCACGAGTTTCAGCACATGATCCACTGGTACCGCGACCGCAACGAAACATCCTGGATCAATGAGGGCTTTTCGGTGCTGGCGGAACTGCTCAATGACTACGACGTTGGGGGGTTCGATTACCTCTATATCAGCCAGCCCGATATTCAACTGACCTATTGGCCTTCACCGAATGAAGGCAGCGGCCCCCATTATGGCATGGCTTTCTTGTTTTGGACCTATTTCCTGGACCGTTTCGGCGAAGAGGCAACTCAGGCTGTGGTGGCGCACGCCGAAAACAGCATGGAAAGCGTTGACGCGGTGCTGCAAGAGCTGAACATCGCCGATGCGGTTACCGGCGAGGCCATAACAGCCGACGATGTTTTTGCCGATTGGGCCATTACCTCTTATCTGAACGATGAGAGTGTTGGCGATGGCCGTTATGCGTATCAACGCTATCGCTCGGCTCCGCAGGCGGGCGATACCGAAGTGTTGGACCGCTGCCCCTCGGATTGGGAGAGCCGCACCGTGCGCCAGTACGGCGTGGATTACATCAAGATTGACTGCTCTGGGAGCTATACCCTCGAATTTGAAGGGGCTACTGAAGTTGGCGTGCTGCCGGTCGGCCCTTACGAGGGCCGGTATGCCTTCTGGTCGAACAAGGGCGACACCTCTAATATGACGTTGACCCGCACCTTTGATTTCACCGGCGTCAGCGGCCCCCTGACCCTCATCTACTACACCTGGTATGATCTGGAAGAAGATTATGACTACGTGTACCTCGAAGTTTCGGAAGACGGCAAGCAGTGGGAAATCTTAACCACCCCCTCTGGCACAGACCGAGACCCGGTGGGGAACAGCTACGGCTGGGGTTACAATGCCTTTAGCGGCGGCTGGATCGAGGAAACCGTTGATCTTTCGCCGTTCGCCGGCAAGCAGGTGCAGATTCGCTTTGAATACGTGACCGATGCGGCTGTCAACGGCGAGGGCTTTATGCTGGACAATATCGCCATCCCTGAGATTGATTACCTGACCAGCTTTGAAGAAGACGACGGCGGTTGGGAAGGGCAGGGGTTTGTGCGGATTGAGAATGATCTGCCCCAGTACTACCGGGTTTCGCTCATCCTCCAGGGGCGCGAAACCAGCGTGCAGTACCTCGAACTGGACGAATCTCAAAGGGCCACAATTCAATTAGATCTGGGGAACCAGGAAGCCGTGTTGGTGGTCAGCGGTATCACGCGCTTTACCAACCAGGAGGCAACTTACCGCTTCAGGGTGTCACCGTAAAACAAGTAAAAAGCAAAAAGAAAGGCCGGGCCGCTTCTTTCTCACCAGAGAAATTGCCAGCCCGGCCTTTTGGTATATGGCGTTAAGAGGATTACTCTGTAACGACTTCTCCGCGCAGGTTCGCCAGTTCGCGCTCCAGTTCCATCCGGCGCGCGTTAGCGGCCTTTTCCACTTCTTCTTTGATGTGGCGCGTGTAGCTCTTAACCTCAGTGCGGAGTTCATCCCCAGACATCGGCGCGAGAAGCAGGGCAATGGCGCTTCCAACCAGCCCGCCCAGGATCGCGCCTAGAAACAAATTTGCTACCCTCGTCATAGGTTCTTCCCTCCTGAGACAAATCTTACGATTGTAATTATTATAGAGCATTTGAACGATTTTTTCCAATGTGGACGCGATTAAATTACAGCGGATGCGTCTTGGGCCGGGTGTTGTGGTGTGGGAGCCAGGCCCAGGCGCTGGAACAACAGCGGGGCGGCGGCAGATACCCATAACCCGATGAGGGTGTAGCGTAAGAAGCGCAGGCTGAAACTTAACACATCGGCCTCGCGCGGGAATACTTTGCCCAGCAGGTACCACAGGGCCAGCACGCCAACCGCGCCGACAGCATAGCGCAGCACCCGCTGAAGGGGGGCGCCGGAGGCGTTCCAGAATGCGCCGTGTTGGTGATGCCACCAGGCCACGCCGGCCAGCATCCCAAACCAGGTTCCGGCAACGGTGAAAGCCAGGTCTACATTAAAAGGGTCAATCACGTTGTCGGGGACCGCCGCCAGAGCATTACGCGCCCAGGTAGTGGGCATTTCCCAACGGGCGCTGGCAGCCGCGCTGAGGAGAATCAGGCCGGCCAGAGCCAGGGCCGAAAGCAGGGCTGCCAGTATCTTGTGCCCTAAACTGAGGGTTTGGATCCACTTTAACAGGGGCGCTTCCACTTTTAAATACCCCCACAACAGCGCGCCCCCCAACAACCAGCCCACCAGCACGTCACTCACGAAATGCATGCCCAGGTAAACGCGCGAGAGGCCAATGAGAACAATGAGAGCCACCAGGACACCCCGCGCCGCCCTGGATTTGACGCCCGTCGCCAACATGCCCCATACCGCTACGCCGTTTGAGGCATGGGACGACGGCAGGCCAAACGAGGTTTCAGCGGCCAACCCCTGCACCCCAGCGCCCAACCAGTAAGGCCGAGGCGTGTGAAAGGCAATTTTCGCCGCGCCGCTGACGGCATTGCTGAGCAGAAGCATCAGGGCCACCCGCACCCCCATGGCGCTGTCGAAGCACCAGTACAGGGTAGGCATTAACAGCAGGTAAAACTCTTCCTGTCCCAGCATCGAAAGGGCCTGCATGGGCGTTACCAGCCACAGCCCCAGCGATTGCAAGAAGAGATTTACCCAGATTTCAATTTCGTGAAGGCCATCCATGTTGATCGCTCCGATAAATGAATATAGGCTGTCCTACAGGACAGAGTTGATCCGCAAAGGTTGACGAGGCAGTGGATTCTATTGTACACTCAGCTTATGAATACAAAAACCCAAAGATGGTGGGACATTCCCGCGGTCGTTTTGTTGGTGTGCGCTCTGTTGAGTGCCGCGATCCGCCTGCACGTGACCGGTTGGACCGATCACCTTGGCCGGCTTGAGATCGTCGTGATCTTGGGGGCGATCTTGGGTATTTTCCTGGGCAAGACCATCTGGCGTGGGCGGACGGCCTTTTTCGTCGGGCTGATGTATACGCTCATTGCCGTTCCCTGGCAGTTGGTGGTGATGATGCCCAAGGGCGAATGGCTTTTCCGGCTCAACCTGCTGTATGCCCGCCTCTATTGGGCAGTGGCCGATTTCTTAAAAAACCAGCCGGTGAAAGATCCTATCCTGTTTCTGGCGACGATGGTGGCGCTGTATTGGCTGGCAAGTCTGCTTTCGGCCTATGGGCTGGTGCGGCGGGCCAACCCCTGGCTGCCGCTGTTGTCTTTGGGCGTTATGGTGCTGGTGATCGAATATACGGTAGAGCTGTACCGTTATATCAAGGTGACGGGCGGCACGTACAGCCTGTTTTACCTGATCTTCTGCCTGCTGCTGTTGGGGCGGCTGTATTTTGTCCGCTCGCGGCGCGAGTGGGAACAACGGGGCGGCACGGTGGAACTGGAAGTGGGGTATGACCTGGGCCGGGGCGCGCTGGTTTCGGCACTGGTATTGGCCCTGGTGGCCTGGAATGCCCCGCGCGTTTTTAACATCTTCGCCAGCGATAACCCGGCCCAAGAGCGCATTTCGCGCGAGTGGCAGGCCTTCCGCGACCGGATCAACAAGGCTACAAACTCGTTGAAAAGCCCCAGCCCGATGGTAGTGGAAGGGTATGGCAATAATATGTTCCTGGGAACCGGCGGCCCCCTGGGAAACGAAGTGGTCTTTACGGTGCGCCCTTACGAAAAAGAGCGCGTCTATGGCCGCATTTACTGGACGGCCCGCACGTATGATACCTACGTAGGGAACGGCCAGTGGGTCACATCCATTGCAGGCACGCAGCAGATGGGGCCGGCGGTTGACTTCCTTAATTATCCTGACTGGGAAATGCGCAAAAACTTCGATTTCACTTTCTCCTCGCGCATTTCTCTCTTGCAAACCCTCTACTACCCGGCTGAGCCGGTCAAGATCAACCGCGAAGTCCAGGCTGTTTTGGATAAGAACGAAAATGGCGAGGTGGACTTCAATGCGCTGATTATGGACCCGCCCCTGCGTGCCGGCGAAGAATACCGCGTGACGGCCCTGGTGCCGCAGCCTTCCACCAAAGCCATGCGCGAGGCCAGCAGCGAGTACCCCGAATGGGTGAAGGAACGCTATTTGCAGTTGCCCGAAAACTTCTCGCCGCGTATTGCCGAACTGGCCCAACAGATTGCCGGCAGTGAAGAGACCAATTACGATAAAGCCCTGGCGATCACCCAATACCTGCGGCGCACAATCACGTATTCTGAATCCATCCCCCAACCGCCGCGCAACCGCGATCCGCTGGAGTGGTTCTTATTTGACCTGCGCTCGGGCTTCTGCAATTATTATGCTTCAGCCGAAGTGGTGATGCTGCGCTCGCTGGGCATTCCGGCGCGCCTGTCGGCGGGGTACGCCCAGGGGACCTGGGACCCTGAACAGGGCCTGTATACCGTGATCGGCAAAGACAGCCATGCCTGGCCTGAAGTGTACTTCCCCAATGTGGGGTGGGTGCCTTTTGAGCCGACGGTGTCACAGCCGATGGTGGCTTTCCCGTCTGGTGATACTGATGGCGAGGACAATGCAGAGGCCCTCGACCCGCGCGGCGGGCGTGAGATGGACGATAATCTTTACCCACCGCCTGGCAGTGAAAATCCCTATGAGGATTTCCTGCGCGCCCAGCAGAATAACGGCGGCACGCTTCCGGGCGGGTTCTTTATCGCTCCCTGGATGGTCGTAATGGTGGTGAGCGTGGTAGTGGCCGCAGTATTGGTGTATCTGGAGCGCCGCCGCCGCCGGGTTTCATCTCTACCACTGCCGGCCTGGATGGAGCGCACTTTAGATGAGCGCGGCTGGCGGACTCCGGGCTGGCTGCGGTTGTGGTCGCGCCAGTCACTGCGCACGCCTATGGAGAACCTGTTCGCTAATGTGGGTATCATGTTGCGCATTTGGGGCCAGATGGCCGACCCGGCGCAGACCCCGGCGGAGCAGGTAGCTTTGCTGGTCAGCATCGTCCCAGGCCTGAAAGAGAGCGCAGTGGCCTTGCTCGAAGAATACCAGCGCTCGCTGTACAGCCCCTACCCGGCCAACCTGTTGCGTGCCCGCCAGGCCGTGGATGAGTTACGCAGTACTGGCTTGAAGAATTGGGTTTTGCGCCTGGCAGGCCTGGAACCGGCTTAATATATAATATTGACACCGCTTTTGATTCATCCGCGCGTCTTGCGGGGAGCATAGGCTCTCTTAGGGCGTGCAGTTTCAGACATAAGGTTGCGAGGGCGTTATGTTGAAAAATCAGCACGCTTCGGCCTCTCAGGCAATGGATGCTCAATTTCGAGAGGTGTCTGCTCTGGTAGAAGAGATTCAGACGATCCTGAGCCAGCGTCCTGGCAGTGCTCCGCCCCGCGTCTATGAGCAGTTAAACCGCCTTTACGAAAGCCTGGGCAGACTGCGCAAACAGGCTGTCAACCTGGAGGGGGAGTGGCGCAGCCTGGTAGGGATGGCTGAAGTGTCTCAGGCGATGAATTCTACCCTGGAACTGGACCTGGTTTTGCAGATCGTTATGGACACGATCATCCAGCTAACCGGGGCAGAACGCGGCTTCTTAATGCTGCGCGACGGTGATGGAGATATGGCAATCCGCGTGGCGCGCAATTGGGAACAGGAGTCGCTGGACCCTTCTGAATTTGCCATCAGCCGGACGGTCATCAACCGCGTGGCCAATGAAGGCCAGCCGGTACTCACTACCAATGCCCAAGAAGACCCTCGATTTGGCGGACAGCAGAGCGTGGTGGCTTATAACCTGCGCTCGATTCTGTGCGCTCCGTTAAAGCTAAAAAATGAGGTGATCGGGGTAATTTACACCGATAACCGCATTAAAAGCGGCCTGTTCACCCAGCGGCATCTGGACTCGTTGGCGGCATTTGCCAACCAGGCGGCCATCGCCATTGATAACGCTCGCCTGTTTGCTTCGGTACGCCAAACCCTGGCCGAAGTGACTGAGTTAAAGAACCTGATGGACAACGTGTTCTTCTCCATTGCCAGCGGGGTTGTCACTACCGATATTGAAGAGCGGATTGTGCTGTGCAACCGGGCGGCGGAGAATATTTTGGGGCGGGTAACTGGGGAGTTAATCGGCCAACCCCTCAGCGCGGTGATGGCCAGCCTCTCTTCAACCCTGAAACCGCACCTGAACGGCGTTTTAAACGAAAATGCCGTCGTGACCGGCCTGGAAGTCACCTCGGATTTTGCCGACCGCGGCCCGCTCGACCTGCGGCTTAACCTTTCACCGCTGAAAGACGTACAGCAAAACACGCAGGGCGTCGCGATTGTGATGGAAGACCTGACTGAGAAGAAGAAGCTGGAAGCTCAACGCCGCCTGTTCGAGCGCATGGTTTCTCCGGCGGTGATCAACCAGTTGAACCCTAACAGCTTGCAGTTGGGCGGCAAGCGCACGGAGATCACTACGCTGTTTGCGGATATTCGCGGCTTCACGCATTTCAGCGAGGCGCTTTCGCCAGAAGAACTGGTGAGTATTTTGAACTGCTATCTGAAGGTTTCGGCGGAGGCGGTGCTGAGCGAAGAAGGAACGATTGATAAATTCATGGGCGACGCGATCATGGCCCTGTTCAACGCGCCCATCCCGCAGCCCGATCATACTCTGCGGGCGGTGCGAGCGGCCCTGGCAATGCGCGCGGCCATCCACGAACTGCACAATACCCTGCCGCCGCACCAGCACCTTAACTTTGGCGCGGGCATCCATGTGGGCGAGGCCGTTTTGGGCCTGATTGGCACGGAAAGACGCCTGGATTACACCGCCATTGGCGACAGCGTCAACACGGCCAAGCGCATCCAGGAAAATGCCAGCGCCGGCCAGATTTTAATCAGCCAGCCGGCCTATCTCCTGGTTGCAGACCAGGTGGAGGTGCGCCCGGTGGAGCCAATTGCGGCCAAAGGCAAGAGCGCCCCGGTGCTGGCTTATGAAATCCTCGATCTAAAATAAACAGCGTTTTCAAAGGCCCCCGGATGGAGGTTTTTGATAGGGGGTTACTGCACTTCGACGACGATGAAAAAGGGGTCGCCGAAAGGCTCGCCGTTTGGAGCGACGGCCTGCCAGGCGCTGCGGTACGAGCCTGGCTCGGCGGGCGCTTTGAACACGATGCGGATCACGGCGCGCGTGCCGCTGCGCGCCGGATACAGGGCCTGTTCGGGCTGTGCGCCCAGGTCTGGCCCGGCCACCAGACGGATGCGGTAGTGTTCGTTCCAGTTGCAGTTGCCGCTGTTTTCTACTTCCCAACGTTTATCCAGGGTGGATTCTGGTTCGACGACCGTGCCATCTGGAATGGTGACATCGGCCAGGAAGGTGAGGTTATCACGGCAGGCGGCGGTTTGGGTCGGCAGGGATGGCCCTGCCGGAGTGGGCGCGGGGGTGGAAGTAGGGGGCAGATACGAGGCCGGGGTGGGCGGGAGAAAGGGAGTGGCGCTGCCCTGCCCACTGCGTAGCAGAGTGGAACAGCCGGTCAGGCTTAAAACAAGAAAAAGGACCAGCGCAAGGCGGCCTGTCAGGGCGCTTCGGTTCACCGGTCCTCCTTCTGAGCCTGTAGAATGGGTGCAGTGCACCGCACTCATTTTACATCCGATTTATTTATTCGTCGTCGCCGCCGCCATCATCCCCGCCGCCCCCAAGAGGCAGAGGAACTTCACCGCTGAGGGCGCGCTGGCGCACGGTCTGTTCGATTTCACCGCAGATTTCGGGGTTCTGGCGCAGAAATTCTTTGGCGTTCTCGCGGCCCTGGCCCAGGCGAATATCGCCGTAAGAGAAGAAGGCCCCGCGCTTGGTGACGATTTCGAGTTGGGTTGCCAGATCAATAATATCGCCCACTTTCGAGATGCCTTCGTTATACATAATGTCAAACTCGGCAGTGCGGAAGGGTGGGGCAACTTTGTTTTTAATCACGCGCACGCGCACGCGGTTGCCGACCATTTCGGGGCCGACCTTGATGGTCTGTACGCGGCGCACGTCCATGCGCACCGAGGCGTAAAACTTGAGCGCCAGGCCGCCAGGGGTGGTTTCGGGGTTGCCGAACATCACGCCGATTTTCTGACGCAGTTGGTTGGTAAAGATCACGGCGGTTTTGGTTTGGTTAATTGCGCCGGAAAGCTTGCGCAGGGCCTGCGACATCAGGCGCGCCTGCATCCCCATGCTGGCATCGCCCATATCGCCCTCGATTTCAGCGCGCGGCACCAGAGCGGCGACCGAGTCAACGACCACTACATCTACTGCGCCGGAGCGCACGAGCGTTTCAGCGATTTCGAGGGCCTGTTCACCTGTATCGGGCTGTGAGATGAGTAAATTATCAATGTCTACGCCGCAGTTGGCCGCGTAGCGCGGATCGAGCGCATGTTCCATATCAATATAAGCGGCCATGCCGCCCATGCGCTGCGCTTCCGCGACAATGTGCTGGCAAATGGTCGTCTTGCCTGAAGATTCAGGGCCGTAGATTTCGATCACTCTGCCGCGCGGGATGCCTCCAACCCCCAACGCCAGATCGAGGGAGAGAGACCCGGTTGGGATGGCCTCCACAACCATGTGCTGGGCTTCGCCCATGCGCATGATGGAACCCTCCCCGTACCGCTTGACAATATCGCCCAACGCTTTATCCAGGATGGCCCGGCGGGCGTCATCCATGGGCGGAGGTGCGGCCGGAATGGTCTGTTGGGGTTGTGCTGATTTACGCGCCATGTTTCATGTTCTCCTGACTTTCGTCCACCTTAAAGATGATCTGTAACCAAAATCTATGCGAGTTGGTGTAGTTCAATTATAGTACAAATGTTCGGGTCGTCAATGGGCAGTTTATGGTTTTGTCATCTTCACTGCCCCTATTGTACGACAGAAAGCGCATAACCCCACATTGGAAGTAGGCTGACCACACCCTGGGCAGGGGTGCAACTGCGGGCCGCTGGCGGCGGTTTCTTCTGCTTCTTCCCAGGGTTCTTCTCGCTGGGGCAAAGGGAGGAATGCTCCGCTTTCTCTGGCTTTGAGAAACCCTACGTAAAATGCCAGCTTTGTGCCTGGCTGATCTTCTTCGATCTTGTTGAGCATATCTTTATAATACAACTGCTTGCTGCCGACTGCAAAGGGGCATTCTTCTTCAATGTATGCAATGCCGCGCAGCAGCGAGTAGGCGGCTGTCTCGCGTTCATAAAAGCGGCAGAAGGGCTTTACCTTGCGGGCGAAGCCGGGCGCCGCCGCCAGCACCGGCGACTGACGCGCCAGCAGGTCTATGTGCCAGTTCATCAGATTGCCCATCAGTACAGCTACTTCGTCATCCAAATTATGGGCCGTTGCCAAGACTTCGTACCCGGCCCGCCGCGCGAAATCTTCCTCGGCCAGCGTTTCGCCGCCGTCGCCGGCCTGCCCGGCGAGACCCTCGCCCGCCGCAAAACCAAAGCCTTCACGCGCAATCCGGTTCATAATATGGCGCTTTGCCAGGCCGCACACGCCGCAGGGCTTTTCGCGTCCGCGCCGCGTGCGCCCCGCCAGCGCCGGGATTGAAGCGCCGTAGGTCTCTTGGACGTTGACAATGTGCAGCTTTAGCCCGCGCTGTTCGGCAAAGGTCACGGCGTAGCGTTCGGATTCGTCTGAATACCCCTCTTCTCCGGTGATTCCCAGGTTAATGTACAGCCCATCGGCCTCGTATCCCAGCCGGTGGAGGACATCCCAAAGGGCCAGCGAATCTTTGCCGCCAGAGACGGCCACCAAAATGCGCTGGTCGCGCCGGAACATGTGGTATTTCTGAATGGCGCGCTCGGTCTGGTCGGTGAACCATGCGATGAAGTGATCTTTACATAAGGCCAGGCGGTGATGCTTCATGCGCAGGACGGCGCGCTGATCGCACTTATTGCACTTCATGCTGGTCTGGCTGATATTCATGTCGTCCCTCCAGAGATGACCGGCACAATTTTCACCACATCGCCGTCGCGCAAGACATCATTTTCGTTGAGCAGTTCACCATCGCGCACCAGCAGGTAGGCTTCGGGCGAAAGCTCCAGGCGCTGAAGCGCATGTTTGACCTGAATCGCTTTTTCTTCAAGCTCAGTTTCTTTTTTGCGCAGGATGAGTTTAATTGCCATTCGACTCCTCCCTGGTTTGGCCCCCAGTCAAAAAGGATTGCTCTTGCACGCATAACAACCATCCGGCAGCCGGTTCGGTGGGTTGGGCCGGGCTGAGCGCCAGAACCGGCAGTCGTAACCGCGCCGGGTCGAGATCGTCAATGGGCAGGACCTTCACCTGAGCATTGACCCAACGGCGCGGCAAGAAACCCAGCGCAGATGGATCGGCTCCCACGCCCTCGCGCAGTTCCGCCGGGCCGGGGGCTACGTAAAAACTGCCTTCGGGCTGAGGCTCTTCCAGCACGCGCTCCTCATACGCCTGGCGGATGTCTGTGCCTGCCGGGTAACCCCACATGTGAACTTCGGTCTCGTCCGCTCCGGTGCTGGGCCAGGCGTGCAGTTTGCCCGTGAAGAGATCGCGCACGCTCGCCAGCGAAAGCCGCTCGATGGGGTTGGCAGGGTGCGCCACCAATGCCAGTTCATCTTCTCCCAGCACCGACGCGTACCCGTTCCAGCCGGGCGGCGGTCCCCAACGCAGTAACAGGCGGACGTTTTCGCCGTCCGCCGCTTCGTCTACGATGAGCGCCAGGTTTTCACGGCGGGCGCATTCGTAAAAATCGTTTTTAAGGTCCAGCAGAGCGGCGCTGGCCTGCACTTCTAAAATGACCGGGCTGGGCAGGGGCGTGGGAGTGACGGATGGCAGACAGCCGCAGAGCGCCAGGACCAACAGCCCGCATGCGAGCTTTCTACCGCGCATAAGACATAATCAGCACTACTCCTGCCAACGCCAGGCAGTAATAGGCAAAGACCGCCAGCGAATGCCGCGTCAGGTACGCCAACAGCCAGCGGATCGCCAGATACCCCACCACGGCCGCCGTCACAAACCCGGCGGCCAACACCGGCAGGAATTGAGCCAGGTTGGGCGTTTCCAACAGGTCCAGCGCAGCCAGCAGTCCGGCGGCCAGCATGACGGGAACAGACATGAGAAACGAGAAGCGCGCCGCAGAAGTGCGGTCTAAGTGGCGCGCCAGTCCCCCCGCAATACTCGCGCCGGAGCGCGAAATACCGGGGAAGATCGCAGCCGCCTGAGCTATGCCCATCCACAGGGCATCCAGCCAGTTCATCTGCTGTAATGGGCGATCACGCCGCCCAATGCGCTCTGCGGCCAGCAGCAGCCCAGCAGTGACCACCAGGAAGAGGACCGCGGCGCGCGCGTCGCTGAACGCCGCTTCCACCTGGTCCTTGACCAGCAGTCCAAAAAGACCTGCCGGAATAGTCGCCAGGATAAGATACCACCCCAGGCGCGCCTGTTCCCCGGCAAAGGGCCGGCCCTGCAGCAGTCCGCGCACACAGGCCATCAGGATGCCCTTCAGATCTTGCCAGAAATATACCATGACCGCTACCAATGTGCCAATCTGCACCAGTACGCCGAATACAAAAGCCTGCTCTGGTGGAACCTGCCATCCGAACACAAAGGGGACGATGACCAGGTGAGCCGAGCTGGAGATGGGGAGGAATTCGGTCAGTCCCTGGACAATACCGAGGATGATCGCTTCGATGAGTGACATAATATGGTCTCTCCTTATGGAGCGTGGTGAGTACGGGCGTCTGCCTGGCGCGGCGCGAGCCTTATATCTGGCCTTGCGCCTGGTAGCTTTCGAGGAACGCGGCGGCGAACCGGTCGAAAGTACCATCCAGAATGGCCTGACGGGCGTCGCGCATCAACTGGAGCAGGGTAAAGAGGTTGTGGATGGAAATCAGAGTAGCGGCCAGCATTTCTTTGGCGATGATCAAGTGGCGCAGGTAGGCGCGGGTGAACTGGCGGCAGGTGTAGCAGTCGCACTGCTCATCAATCGGGCGGGCGTCGCGGCTGTAGGCCGCATTCAGCAGGTTAATGCGCCCGGTGCGCGTCATAGCGGCCTGGTGACGGGCCAGCCGGGTGGGCAGGACGCAGTCGAAAATATCAACCCCGCGCAGGATGCCGTTGATTAAATCTTCCGGCGAGCCGACGCCCATCAGGTAGCGGGGCTTGTCTTCGGGCAGTACGGCGTTGACGATTTCGATCATGGCGTTCATTTCGGGTTTGGTCTCGCCGACCGACAGCCCGCCAATGGCGTGACCGGGAAAACCCAGTGAAGCAATCTTCTCGGCGGATCGCTCGCGCAGGTCTGGGAACACTCCGCCCTGAACGATGCCAAAGAGGGCCTGATCGGGCCGGGTTTTGGCGGCCAGACAGCGCTCTGCCCAGGCGTGGGTGCGCAGCATGGCGCGCTCGCTGTAGGCGCGGTCGTAAGGGGGGGCGCATTCGTCAAAAGCCATGATAATGTCGGCCCCCAGCATTTCCTCCTGGATTTCAACAGATTTTTCCGGGGTAAAGCGGTGGGTTGAGCCGTCAATATGGCTTTTGAAGGTAACGCCGTCTTCGTCAATTTTGCGCATACCGGCCAGCGAAAAGACTTGAAACCCGCCGGAATCGGTCAGAATGGGATGCGGCCAGCGCATAAACTCATGCAGGCCGCCCATCTCGGCCACCAGGTCTGCGCCGGGACGCAGGTAGAGGTGGTAGGTGTTCGCCAGCACCAGGCTGGCTCCCACTTCTTCCAGTTGGGCGGGCGTCACTGCTTTAACGGTGGCCTGGGTTCCTACCGGAGCGAAAACGGGCGTGAGAATCTCGCCGTGGGGAGTACGAAAAACACCCGCCCGGGCGTTCCCCTGGCGGGCGATCAACGAAAATGAGAAGGGTGTTTTCTGGTTTTCTGCACTCATCTTAAGGGCGGATTATACCCTTTTTTCGAAGGGATCTCAAACTGACGGTGAGCGCAGAACCTGTTTCATCCTCTTGCCCGCCTCTGCTTCTCCGTTTATACTTGGTTCATGCTCAATGGAGCTTACTCCACGTGGTTAGAAATTGATCTAAGCGCGATTCAAAATAATATTCGCCGGATTCAGGCCATCAGCGGGCGGCCGGTGCTGGCGGTGATTAAGGCCAACGGCTACGGTCATGGATTGGTTGAGGTGGGGCGGGCGGCGGCGGCGGCTGGGGCAGCCTGGTTGGGCGTGGCGCGGCTGGAAGAGGCCCTCTGGCTGCGCGCGGGTGGGCTGGACCTGCCAATTTTGGTGCTGGGGTACTGCGCGCCGGAACGCGCGGCAGAAGCGGCGGCCAATCGGGTCAGTCTGGCGGCCTTTCACCCCGACCAGGCTTTGGCGCTGGCCGCTCAGGCGCGCCAGGCCGGCCACACTCTGCGGGTCCACGTTAAGATTGATACCGGCATGGGCCGCTTAGGCATGTTTGCGGCGGACGCTGTGGCGTTTGTCAGTCTGCTGGCCTCGACGCCCGGCCTGACGGTGCAGGGGATTTTCACTCATTTTGCCCGCGCCGATGAGCCAGAGTTAAATCAGACCGACCGCCAGATTGACGCCTTTGATGCGGTCCTGGCGAGCCTGCAAGCGGTGGGCCTGCGCCCGCCTCTGGTACATGCCGCCAACTCGGCCGCTGCCCTGTACTTTCCGCGCGCTTATTACGACATGGTGCGCCCTGGCATTGCCATTTACGGCCTGCATCCGGCCCCCGAAGCCCCTTTGCCAGAAGGCTTTCGCCCGGCCCTGAGCTGGAAAGCCCGTCTGGCCTCGGTGAAAGAACTTCCGGCTCGCCATGGGGTGGGGTATAACTACCGTTACATCACCCAAAAGCGCGAGCGCATTGGGGTGATTCCGGTGGGCTACGCCGATGGTTTCCGCCGGCGGTTGGGCAACTTTGCGCTGGTGGGGGGCCGGCGCGTGCCGGTGGTCGGCGGGGTGTGCATGGATCAATGTATGCTTCAATTGGATGAAGTGCCAGACGCCAAACCCGGCGATGAAGTGGTGCTGTTGGGCCGTCAGGGAGAGGCCGCCATCACCGCCGAAGAGATTGCCCAGGCGTGGGGGACCAATAACTACGAGGTCGTTTGCGGCTTGCAGGCCCGCGTGCCTCGCCTGTATTTCGAATAGGAGATCCTTTGCCATGCCGTTTCACCACAGCAAACGCTGGGAAGTGGCTCCGGCGCTCCCGGAGGAAGTGGATCGGGAACTGGCGGCCCTTTACCC
The DNA here is from genome assembly GCA_034434155.1 of Anaerolineaceae bacterium. Classification (GTDB taxonomy): domain Bacteria; phylum Chloroflexota; class Anaerolineae; order Anaerolineales; family Anaerolineaceae; genus DSYU01. The sequence goes on from DAOUAC010000142.1 coordinate 21,541, forward strand.
GCCGTTTTTTCGCCAACTGCTCTATAACCGGGGAATTCTTACCCTGGCGGAGGCGGAACGCTATCTCCAGGGGCAGGTGGAGTGCGATGACCCCGCGCTCATGTTGGGCATGGCGGCAACCGTTGACCGGCTGGCGTGGGCGGTGGAGCACGGCGAGAAGATCGTAGTCTACGGCGACTACGACGCCGACGGCGTAACCGCCACCGCTCTGATGGTTCAGGTGCTGGAGGCGCTGGGGGCCAACGTCAGGCCGTATATCCCCAGCCGCTTCGATGAGGGCTACGGCCTGAACCTGGAGGCGGTCGAACTGCTGGCGAAGGAGGGCGCGCGGCTGGTGCTGACGGTTGACTGCGGCATCCGCTCGTTTGAAGAAGCCGAACGGGCCAGGCAGTTAGGGATGGACCTGATTATCAGCGACCACCACCATCCCCTTCAATCCCTGCCAGATGCATTTGCCATTGTCTGCCCCAGGCAGGAAGGCGAAACTTACCCCGATCGCAACCTGGCCGGGGTTGGGCTGGCGTATAAGATTGCCCAGGCCTTGCTGGCGCGCTTTCCGTCCAGCGGGTTGGAGGCCGCCGATTGGCTGGACCTGGTGGCGGTAGGAACGGTGGCGGACGTGGCTTCGCTCTTGGGCGAGAACCGCATGTTGGTGCGGCGCGGGATCGAACGTCTGCGCCAGGGCCGCCGGCCAGGGCTGGCAGCGCTGGCCGGGGCCGCCCGGCTGAACCTGCCCAAGCTTTCTACCTTCGACATTGGCTTTGGGTTGGGGCCGCGCCTGAATGCCGCCGGGCGGATGGACAGTGCCATGTCGGCGCTGGAGCTACTGCTGGCAAAGGATTCTGCCACTGCTGGAAGGCTGGCGCAGGTGTTAGATAATCATAACATCCGGCGGCAGGAGGTGATGCGCGACATGCAGGAGCGCGCTGAAGCGATTGCTTTAAGGGAAGGTGAGGAAGCCATTTTGTTTGCCTTTCAAGAAGATTTCAGTGAAGGCATTTTAGGGCTGGCGGCGGCGCGTCTGACAGAGCGTTACTACCGGCCCGCTGTAGTGGGCAAGATCGAGGGGGAGTATGCGCGGGCTTCCTGCCGTAGTATCCCAGAGTTCCACATTACGCGTGCGCTAGATGAGTGCAAAGATCTGCTGGTGCGGCATGGCGGCCACTCTATGGCCGCCGGGCTGACCCTGCGCACCGAACATTTAGACGAACTGCGCGAGCGCCTGGGGCAGATTGCCGCGCGCGAACTAGGAACCCGTGAGCTTCGCCCGGTCATCCGCGCCGATAAGGAACTGGATGCGTCAAAAATCCATAGGAAGTATATTGATTCCTTGATGAAATACCTGGAACAGCTTCAGCCCACCGGGCAAGGTAACCCCGAGCCAGTGTTTGTCTCGCGTGGGTTAAAAGTCCACAGTTACAGACAGGTCGGAAGCGACAAGTCTCATCTAAAATTCTCCGTATCGGCCGGAGATGTCGTTTTCTCGGCCATTGCCTTTCGTCAGGGGGAGTGGGCCAACCATATGCCCCCCAGCGTGGACCTGATGTACCAGTTTGAGATAAACTATTACAATGGAGAAGAAAGCTTGCAGTTAAAAGTCCTCGATTTGCGCCCGGCGGGGTCTGCTCCTTTAGAGATTGGCGAGCCGCCGATCCGCGGCGAAGCGCACTGAATTAGTCATTCAGCGTACCATGCTATAATTTAAAAACGATTCTTTTCAGATTGACCTCTCCACACGGAGGAAGAATATGGCGAATGCTCCTGCCCGCCCATCTGGCAGTTTACCTGGTTCATCTACCCTGCGCGATCCAGCCGCTGTTCAGGCTCAACCGGCCAGCACGGCTTTTGTCCCACCGCCGATTATGTCAATTGAGGATACCGGCCTGTCCTTCTTGTGGCTGCAAGATCTGGTGTTGAAAATTATGTACTTCCAGGGGTACATGACCGGCTATAAGGTAGCTGAAGAGGTCGCCCTGCCTTTCTCTGGCGTAGTGGATCAGATCATGGATTCGCTCAAGAAAGAAAAGCTGATCGAGGTGCGCTCTTCGCAAATGGGCCTGGGCGAGGGGGCTTACCTGTATGCCATTACCGGCGCGGGGATTGCGCGCGCGCGCGAGGCGCTGGAGCGCAGTCAGTATGCCGGGCCGGCGCCTGTGCCGGTGAAAGTCTATAATGAATCGGTCAAGCGCCAGGCGCGCAGCCGCATGACGATCACCAACCGCCAGATGCGCCAGGTTTTGGCGAACCTGGTGCTGTCTGAAAAAACCTTTCAGACGCTGGGGCCGGCTGTTAATTCGGGAACATCAATCTTTCTTTACGGCCCGCCCGGCAATGGGAAAACCAGCATTGCCCGCGCCATCGGCAACATGATTATGGGGCAGAATATTTACATCCCCTACAGCATTTACGTGGATGGGCAGGTCATTAAGATGTACGACACGGTCAACCACCAGTTGGCTCCCGACCAGGAAGCCACGGCGGTGGGAACCGGTTCTCTGCGCACCGGAGCCAGGCGCGACCCGCGTTGGGTGCGCATCCGCCGGCCTTTTATTGTGACGGGCGGTGAGCTAACCCTGGCCGGCCTGGATCTGGTGTTTGATGATACCCTTAAGTTTTATGAAGCTCCCTTCCAGGTAAAAGCCAACGGCGGCATCTTATTGATTGATGACTTTGGCCGCCAGCAGGTCCGCCCGCGCGACCTGCTCAACCGCTGGATCGTGCCGCTAGAGAACCGCATTGACTACCTGGCGCTGCATACCGGCCGCAAGATTGAAATTCCATTCGACGTGTTGGTGATCTTTTCTACCAACCTTCCACCCAAAGACCTGGTGGATGAGGCTTTTCTGCGCCGCCTGCGCCACAAGATCGAAATTGGCGATCCAACCTACGAAGAGTTCCGTGAGATCTTCCGGCGCGTGGCCCAGGCCAAAAACGTGGTCTACAGCGACCAGGGCCTGGCTTACCTCCTGCAAGAGTGGTATATCAAGCGCAACCGCAAGGTACGCGCTTCGCATCCGCGTGACCTGTGCGACCAGATCATTGACGTAGCCCGCTACCTGAGCATTGAGCCGGCTATGACCCGCGAACTGCTGGATCGGGCCGCGCAGTCTTACTTCGTGGAGTTATAATTCGGGCTCTGGCAGAACGGGCGCAAGGGCAGTCGAGTGCGTGGCTGGCATATACTCGACTGTCCTTTTACCTATGTTGTCCCTACGATTCACGGATTGGCAGAGAATGTCTGATAAATTGGTGAATTGATGGTATTATTACGGACGATCCTTGCCCGGCAAGGCAGGTCCTGAATGGAAGGTGAAGCTGTTAATGTTCCCAGAACAGGCCGAGTAACCATGAGGGTGCAGTTTCGACTGTTAAGCACCTGGGTCCTGGTGATCCTGTTGGTGATGGGGCCGCTGGCCGGTTCAGCAGGCCAGGCCCGCCAGGAAGATCCCGCGCTGATGAAGGCGAAAAATTTGCTCGCCAAGCTGACCGTTGAAGAACGGGTCGGTCAGTTGTTCCTGGTGACGTTTCAGGGGACGCAAACTGGCGAAAACACGCCGGTGTATGACCTGATCGCCCGGCAGTTGGTGGGCGGAGTGGTTTTACTGCGCGAGAACGATAATTTTTCGCCTGAAGGCGATATTCGCGCCAATACTTATCAGTTGATTGCCAATCTACACCAGATTCGCTGGGACGCGACCCAAAATGGCATAGCCAGTACGGCGACGGGCGTTACCTTTACTCCCCAATATATTCCTTTATGGGTTGGTATTGCGCAGGAAGGCGACCTTTCTGCCGATAATCAGATGTTAAGCGGCGTCACAACGCTGCCCAGCCTGATGTCCATTGGAGCCACTTGGGACCCTGAACTGGCGCGTCAGATTGGGCGTATCATGGGGCAGGACCTGGCAGGATTGGGGTTTAACCTGTATCTGGGGCCTTCTTTAGATGTGTTAACAGCCCCCCAAATTGAGGGCGGCAACGATTTGGGCGTGCGTTCCTTTGGGGGCAGTCCTTACTGGGTCAGCAAGATGGGCCAGGCTTACGTGAGTGGACTGCACGAGGGAAGTAGCCGCCGCATGGCGGTGATCGCCAGCCATTTTCCGGGGCGCGGCAACGCCGACCGTCTGGCCGAAGAAGAGATTGCCACGGTGCGCAGCCCGCTCGAAGAACTGCGCAGCGTTGAACTGGCCCCCTTCTTTGCAGTCACCGGCAAAGCGCCAGAGACCGCCGCCGTCGTGGATGGCCTGATGGTGTCGCACATCCGCTACCAGGGGTTCCAGGGCAATATTCGCGCTTCTACTCGCCCGGTTTCAGCCGATGCCGCCGCGCTGGATATGATTTTAAAGCAGCCCGAACTGGCAAGTTGGCGACAGAGCGGCGGTCTGGTAATCAGCGATGATCTGGGCAGTCCGGCCATCCGGCGGTTCTATGAGGCCAACGGCGGCGTTTTTAATGCGCAACAGGCCCAGCAGGTTGTCCGCGAGAGTTTCAACGCTGGCAATGATCTGTTGTATCTAAACCACCTCGTTTCGGTGGATGACCCGGACTCTTATACGACCATTGTTCGCATCCTGAACTTCTTTGCGCAAAAATACCGCACCGACCCCGAGTTCGCCCGGCGGGTGGATGCGTCGGTGGAGCGGGTGCTGGCGATGAAGTACCGCCTGTACCCAGAATTTGAAATCAGTCAGGTACTGCCATCTGAAGAGGCGCTGGCCCAGGTGGGCAACAGCGCGGCGGCGCAACAGGTGGTGATGGATGTAGCCCGCCAGGCGGTCACGTTAATCAGTCCGGAAGCGGACGAACTGCCGAATGTCTTGCCCCAGCCGCCCGGCGCGCGCAGCCGCATGGTGTTCTTGACAGATGTGCAAGAACTGGCGCAGTGCAGTCAGTGCGCCAGACAGGCCCCCATTCAGGTGGATTCGTTGCAAAACGCTGTGCTGCGTTTTTATGGCCCGCGCGCCACCGGCCAGGTTTCGCATACGCAGATGTCTTCTTATACTTTTAGCGACATCGTCAAGATGTTGGATGAGGTCGAGCCAGCGCCATCGCCAGAGGAAAGCGTCTCACTGAAAGAAGACCTGCAGATGGCGGAGTGGGTGGTGGTGGCGTTGGGCCGCCCTGATCCACAGCGGCCCGAATCTCAGGCATTCCGGCGCTTGCTCTCTGAGCGGCCTGATCTGCTGCGCAGTAAAAACGTAGTCGTATTCGCCTTTGATGCGCCCTACTACCTCGATGCGACCGACATTTCGCAGATCACCGCCTATTATGGCCTCTATAGTAAGAGCGACCCGTTTGTAGATGTAGCCGCGCGCGTTCTCTTTCAAGAATTAACCCCTACCGGTGGTCTGCCGGTGTCGGTGTCGGGCGCGGGCTACCTTTTGGCAAACGCCACCGCTCCAGACCCTGACCAGAATATTCCTCTGTTTATTGACACAGCGGGAGCCAGGCCGGAAACGACGCTGACCCCCACCCTGCCATCTACCGAGATCGCCACCCCGGTCACCCAATCCTACGGCGTGGATGATGTCATCCCTCTGCGCACCGGTGTCATCGTGGATCGCAATGGCCGTACCGTGCCAGATAATACCCGCGTGACGTTTCAGATCAATGTGGTGACTTCTACCGGCCGGTTTTCGCAGCAGATTGAGCAGGTCACTATGGATGGAATTGCTCGCGTCACGTACCGGATTGAACAGGCCGGGTTGATCGAGATTTACGCGGTCAGCGGGGGGGCAAAGTCAGATATTGTGCAGTTGGATGTGCGCAGCGGCGAGAGCGTGCCGACGATTGTCGTGCAGCCGACCACCATGCCCACGCCCACCGTTACCCCTTCTCCGACGGTGACGGCCACTTCTACGCCGACCCAAACGCCCACGCCCACACCTACGCCGCTGCCCGATGTGGCCGTGAGGGGGACCGATTGGTTCCTGACGGTGATCCTGGCCCTGGGAGTCTCGGCAGGCATTTCGTGGTTGGGGATACGGCGGGCGATCACCCGCTGGGGCCTGCGCTGGGGTCTCTTGGGTCTGATCGGCGGCCTGCTGGCCTATAATTACCTGGCGCTGGAACTGCCCGGCAGTGAGAACCTGCTGCGCAGTGCCGGGACGAGGGGCGTGGTGCTGGTGACTCTGCTGGGGGTCAGCGTGGGGCTGTTGGCGGGCCTGGCCTGGAAACTGTTAACGCCCGCAGAGCGCAGTCCCGATGACCGGCGGACCATCACCGGCCCAAAACTCAAACCCGATGATTGAACACAATTGCTGTTCTCTCTCTGGACGAGTCTGAACCGTTTGCGAAATGACAGGTCTAGCGCACGAAAGTCGCTAACAGACTGATGATCCCCAGTCCCGCCGCCACCCATAATAAAATCCGCTCTGGGTCGCGTTGAAGATACCGGGCCAGCGATTGAGCCTGCCGGGTTGCCGCAGCCGGGCGGATGATAGGCTGGTAGTTTCCCAGCAGGCTTTCGCGGAAGATCTCGACCGATTGAGGCCGGTCGGCGGGGTGCAGTGCCATCGCCCATAGGATGGCTTTTTCGGTGCGTGTGCTGATGTCTGGGTTAATCTGGCGGGGCGGGATCAGCCGGTCGGGGTCGAGGAAGCGCTCGCGGGCATCGGCGGGAGGCTGGTTGGTGAGCAGGTGATACAGCGTAGCGCCAAAGGCGTAGATATCGGTGCGCGCATCGGTATGGCCGCTGTCGCCCCCGTACTGTTCCAGCGGAGTATACAGGGCCGTTCCCTGTCCTTGCAGAATGGTGATGGTCACTTCGCCGGGAGCCAGCAGTTTGACCAGCCCAAAATCCACCAGTTTGACCAGGCCGTTGGGGGTCAGCTTAAGGTTAGAAGGTTTAATGTCGCGGTGTAAGATGGGCGGGTCTTGGATATGCAGATAGGTGAGGGCGTCGGCCAACTGACTGCTCCAGTTCAGCACATCGCTCTCTTCCAAAAATTTTCCGGCATGGCGGGCTTCGATCATCAGGGTGCGCAGATCTTTACCGGGGATGTAGTCCATCACCAGGTAATCGCGGCTGCCGATTGAGAAGAAGTCAGAGACTTTGGGCAGGTTGGGGTGATCCAGGCGCGCCAAAACCACCGCTTCGCGTTGAAATTGTTCGCGAGCTTCTCGCAGCAGGTCGGCCGGTAGAGACCGGTCATGTTCGACCTCTTTCAGTGCGCATAGGCGCCCTTCGAGGCGAAGATCATCGGCGAGATAAATGCTTCCCATTCCCCCCTGGCCGATGATCCGGCGAATCTTGTACCGACCACGCAGGACTTCTCCAGCTTTGAGCGGGACCGGCATGGCGCGACTTCCCTCGGCGCCTGGCGAAGTGTCTGATTTTACCGGCGGCGTTTATTCCAGAAAACCACTCTTCTGCCAGGCTTACCAAAACCTTAAATTTCTGCTATATTATACCTGAACTGAGCAACGAACTTTGATCTCTTTCGGAATTGGCGTGGTTGTGATCGGGATGTGGTTTCAACCCTGCCAGACCCCATCAAACCACGGGAGGCGTGGATGGAGCAACGCGCAGGGGCTGATCTACCTGTCTTAATTGCACAAACCGGACCCCTGAATGGGCAGCGCTGGATACTGGAACATGACCTTGTGGTAGGCCGCGAGCCTTCTTGCGATATCGTTATTGCGGATCGCCAGGTTTCGCGCTTCCATGCCCGCTTTTCACGCTCTGACGATGGGGTGATGCTGGAAGATTTGGGGAGTAAGAACGGCACGTTCTGTAATGGCACGCGCCTGGAAGAGCCGGTGCTGCTCTCGGACGGCGACCTGGTGCAGATTGCGCTGGTGCAGTATTTTGTGTTCCTCAGCTCAGATGCGACTATGCCGCTGGAGTATGAAGCCCTGCCGGAAAAAACCGAAACCAAAGGGCGGTTGACTTTAGACCCGCGCTCACGCCGGGTTTGGGTGAACCAGAAGGAAGTGCTTCCGCCGCTGTCGGTTCCACAATTCCGCCTGCTGCAAGCCCTCTATGAACAGCGCGGCGAGGTGGTTGAGCGTCAGGAATTGGTGGACCTGGTTTGGGGGGAAGATGAAGCGGTGGGGGTCTCAGAACAGGCGTTTGACGCTCTGGTGCGCCGCCTGCGCGACCGGCTGGCAATGGTAGACCCTACTCACACCTTTATTGTCACCGTGCGCGGCCACGGCCTGCGCCTGGACAATCCAGAAGAATAACCCATCTTTTTCTGTAGATTGAGGGACTTATCCCTCAATCTACAGAAAAAGAGAGACGCGATCTGCCTATTTCTTCAGGTTGGCCTGCATGGAGAAACGCAGCGCCGAGCGGTAGACTTCTTGCAGGCGCTGGGCCATCTCAGGCTGCTGCTGCTGTTCCAGTTGAGCGACTAACTGGCTGAGGATTTGTAAGAATTCTGGGGTGATTTCTTCGGCATGTTCCTGCAGAATGGTCCGGCGGCCGGCTTCATCTTCGGCGCCCATCAGTTCTTCGGCCAGGGCGATCTCAGCGGGCGGGGCTGAAGCCTGCTGCAGCACGCTCACGATTTTGCGGAGTTTCTCCAGGCGGTCGTGGTCGCCTTTCTGGCGGGCCTGATCCAGCTCAGCGCGCAGTGCCTCGGCAAAGAAGTCATCCAATTCAGGCAGTACTTCCGAGGTGGCTTTCTCAATGTCTTCCGCCTTGAGAAGTTCTTCGAGCAACTGGCGCGAGACGGCCATCTGCGCCTGAACGCGGTTGTCAATCTCTTGGGTCAGCTTCAGCAGACGCTCGCGCATGTCAATCAGTTTTTGCTTTTCTTCGCCCTGGGCCTTTTCGATGCGGTCGCTCAGGATGGTGAAGAATTCGTAATCCAGCCCGGTGCGGGCCATGCTCACCATCGTCGCCAGTTGGGTATCGTTGGGGGTTTCCAGGAAAATGTCTAAGAGACCTTCGCGCGTCAGGCCCTTCTGCGAGGCTTCTTGCAGCTTTTGAATGGCGGCCTGCACCTCGTTGTTTTGCTCGGTGATGCGGCGGCCCAGGGCCGTTTGCGGGAGGATCTCTTGCTGCAAGCCGGCCAGGGCGCGCGCTGAATTTTGGTCTCCGGCAGAGAGGGATGCTTCAATCAAGCGCGACAGGATTTCAAAGAACTGCTCGTCGATCAGCTTCTCTTCTTGCTTAACGATTTCGGCGCGTGCTTCGGCGGTGGTCGCGCGGATCAGGCGCTGTAGCAGGTTCAGGCGCGCCTGCGAGGCTTCCATCATCTCGCGCGTAATCCCTTCCCCTTCCAGCACCTTGTCAATCATGGATTGGAGCGTGAACATCGTCTGAGGGCGCAGCAGGTAGGCTTTGCGTTTCTCCGGCGGCAGCTTGTTGACGGCCTGCGTGATCAACGGGCCGATCAACCGCTCCTGTTCATTGACCGGCAGCCCCAGTTCCGGCGGGAAATAGGTCAACAGCAGCTCTTTATCCGGGTCGTGATAAACAATTGGGGTACTGAGTGGCCCCTGATAGCCGCAATTTTGGCAGTTCGCCAGGTTAAAGTTACCGGAAATAAAGCGTTGTTTGGCGCTGGGATCTTGTCCAACGTCAAACAACTGCTCGACCTCGGCCAGAATTGGCTGGCGGCAGCGCGGACAAAACATCTGTACTTTCGGCATAACGCATACCCTCTCTAAAGATTATCGAATGATTATACCATTTAAGTGGGGGAAAACCACGCCTCTGTAAGACCTCACTCCTGATGGATTGGAAGTGAAAAGCACATGCGGGTGCCTTTCCCTGGCGCGGTATCCACCCAAATTCTGCCGCCGTGAGCTTCTACAATGGCGCGGGCCAGGTAAAGGCCCAGGCCGGCCCCTTTGGTATTGCGGGCCATATCGGGCGCGCGGTAGAAACGGTCGAACACGTGGGGAATGTCTTCGGGCGCGATGCCCGGCCCCTGATCTTGAACGCATACGATGACATACGAGCCTTGCCCGCTGGGCGTGCCAGGCGTGCCGGCCCGGCGGGCCTCGCCGCTGATGCGGATTTCGCCGCCCGGCGCGTATTTGATGGCGTTGGAAATCAGGTTGGCAAGCACCTGCTCCAGCCGGTTTTCATCGGCCAGGATCACGGGAAAATCTTCGGGAAAATCAACGATGATGGCGTGGCGCGTGGTTTGGGTTTGCATCCGCTTCGCCATGCGGGCGGCCACTTCTGGCAAAAAGACTTCGGCGCGCTTGATGCTTAACGCCCCGGCCTGTAAGCGCGAGGCGTCTAACAGATTTTCGATCAATCCGGCCAGGCGGTCGGCTTCTTCTTCGATCACTTGCAGGCTGTCCTGCACAATGCGCGGGTCCCAATTCGCATCTTCCAGCCGCAGGGTAGATACGTAGCCCTTAATCAGCGCCACCGGGGTCTTTAATTCGTGGCTGATGACCGAAATGAACGTACTTTTGAGTTCCTCGGCCTGGCGGTAGCGGGTGATGTCGCGCACCGTAGCGATGATGTTGAGTAGGTTGCCTTCCGGCGAAACCAGTGGGGTATAGGCAATGCCAACCGGCAGCGGCGGCAGGCCGTTGGCGCGCTTCAGGTCGCCTTCCAGGTACAGGTGAGCGTGCGGCGTGAGCGGCCATCCACCCGACTCGGCTTCTTCGAGGGTCAGTCCGGCCGGGCGGCGCGCCCACTGAACGACGGCTTCGTGTAGCTGTCCCTGGATCTGTTCGACCGGCATCCCCACGATGCGGGCAAAGGCCGGGTTACAGCGCTCGATGCGGTTTTCAGCCGTCAGAATAATAACGCCATCGGCCAGCGAATCCAGCAGCAGATTGAGGCGTTCCTTTTCCTGGTTGACCTGGGTGTAAAGCTGGGCGTTCTGCACGGCGATGGCGGCCTGGTTGGCAAAACTGCTCAGCAGGGCATGGTCATTGGCGGAAAATACCCCTGAATACCCTCTGAAGATAAACAACAGCCCCACCACCTTCTTGCGCGCGATCAACGGCAGACCCACGCCGGTCAGCGAACCCAGGCTGGCGGTATAGATGAGTTCATTGAGGGCGCGGTTGATTTCCGTTAGATCGAGGCTTTCGGGGTCGTCCTGATCAGGGAATTCAGACAGGAAGGACTCAATGATCTTTCGGAAGGGCTGAGACATGCCATGGGTTACGGCAACCTGCCAGCGCCCGTTTTCAGAGCGCAGGGCAATGAACCCGGCCTGCCCGGTCAGCATTTCAACCGCGATTTTTAAAATGCGGCTGAGCAGCTTGTCAAGGTCTAATTCCTGAGTCAGAGCGCGGGCAATCTCAAGCAGATAATCGCGCTGGCGAATGCGGAAATCGGGCAACATCCTTTACATCTCGTTTTCTGCCAGAGAGATCGCCTCTTCAAAGATCAGCAGGCCCTCGTCAATTTCCGCCTTGCTCACGCACAGCGGCGGGGATAGGCGCACCGTGCTTTTGCCGCAGCCTAAGAGCAGCAGGCCGCGCTCGAAGGCCAGGTCAACAATTCGATCGCGGATTTTTTCCGCCGGGTAGCGCGGGTTCTTCTCGTGGACGAACTCGACCCCTAACATCAGGCCCAGGCCGCGCACCTGCCCAACGCTGGGGTGGCGCGTTTCGATTTCTGCCAGGCATTCGAGGGCATACTGGCCCATCCGATTGGCGTTTTTCATATACTCGGTTTCGATCAGGTCAATGGTCGCCAGGGCGGCGGCGCAGGCGATGGGGTTGCCGCCGTAGGTATTGCCGTGCGAGCCTTTGGGCCAGGTCATGATGCGGCGGCGGGCGATCATGGCGCCCAACGGCACGCCCGAAGCAATCCCTTTCGCAACGCACAGAATATCTGGTTCGACGCCAAAATGTTGGATGCCCCACCATTTGCCGGTGCGTCCCATCCCCGATTGAACTTCGTCTGCAATCAGCAGGATGCCGTGCCGGTCGCACAACTGGCGCAGAGCCGGGAAGAACCCCGGCGGGGGAACGATATAGCCGCCTTCGCCCTGCACCGGCTCCACCAGGATGCCAGCGACTTCGTCTGCCGGCAGGATGCGGCCCAGAATTTCTTCTTCGATGTAGCGCACAACCGTCTGACCGTAATCTTCATCGGGCAGGCTGTGCAGGATGGGGTGGTAGGCGTCGGGGTAGGGGGCATGGACGACGCCGGCCATCAGCGGGAAAAACCCCTTGTGGTAATGCGGTTTGCTGGCCGTGAAGGTTACAGCTCCCATAGTGCGCCCGTGAAAGCCGCCCAAAAAGCCGATGAATTCACTGCGTCCGGTGTAGTAGCGGGCCAGTTTAATGGCCGCTTCGACGCTCTCCGTCCCTGAGTTGGTCATAAAGCACGCAGCCGGCTCGCTGAACGGCGCGATGCGGTCGAGTTCCTCGCCCAGTTGCACCCATTTGTCGTGATAGAAGTCGGAAGAGATATGGATGAACTTTTCGACCTGTTCCTGGATCGCTTTTACGACTCTGGGGTGGCTGTGGCCGGTAGACACCACGGCGATACCGGCGGCAAAGTCCAGGAAACGATTACCATCGACATCCCAAACTTCACAACCTTTGCCGTGATCCATCACAAACGGATAGCCGCGCGGGTAGGAAGGCGAGATGACGGCCCGGTCGCGCTCGATCAGGCTTCTGGCTTTCGGCCCTGGGACATTGAGAGTGCGCATAGACTTTCTCCTGGATTGTGACTGAAAATTGGTTGAGAGACGCGGGGGAAATTTCCCCTGGTAAGCCCCGTCTTGGGATGAAAAACGGGACAACTTAATCTTACCCGATTGTCCCGTTTGTTTCTACTATATATATTACCAGAATCAGCGAACCGCTTGCGCGGCGGCAGGTTCAACTGCGTTGAACGGTTTGCGCCAGTGCCAGCGCGCCCAACAGCCCGGCATCGTCGCCGAGGGCGGCGGTGGTGATCACCAGCCCGTGCATATACTCCGGTGAGATAATCGTTTCCACCATGGCGGCCCGCAGTGGTTCGATCAGCAAGGGCCCGCTGCGCGAAACGCCTCCACCCAAGATAATAATGGAGGGGTTGAAGATGTGCAGGTAGTCGGCCAGAGCGCGGCCCATATACGTGCCGGCACGCGCCAGAGCGGCTTTGGCAAGCGGGTCGCCGTTTTCTGCCGCCATTGAAATATCGCGGGCGGAGGGATTGGGAATTTGCGACAGGGAGGACGGCACGCCCTGCGCCAGTTGCTCGCTCACGTAGCGGGCGATGGCAGTGCCAGAAGCAAATGCTTCGAGGTGGCCTGGGTGGCCGCAGCCGCACAGGGGACCGTTCGGGTCTACGGTGACATGTCCAATTTCAGCGGCCAGGCCGTGATAGCCCAACAGCAGGCGGTCGTCAATAATCACGCCGCCGCCAATGCCGGTGCTGATGGTCACATACAGCAGGTGATGGTGGCCCTGCCCGGCTCCAAATTTCCATTCTCCGAGGGCCGCCAGGTTGGCGTCGTTGCCCAAAAATACGGGGACTTTGAAGCGGTCTTGCAAAATCTGGACGATGGGCAGTTTTTCCCAACCGGGGATATTGGGCGCGCGGTAAATAATGCCCAATTGCGGGTTGTTTGGCCCCGGAGCCGCCACCGCCATACTGCATACCGTATCGCCGGTCGGCCAGATTTCGGCGATCAGGTCAATCAGACGATCCAGCGGCGTAGCGTTTTTGCCCTGGGTGGGAATGCGTTTTTGTTTGACCGGGCGCGTCTCACTCCCGGAGCGATTCGAGTCCGCCGCTGGGTACACTGCGGCGCGGATTTGGGTTCCACCGATGTCAATGGCAATATATGTGTCCATACGAGGGGACATTATAGCATGAAATCCAAAAAGTAGCCGTTGACGGATCTTCAAAACACTGCTATTATCATCTCGCTATGGGGTCGAAGCGTGCCGCGAACACCGATCTTTTCAAACGTGCTAGACAGGAGGCCCGCTGGTTGCTTCCTGGTTTGGGGGTAAAACGCTGGATTGTGGTGATTCTGGTCGGCACAACGTTGATTGCTCTCGGCTTCGCTATTCTGCTCATTGACGTTTACCGCACCGCGCCAGGAACCTGGTGGCTTCCGGTGGTTTCTTTCCTCTCGTTGCAGTTTGTCGAGCGCCCGCTGCGCGCCGCCATCTTTGGCGGGGCGGGGATGGCCCTAATTCTGCTGGGAATTTGGGGGTTAAACCGCGCCCTGCTGCGGCCCTTTTTGCAGCCGGGCCGCAACATCCTCGATACCGTTTCGACTTTTCGCAAGCGTGACCGCGGCCCGCGCATCGTGGTGATTGGCGGTGGAACCGGCCTTTCAACCCTGCTGCGCGGCCTGAAGGCTTATACCCATAACCTCACTGCCATTGTATCCGTGGCGGATGACGGCGGTTCTTCTGGTGAACTGCGCCGCAGTCTGGGCATCTTGCCGCCGGGGGATATTCGCCACTGCCTGACAGCCCTGGCCGATGATGAAACCCTGATGGGGCAGTTGTTTCAGTACCGCTTCGCGGCTGGCAACGGCCTGAGCGGCCATTCGCTGGGCAATCTGCTGATCACGGCCCTGGCGGATATCACAGGCAGCTTTGAAGAAGGGGTTGCCGAGTCTGGGCGGGTGCTGGCGGTACGCGGCAAGGTTTTACCGGCTACCCTGCACGATGTGCGCCTGGTCGCCGATATTCACCTGCCAGACCGCGAGTCTGAGGTGCTTGTGCGGGGTGAAAGCAAAATCCCTCAGACGGCCGGGCGCATCCGCCACGTCTGGCTGGAGCCGAATAACCCGCTCCCCTATCCCCCGGCCACCCAGGCGATCCTCAACGCCGAACTGATCCTCATCGGCCCAGGCAGTCTGTATACCAGCGTACTGCCTAACCTGCTGGTTCCAGACCTGGCCGATGCTCTGCGCGCCACGCGCGCCCTGAAGTTCTACATTTGCAATGTAGCTACACAGCCTGGCGAGACGGATGGTTATTCCGGCGGCGATCACGTCCGCAGCCTGGAAAAGCACGTCGGATCGCGCCTCTTTGATATCGTGATCGTCAACAACAATTTTGAGGGCGATCTGCCGGAGGGCATTGAATTCGTCAAAACAGAGCCGGAGCTGGAAGACGAATACACTATCTACGCTACCGACCTGGTTGATGATGAAAAACGATGGCGACACGACTCCGTTAAATTGGCCCAGGCCGTGATGGACCTGTATTTTGAGCGCACCGGACCACTGCCGGGGCGCGAGCCGTAGGAGGCGCGCGGAGTGCGAAAGTTCAATCAAAATCACGCGCGAATTGTGATAACCATCACGTAAATGCATGGTAAAATTCGTTATGCTGTTTCATCATCTCCGTCTACCTTAAGAAATTTAGGGGTGAACAACCCCTCATATCATGCTAGGAGGCTTTTGAATGGCTACCAAAGTTGGTATCAACGGATTTGGCCGGATTGGCCGCCAGGTTCTCAAGGCGATCATGGAGAGATACCCTGGTGAACTCGAAGTTGTTGCGATTAATGATTTGTTCGACAGCAAGACCAACGCCCATCTCTTGAAGTACGATTCGAATTACGGCGTTTTCCCCGGAACGGTTGAGGTGGAAGCGGATGGGACGGACCTGGTTGTTAATGGCAAAGTGATCCGCGTTTTTGCCGAGAAGGACCCCGCCAACCTGAAGTGGGCTGACCTGGGCGTTGACATCGTGGTGGAAAGCACCGGCATCTTCACCGACGCCAAGGGCGACCCGGCCAAGGGCAAGCCCGGCGCCAACGTCCACATCCAGCAGGGCGGCGCCAAGAAGGTCATCATCTCGGCCCCGGCTAAAAATGAAGACATCACCCTGGTTTTGGGCGTCAACGATAAGCAGTACGACCCTGCCAAACACCATGTGGTTTCGAATGCTTCTTGCACCACCAACTGCCTGGCCCCGGCGGCGAAAGTCGTCCATGACCACTTCAAGATCCAGAGCGCGGTGATGACCACCATCCACTCGTACACCAATGACCAGGTCATCCTGGATCAGGGCCACAAGAAAGAAATGCGCCGCTCGCGCGCCGCTGGCCTGAACATCATCCCCACCACTACCGGAGCCGCGAAGGCCGTCGCCCTGGTGATCCCAGAACTGAAGGGTAAGTTCGACGGTTATTCTCTGCGCGTCCCCACCCCCACCGTTTCAGTGGTGGACTTCTCGGCTGTGGTTGAAAAGCCGACCACCAAGGAAGAGCTGAACAACCTCTTCATCGAGTGCGCCAACGGCGAGTTGAAGGGCATTCTGGGCGTTACCACTGGCGAATACAACGCCCCGCTCGTGTCTATGGATTTCAAGGGCGATCCGCGCTCCTCGATCGTTGACCTGCCCTCGAACATGGTGATGGGCGGCACGCTGATTAAGGTTGTGGCCTGGTACGATAATGAATGGGGCTACTCCTGCCGCACCGCCGACCTGGCGGCCCTCATGGCGAAGTCCCTGTAAAATCGAATTCCACCCTTCAGGCGTTATGGGTGGCGCGTAATACGCCACCCATAACGCTTGACCTGCATCTCACCTGCTCCTGAAAATTTGATCTCCTGTTTGAGTTCCATTCAAATATTACGCTGAAACCACAGTGATTCTGGGAGGCAAGCATGTTCAGCAAGAAAACTGTACGCGATATTGATTTGAAAGGGAAGCGCGTTCTGGTTCGCGTGGACTTTAACGTCCCCATTAAGGACGGCAAAGTGACCGACGATACCCGCATCCGGGCGGCGCTGCCCACAATCGAATATTTGCTTGGACAGAACGCGGCTGTGATCCTGTTCTCGCACCTGGGACGGCCCAAGGGCGGCCCAGATCCCAAGTATTCGATGAAGCCGGTGGCCGATTACCTGGCCGGCCTGGTGAAAGCCCCGGTGAAGTTTGCCGAAGAAGCGGCAGGCCCCAAAGCGAAGGCGGCCGCCGATGCTCTGAAACCCGGCGAAATTTTGGTGCTGGAAAACACCCGCTTCTACCCCGGCGAAGAGAAGAATGATCCGGCCCTGGCCGAGCAGTTTGCCCAACTGGCCGATGTGTATGTGATGGACGCTTTCGGCAGTGCCCACCGCGCGCACGCCTCCACCGAGGGCGTAACTCGCTACCTGCCTGCTGTGGCCGGCTTCTTGATGGAAAAGGAAATCCAGTATTTGGGCCAGGCCATCGCAAACCCGGCGCGCCCGTTTGTGGCAATCTTAGGCGGGGCCAAGATCAGCGACAAGATCGGCGTGATCAAGAACCTGCTTGCCAAAGCAGATGCCATCCTCATCGGCGGCGGCATGGCGAATACCTTCTTTAAAGCACAGGGCTACCCGATGGGCGACTCGCTGGTTGAGAACGAAGTGTTGGAGCTGGCCCGTGAACTGCTCGGCAGCGGCGGCACGAAGATCCGCCTGCCTGTAGACCTGGTGATCGCTACGGGCACTGAAGAGGGCGCGGAAGTGAAGGTGATCCCGGTAGGGCCGGTGCCGGATGGCTGGAAGGCCCTGGATATTGGCCCTGAGACCGTGGCGAACTTCAGCCGCGTGATTAAGGATGCCAAGACGGTGGTGTGGAACGGCCCGATGGGCCTGTTTGAGACCCCGCGCTTTGCCGAGGGAACCTTTGGCATTGCCAAAGCCCTGGCCGAAAGCGGCGCGACCACCATCGTGGGCGGCGGCGATTCGGCGGCAGCCATCCAGCAGTCGGGGCTGGCTGACAAGATTACGCACATCTCCACCGGCGGCGGCGCGTCGCTGGAAATGCTGGAGGGCATCACCCTGCCCGGCGTGGCGGCGCTGCAAGATAAGTAAACGGGTTTTATAATGAAAAGAGAGGTTTTTCGCTTCATTGAGGTGAGAAACCTCTTTTTTTGTCTCTCCCTAGACAAAACCGTCCCTTTCGGGTAAAATCCCCAACCGCACTTGTGGATCTTTTTTGGAGGAACGACTTTGGCAAATATTAAGTCTCAGATCAAGCGAAACCGGCAGAACGAGAAGCGCCGCCTTCGCAACCGTATTTATCGCGGTCGCGCCCGAACGTTCGTGGCGAAAGCGCGCGCGGCGATTGAGAATAGCCCTGAGAATGCGGTAGAAGCTGTGCGGATGGCCGTCAGCGCGTTGGATAAAGCCGCGGAGAAGGGGATTATCCATAAAAACAATGCCGCTCGCCGCAAAAGCCGCCTGATGAAGCGTCTGGCAGCATTGAGCCAGCAGTAGTTCATTTTCGGTTGACAGAGTAAGCCCCGGCGGGGGATACCATGTTTATCTGTAGCGGGAGTGATTCGCTCCCGCTTTTGTGTTTCGGTTTGATATAATTCTCAAACGACAAAACCTAGCGAGGATGGTACGATGTTTGAAGCCGAACAGCAGCAGCTTGAAGCCAAAATCCGAGAGTACTGCGCCAGCCACGGCCTGCCCGAACCGGCGTTGACGTGGGGGTGGATTCCGTTTAGCGGTCAGTGGGGGATTACCACCAACCTCTTTCAATTGGCCGCACAAGACGCCCGCCGCCGCGCCCAGCAGGGCGAAAAGATCAACGTCAACCAGCGGGCGGTGGAACTCTCCGAAGCAATCGCCGCGTATCTGGGGACGCCAGCGGGCTTTGAGCGCGTGGAGGCTGTGAAGGGCTTCTTGAACCTGTATTTTTCGCCGCCAGAATACGCCCGGCGCGTGATTGACACAGTGCTGGCCGAGAAAGACCGCTATGGTCAAGGCCCGCGCCGGCACGAGCGCGTGATGGTTGAGTTCTCACAGCCCAATACCCACAAGGCGTTCCACGTGGGGCATCTGCGCAGTGCCATTTTAGGTGATGTGCTGTGCCGTATTTTGGAATTTAGCGGTTATGACGTGGTGCGCGCCAATTACCCCGGCGATATGGGGCTGCACGTCATTAAGTGGCTGTGGAACTACATGAAGTACCACAACGGCGAGAAGCCCGACAAAGACATCACCCAATGGATGGGCAGTATTTACGCCGAAGCCAATAAGCGCCTGGAAGCCAACCCCGAACTCGAAGCTGAGGTGCGGGCGCTGTATGCCCGCTGGGACCGGCGCGATCCAGAGGTGGTGGAACTGTGGGAACGCACCCGCCAGTGGTCCCTGGACGGTTTTAATGATATTTATGACCAGCTAGATATCCGCTTCGACCGCTACTACTTCAACAGCCAGGCCGAACAGCCCGGCAAACAGATCGTTGAGGAACTGATTCGGAAGGGCATTGCCCAGGATGAGCGCCCCAGCGGCGGCCCGGTGGTGGTGAAGCTGGATGAACTATTGGGCCTGAAGAATGAGAAGTACCGTGTGCTGGTAGTGCTGCGCTCAGATAACACAGCTCTCTACGCTACTGAAGACTTAGCCCTGGCGGTGCAGAAGTTCACCGACTACCCCGACCTGGTCAAGTCGTATTACGTGGTAGATGTGCGCCAGTCGCTGCACTTCCAGCAGGTGTTTAAGACCCTGGAACTGGCCGGGTATCCGTGGGCCACGCGCTGCCAGCACGTTTCGTATGAACTGGTCAACCTGCCGGGCAACGTGGTAATGGCCTCGCGCGAAGGCACGGTGGTGCTGCTGGAAGAACTGATCCGCGAGGCTACCCGGCGCGCCCTGGCCGTGGTCGAAGAAAAGAACCCCGATTTGAGCGCAGAACAGAAGCTGGCCGTGGCGAAGGCGGTCGGCATTGGGGCCATCAAATACCCGATGCTCTCGCGCGATAACACCAAAATCGTAACCTTTGATTGGGAATCGGCCCTGGATTTTAACGGCCAGGCGGCCCCCTACATCCAATATGCGGCGGTGCGCGCCAACAGCATCCTGCGCAAGTCGGGTGGGGCGATCCCAGAGGCTCATGATTACCGCTACCCGCTGACTCAGTCGGAAGTGCAGTTGATTGACCTGATCTCGCGCCTGCCCAAAGAAGTACAGCGGGCGGCGGCGGAACTGCGCCCGTTGTACATCTCCAGCCTGGCCTATGAGATGGCGAAGGCTTTCAGCGACTTTTACAATGAATGCCCGGTTCTCCAGGCCGAAGAACCGGTGCGGAGCGGCCGCCTGCGCCTGGTCGCAGCGGCGCGTGTGGCTCTTGCCAATGCGTTGGCTTTATTGGGCATCACAGCCCCAGAAGCGATGTGACGGAGTCTTGTGGTTGCAGACCCCGGCAGATAACCTTTCAGGCATAAGGAGCTAACCAATATCTATGTCTCCCATTCGCACGATCATCATGGGTGCCGCCGGACGGGATTTTCACAACTTCAACGTTTTCTTCCGTGGGAACCCCGACTACGAAGTGGTGGCGTTTACCGCCACGCAGATCCCCAATATTGAGGGCCGCAAATACCCGCCAGAACTGGCCGGCAGCCAGTACCCGCAGGGCATCCCGATTTACCCCGAAAGCGACCTGGTGCGGTTGATCCGTGAACACCAGGTAGACCAGGTGGTCTTTGCTTACAGCGACGTACCCCACGAGTACGTGATGCATCACGCCTCGGCAGTTATGGCGGCAGGGGCAGACTTCCGCCTGATGGGGATGAAATCAACCCAACTGAAGTCGAACAAACCGGTCGTTTCGGTGGGCGCTGTGCGTACCGGCTCTGGCAAGAGCCAGACCACCCGGCGCGTGTCGCTTATCCTGCGCGACCTGGGCTACAAAGTCGCGGCCATCCGCCACCCCATGCCCTACGGAGACCTGGTCCGCCAGCGGGTGCAGCGGTTTGCGGATTATACTGACCTGGATAAACACGAATGTACCATCGAGGAACGCGAGGAGTACGAGCCGCATCTCGATAACGGCATCATCGTTTACGCCGGGGTTGATTACGAGGCGATCTTGCGGCAGGCCGAACAGGAAGTGGATATTATCCTATGGGATGGCGGCAACAATGACTTCCCCTTCTTTCAATCAGACCTGCACATTGTGGTGGCAGACCCTCACCGGCCCGGTCACGAGCGCTCTTACCACCCCGGCGAGACCAACGTGCGCGCGGCAGATGTGTTTGTCATCAACAAAGTGGATACCGCTAGCCCCGAAAATATCATTGCGGTGCGCGAAAGCCTGCGCACCCTCAACCCGCACGCGGTTATCATCGAAGCGGCCTCGCCGCTGTTTGTCGAAGACCCGGCGGCTATCCGCGGCAAGCGCGTGCTGGTGATCGAGGACGGCCCCACTCTGACGCACGGCGATATGGCTTACGGGGCCGGCTGGGTGGCCGCCCGGCGCTACGGCGCGGCGGAGATTGTGGATCCGCGCCCCTTCGCCGTTGGTTCGATTGCCGAGACCTACCGCAAATACCCCGGCACGGGCGCCATTTTGCCGGCCATGGGCTATGGCGATGAGATGATCCGAGACCTGGAGAAGACCATCAACGGCTCGAATGCCGATTACGTCGTCAGCGCCACGCCGATTGATCTGAACCGCATTATCAAGATCAACAAGCCCATGCAGCGGGTGCGCTACGAATTGCAGGAGATCGGTAAACCCAGCCTGGAAGATATTTTGGTCCAGAAGTTTGGGAAAAAGTAATCAGAAACGCCTGGAGTCTGGCCTCAAGGCCAGACTCCAGGCATCCAAGGCGTTTTTGCGGGGGAATGGAAAGGGTTAGCGGATGTTTGTTGATGAAGCGGAAATTTACGTCCGATCTGGGAAGGGCGGCGATGGCATGGTGCATTTCCACCGCGAGAAATACGTAGCGCACGGCGGCCCAGACGGCGGCGACGGCGGCAAGGGCGGCGATGTTTATCTGGAAGTATCGCCCACCCTCAATACCCTCTCCCAATTTCGCGAAAAGAGAAGGTTTCTTGCGGAAGACGGCAAAAACGGCGGCCCCAATAACATGAGCGGGCGCTCAGGCAAAGACCTGATTATCCTCGTCCCGCCTGGCACGCTGGTGTACGACGGCGTCACCGGCGAGTTGATCGGCGACCTGACGGTCGCCGGGCAGCGGCTGTTGGTGGCAAAGGGGGGGCGTGGCGGACGCGGCAACCAGCACTTCGCCAGCGCCAGCCGGCAGGTTCCTAAGATTGCCGAGAAGGGCGAGCCGGCCCAAGAGCGTACCTTACGCCTGGAATTGAAGCTGATCGCCGACGTTGGCATCGTTGGGATGCCCAACGCGGGCAAATCCAGCCTGCTGGCGGCCGTCACCAACGCGAAGCCCAAAATCGCCGATTATCCCTTCACAACGCTAGAGCCGAACCTGGGCGTGGTCGAACTGGACATGGATCACACCATGGTGCTGGCCGACATTCCCGGCCTGATCGAAGGGGCGCACCGCGGCGTGGGCCTGGGCGATGCCTTCTTGCGCCACATCCAGCGCACGCGCGTGCTGATTCACGTGCTGGACGGCCTTTCTGAAAACCCGCTGGCCGATTTCGCCCAGATTAACAGCGAACTGGCCCTGTTCGATCCCGCTCTGGCCGATAAGCCCATGCTGGTTGCTTTTAACAAGATGGACATGCCTGAAGCTCAGGAACGCTGGCCCGCCGTGCAGAAAGAACTGGAAGCGCGCGGGTTTGAAGCGTTTGCAATCTCGGCGCTGGCGCAGACCAACCTGCGCCCGCTGTTGTGGCGGGCTTATGAACTGCTGCAAACCGCGCCTGAACCAGAAGTTGCGCCCGCGGCAATGCCCGTTTACCGCCCAGAGGCCGATCCGCAGGCTTTTACCATCGAGCGCACGCCTGACGGCGGCTACCGGGTGCGGGGAGAGGCCATCGAGCGCGCCGCCGCCATGACCTATTGGGAGTACGAAGAGAATGTGCGCCGCTTCCAAAGGCTCATCGAGACGTTAGGCATTGACCAGGCCCTGCGCAAGGCCGGCGTGCAGGAAGGCGATACCGTTTATATCGGCGACTTTGAACTGGAATGGCAAGATTAGGCATCTTTGGCGGCACGTTTGACCCCCCTCACCTCGGCCACCTGATCCTGGCGGCGGAGGCCCGCGACCAGTTGGCTCTGGACCGCGTGCTGTGGGTGCTGACGCCCGACCCGCCCCATAAAACCGGGCGGACGCTCACCCCACTGGCAGTCCGTCTGGAACTGGCCGCCGCCGCCATTGGCAATGACCCCGGCTTTGAGATTTCGCGGGTGGAGATCGACCGCCCCGGCCCGCATTACTCGGTGGATACGGTGCGAATCCTGGCCGCTCAATACCCCGGCGCGGAATTGTTTTACCTGATGGGCGGTGATTCACTGCATGACCTGCCTACCTGGAAGCGTCCGACAGAGTTAGTTGCCGCACTGACCGGGTTGGGTGTGATGCGCCGCCCTCAGGATTTTGTTGACCTTCCTGCGCTGGAGCGCGCCTTGCCGGGCCTGGTCGCCAAAGTCCATTTTATCGAAGTCCCGCTGATTGAAATATCCTCAACCGCTATCCGCGAGCGCGTCGCGCAGGGCCGCCACTTCTATTATTTCCTGCCGCCGCGCGTGGCCTGCATCGTGAACGAGAAGAAGCTGTATCGCTCCTCAGCGCCACACGAACAGCGCAATCCAGCCAATGCCGGTCACCAGTGAGATCAGCGTAATCAACGCCCCGGCTTTGGTATATTCCCAGAAGGACATTTCTACCCCGCGCTTGCGGGCGATTTCTGCGACGATCAGGTTGGCGACGGAGCCGAGCAGGGTGAGATTGCCAGCCAGCGTTGAGGCCGCCGCCAGCGCCAGCCAGCCGGCGCGCGGGTCTGAGAGGGTGGGAATCACCGGACGTAAAAGCAGTACTGCCGGAACGTTCGATACCAGGTTGCTCAGAATCACCGTGATGGCGGCGAAGGCCGCCGGCCCCGTTTCTGGGCCCAGGCGCATCAAGCCAAAGATCCACTGCGAGACGCCGTTGGCTTCTAATGATCCGGTCACGATGAACAAGGCGCTGAAGAAAACGAGCAGGTCCCAGTCAATTTCTTTCAGCATCTTTTCCGGGCGAATGCGCCGGGTAAACAGCAGGGCGCAGGCCGCCAGGAACGACGCCAGCGCCACCGGTACGCCCGCCAAGAAGGCCGCCAGCAGGCCGGCCACGATGATGAGCGTTTTCAACAGCAGGGGGCGGTATACGCTGACGCGCCGCAGAGCCGGATCGAAGGCTTCTGCCCGGAATTCATCTGGGTACAACCATACCAGAACGAGCCAGATCCCTCCCATGCCCAAGAGAGCTGCGGGCAGAAGCGCCAGAGAAAAATCAACATAGGCAATGCCAGAGGCTACTCCGATGATCATATTTTGCGGGTTGCCCGTCAGGGTGGCCGTGGAGCCGATATTAGCGGCGGTTGCCAGGGCGATCAGGTAAGGGAGGGGGTTGCGCCGGGCCGTCAGCATCATGTTCAGGATGAACGGCGTGAACATCAGGCAGATGGTATCGTTCAGGAAGAAGGCGCTCAACAGCCCACTGAGCAAGATTTCAACTGCCAGAAAAGCGCGGGGAGTCTTTGCCAGCCGCAAGAGAGAACCACCCGCCAGCCGGAAGAAGCCCGACATTTGCAGATTGGCGTTCAGAATCATCATGCTGAAGAGCAGAATCAGGGTATTGAGATCCAGAAATTGGCCTATCTGGTCAAAACGGATCTGTCCGGCGGCCAGCAGCAGCCCCGCGCCCATCAGGGCAATGGTAGCGCGGTTGGCGCGCAGTCCGGGCCAGCTTCCGGCGGCAATGCCGGCATACGCGAGAGTGGCAATACTGAGGGTGATCCAGGTGTTCATTGTTTCGCACCGATAAAAAACCAGAATAAGGATGAGATCAGACCGGGGCCGAGACCCAGGCGGTGATTATAAAACAAAAGACCGCGCCCGTCAGAAACTTCTGACGGGTGCGGCGTTATCGCCACGGCCAGTGATACGCTATCTGCTAAATGGCCGGGTCGGTGGGCTCTTCGCGGCGGTCATCCTCTGTGCGCGGCGCGGCGGGGCGCTCTTCGCCGGAGATGTCGGCATCGGGTACGAAGGTGGCATGGGTGGGTCCTTCCGTGCCGAAGAAGTCCGCGGCGGGAGAGGCCGGAGCCGGCGGGGCGGGAGGTTCAGGCCGCATCGGCTGTTGAACCGGGGCTGAATACGGCGAGGGCGGCGCGGGGGTATAGACGGGCGGCGGCGTGGGCCGCGGCGCCGGGCCGCCAGAGGTCCGGTAAGGGGCAGGCCCTGCGCCGGTGTAATCTTGCGTGCCAAAGCGCGTCAGCACCACCGCTCCCAGGCCGATGACCCCGGCGATAAAGCCCGCCATCCAGCCAATGCAGGGGATGATGTTGAGCAGGCTGGCGACCAGCGAGAGCGTCAGGGTCCCAACACCGGCGCTGAGCGGGTCCGTCCAGTTCTGGTTGAACATGCGGGCGATCTGCCGCCCGGCGATCAGCCCTAGCGAGAGCCAGCCAAACACCCAGGCCACGCCCGCTACCACGATCCCTAACAGGGTGACGGGCAGCAGGATGATGGTGATCCCCAGGACGATGAGCAGGGGGGGGACGACGATCACCGTCAGCAGGCCAATGCCGCCGGAGATGGCCGGCTGTTGCAGGACGGCCTGCCCTACCCGTTCCATCGGGCGGGCGGCGAACAGATAGACCAGCACCGCCAGGGCCGCCATCGCCAGGGCCTGGAAGAAAGCCACGAAGGGCGAGAGGATGGGATCCAGGTTGCGCATGCCCATCATGGGCGAGAAGCGCGGCAGGTTAATGGTGGAGCCTTTCTTCCCGAAGGTTCCGCTGACGACTGCGCCTGGCGCTTTCGATACAGAGCCGCCGAGTTGGGTGACATCGCCAGAGACCCGGGCCGAATCGCTCAACGAGACCGAGCCGCCCATCACGCTGATATCGCCGTTGATGGTTCCATCCACCCGCAGCGTGCCGCCCATCACCGCGACGTCGCCGTTGACCGTCGAGCCTGCTTCAAGCTCGGCGACCCCGCCCATCACGGTGAGGTCATCGTTGAGGGTTTCGCCGCTGGCGAGCCGGTACGTATCGCCCATCACCAGGGTTCCCTTAACCGTCCCACAGCCGGCCAGGGCCAGCGCGGCCAGGATGAACAACAGGAAGAGAGGAAGGCGTTTGAGAAGTTTCATCGGTTAATAGCTCCTAGGATAGAGGTGCGCCAGAGTGCAAACACCCAGGCCAGGCTGAGAAGGCCCAGGGTAACAGTTGCGTAGATCCACAGGGCGATGTTGAGCGCCAGCGGCGTGCTGCGCAGCCAGACAATTACCAGCGAGAAGAGCGTATCGGCCAGGTTCAGAGAATATGAGGCGTAGCGGATAAGGGCCGCCAGCCAGTCGGCGGGAGAGGAACGCGATAGCACGTAGAGCGCCAGCACCAGCAGAAGGATCAGCGCGCCGCCCAGGAAGCCGAGGAAGGCTTTCCAGGCTTGGCGGCGCATCTCGCGGGCGCGGCGCTCGGGCAGGCTGGCCTGCCAGCGCTGCGCAAAGCCCGGCGCCGGCGAGACCATCGTCCGCAGGCGCAGTTCTTGCCGGGTGGCCTGCCACTTGCGCTGCAAGGTGCGGCACTGCTCGCACCCCTCCAGGTGAGCCTGTAGGGCGCGGCGGTCTTCCCCAGACAGCATATCCATATCCAAAATCCAGGTTTCAAAGGGCTGGTGACTCATTCTTCCTCCTCTCCGAAAAAGGGCTGCGGACCTGCTCTTCCTGCCAGTTGTTAGCCAGTTCTTTGCGCGCCCGGTGCAGCCGGCTTTTGACGGCGCTGACCGTTAGCGACAGGGCTTTGGCAATTTCTTCTTCTGAAAACTCATACCAGTAACGCAGGATCACCGCGGCACGGTCTTGAGACCCCAGTTTTGCCAGCAGGCGGCGCATCTGCGAAGTCTCTTCAAGCTGGCTCACCACTTTTTCAGGGTTGGGCGTAGAATCGGGGGCATCCTCTTCTGGCATCAGTTCAATGCTCAACAGCGGGATGCGGCGCTTGCGCTGCTGGTCAATGCAGTAATGCGCGGCGATGGACAGCAGCCAGGTAGGGAAAGACCGGCGGGGATCGTACCGGCGCAGGTTCTGATACGCCCGCCAGAAGGTTTCTTGCGCGGCGTCCTCGGCCTCCACCGGGTCGCCCAGCATCCGGTAACACAGGTTGTAAACCGGGCGCTGGTAGGCTTCCACGAGGTTGGCGAAGGCGCTTTCATCCCCCTCCACAGCTTGCTGGAGCCACTCCACTTCAGAGATACTCACTCGACGCTCCTGTGTCTCGTTCATTCTGACTCTATATACGATGGATTTTTAAATAGGTTGCATCGAATAGCCCTGGCAAAACAAAAAAGGGGTTGAGCAAGTTCTTCAACCCCTTTTTTCCTCTGTTCATGCCGTGGCGGTTTGCGCTTTTTTAGGGTTGAATCTCCACCACCACCCCATCTTCAGCCCAGGAATACAGCGCCTCGGCTTCTTCCAGGCTCATAATGATACAGCCGTAAGAGGCCGGCCTGCCCAAGACGTTGCCCCACAGGCGCACACCGCTGGAGAGCATCGGCAGGCCGTGGATGCCGTTCATAAAGCCGGGCCAGCCTTCGTAGATGCCTAAGAAGTGGGGCATAGTGAGGTCCCAGACCGAGGCGTAGGCTTCCAGTTCGTGCGAGCGAACCTGGTAGATGCCGGGGTAGGTAGGCGAGCGAGCAATGCCGGTGCTGATGATATGTTCACTGCGCAGGCTGCCATTTTCATAGGTCCACATGCGCTGTTCAGTGATGCTCACCACAATGCGCTTGCCCAGCACTACCGGCAGGGGGAGCATTTCGTTTTTGGATGGGATCGTCAGCACTTCGCCGGGGACCAGGTTGGTGAGGTCGCGTCCGGGGTTGGCCTGCTCGATCTTCCAGTAGGGCATGCCCACGTTAAAACCCACGCGCGTGAGCGTATCACCCGGCTGGACGGTGTAGGTAGTGGGCAGGTGGCGCACCAGGATGGTAAGCGGCTGGCCGGAGAGCCACAGCGAAGTCAGTTCAGGTGGGGGGGCGAACGGCTCCAGGTCGCGGCCAGGGCCGAGGGCGGCTTTCCAGCTTTCCAGATAGGCGCTGAGGGGGGCCGGGTCCATGTGAAATTCTGGCTCGCCTGCGTCCATGTTCACCGTTACCCAGCTTTCAAAGGTTTCACGCGGGATCTGCCACTCGATAGTCTGATCAGTGATCGGGTCGTAGGCGCGTACCTTCAGCGGGTTCGAGAGGGCGGCTTCGAGGCGGGCCAACAGTGGGGCCGGGTCGGGGATGTGCGCGGCCACCGGATCGGTCATCAGAGGAAACAGACCGCCGGTTACAATCGCTTCGGGCTGAGCGGCGGCCTGGGCGATGGTTTTTTCAACATTCAGCGCCGAGCCGTTCTGTGCTGGCACGCCCACCCATCGGCCGTTCTCCAGGCGCAGTGTGGCGTTGACCGGCGGGCGGCTCACCTGAGGGGCCAGGTGGGTTAAGCGGTCGCGCGCCACTGCCGGGCTGAAGACCACGCTGGGCGTCAGTGCGACGGGACCCTGAAAGAGCAAGGCGGCGGCCTCTTGAAAGCCATCCGGCCCGCGGCCAATCTGGTAAGCACGTTCCACAGTAGCGGCAGGGTTGATCCACAGGCCCATTTCCACCGGTCCAGCAGACCAGGCCGGTCCAGTGGCCTGGCCGGTCGTCACCGTCAGGCGGCGCTTACCGTTCCAGGCTGTGTCTACGGCCTCTTCAGCTTCGGCGCGCGTTTGCCAGCCGATGGCGGTGGAGCCAACCGTCACGCCGGGGAAGATCCGGTCTGACATCTGGTAAGCCAAGATCCCCCCGATCAGGCAGGCGGCGGGCAAGAGGATGGCGGCGGCCAGCGCCAGGGCCACCCAAACCATTTTCATCGAAGCGGCGCGCCGCGGAACGCGGTAGCGGGGCACGACCACCGGAACGGCAGTAGCATATGCCCGGTTGGGGCGCGGCGGATGCGGATAAGCAGAACGAGATCGATTCACCATAATGTGTATGACGTTTTAAGTCCCCACTCGGTTCCCTGAATATTCCTCGCAGTCCTGGGCGCGGTTCTGGCAGTCTTTAGAAAGAATATTCATTCTGACCCTTATTGTAGTCTACAATGGTAAACAATAGGACGGTTTTCTAAAACCTCATTATCCATTGGTGGTAGTATTTCAAATTTTGTGTAAATTGCAGGCTGCGCCCTGCAATTTACACAAAACTCGGTAAGCAACCCCATTGGTTGCAAGAACTATGCGGGCGTCAGATGATGCTGTTCTTGAGCGAAAAAGGCCGGTGCAGGCAAGAGTCGTTTCTGACAGTGCCGGTTAATTTTGATTCGGATGTTGCCCGGTAGCTGAGGGCGCCGGTTGTGTTAGAATCC
This sequence comes from Anaerolineaceae bacterium, assembly GCA_034434155.1. GTDB lineage: Bacteria > Chloroflexota > Anaerolineae > Anaerolineales > Anaerolineaceae > DSYU01. Next base: position 50,678 of record DAOUAC010000142.1, read on the forward strand.
AACCCACAACACAGCATCATCTAACGCGCCGGAATCCTTCGGATCCCGCGCATGAAAGGGTCTCAGGCTTATGAACTTTGATCGTCCGCACCGCCGTTTGAACCTGCTGACCGGGCAGTGGGTGCTGGTTTCGCCGCACCGCGCCCGCCGCCCCTGGCAGGGGCAGGTGGAAAAAGCCCCCGTGGAACAACTGCCGCCTTACGATCCCACCTGCTATCTTTGCCCTGGCAACCAGCGCAACACCGGCAACCACAACCCACCCTACACCGGCACATTTGTCTTTGATAATGATTTTGCCGCCTTGCTCCCGCCAGAAGCCGGTGAGGCCGGCGAGCCCCAGCGCGGGGGCCTGTTTGTGGCCGAGCCAGATAACGGCATTTGCCGCGTGATCTGCTTTTCGCCGCGCCACGATCTTTCACTGCCAGAACTTTCACAGGAAGAAGTGGAGGCCGTGGTGCGCACCTGGACCGAACAAACCCTCGACCTGGGCAAACGCGATTTTATCAACTATGTGCAGGTGTTTGAAAACAAAGGCGCTATGATGGGGGCCTCGAACCCTCACCCGCACAGCCAGGTGTGGAGCACGCAGGCCATTCCCAACGAGCCAGCGGTGGAGTTAGAGCGCCAGGCCGCTTATTTGAACGAGCATGGTTCCTGCCTGCTGTGCGACTACCTTGCCGCCGAGCGCGCCAGCGGCGAGCGGGTGGTGGCAGGCAACGATCACTTTACCGCCGTCACGCCCTTTTGGGCTGTGTGGCCCTTTGAGGTGATGTTAATCTCACACCGCCACGTGGGCGCTCTGGCCGACCTGACCCCCGGCGAGGTCACCGGCCTGGCCGATGTGATCCGGCAGGTGACCATCCGCTACGATAATCTGTTCGAGGTATCGTTCCCTTATTCGATGGGCTTCCACCAAACCCCTACGGACGGGCGGGCTTACCCGGCCCATCACCTCCATGCTCATTATTACCCTCCGCTGCTGCGTTCGGCCACCGTGCGCAAGTTTATGGTGGGCTTTGAACTGTTGGGCATGCCGCAGCGCGACCTGACTCCCGAAACCGCCGCCGCGCGGCTGAGGGAACTGAGTCCGGTGCATTATAAGAGCCGGGCTTAAAAGCCAACGCGGCTGTCAGTTACACAGCCGCGTTGGCTTTTAAAAGGTGATCTCTTCCTTGCCAGCCAGCTTTTCCTGAATGCGCTCTACCACCATATCCAGGTGATGGTTCTGGTGAACGAAGTCCAGGTCGTCCGAGCGGATGGTCAGCACCGGGCAGAGGTCGAAACTGCGCATCCAGTCATCATAGAACGAATCGAGCAGGGCCAGATAATCGGGAGAGATGGTGCTTTCGATATCTCGCCCGCGCCGGCGGATGCGCTCCACCAGCACCGGCACAGGGGCCTTGAGCAGGATGAGAAGCGAGGGCGGCGGCAGGGTTTTAACCACCAGGTCAAAAAGCTGACGGTACGATTGGTAATCGCGCTCGGTAAGATTGCCCATATGGTGCAGCGCCCGCGCGAAGATAAACGCGTCTTCGTAGATACTGCGGTCAATTACCGCGGAGCGTGGGTCGCAGGCCATTTCAATATGTTGTTGGGCGCGGTGGCCGAGGAAATACACTTGCAGATGGAACGACCAGGCGCGCATATCGCGGTAGAAATCTGGCAGGTAGGGGTTGTCCGCCACCGACTCGTAAGCGGTGCGCCAGCCAAGGCGCTCTCCGAGCCGCTCGGTGAGCGAAGTCTTGCCGGAGCCGATGTTACCGGCAATTAAGATCAGGCGCTTGACCATGGACAATCCTCATTTTAGTAGTCTAGCTGGCCGTCGCGCAGGCCCAGGGGCAGGGGGGCCGGGCGGCTGCACGTAGACTTCAGTTCTACGTGACGGCCTTCACGGGCGGCGTCGTGGAAGGCGTGCATCAGGTCTAACACGTGATAGGTTAGCTCGCCGCTGGCGCGGTGCGGGCGGCCAGACTGCAGCGCATAGGCCATGTCGGCCACGCCCACGCTGCGGCTGTTTTTGGCATAACCGTGCGTGAGCGGTATTTCGCTCCACTCCGAAGCCCCGGCCCGGCGCACGCGCACGGGGCCGCCAAACCCGTTAGGATCGGGGACGCTCAGCGAGCCGGTCGTGCCGTAAATTTCGATGCGCGGCACTTCCGCGTACCATACGTCAAAACTGGTGACGAGGGTTCCGATTGCGCCAGAGGCAAAATCTAACACGCCTGCGATGTGGGTTGGCACTTCAACCTGCACTTTGGTCCCGTATTTGGGTTGGCTGGTGATGGTGCGCTCTGGGAAGGTGATACGAGTCGAGCCGGTCACGCGGCGGACGGGGCCAAGCAGCGCAACCAGGGCCGTCAGGTAATAGGGGCCCATATCGAACATCGGGCCGCCGCCCTTTTGGTAGTAGAACTCGGGAGCCGGATGCCAGGATTCGTGGCCGTGGCACAGCATGAAAGCAGTGGCGGCCACCGGCTCGCCGATCCAGCCGTCGTCAATCAGCTTGCGGCAGGTCTGCAAGCCGCCGCCGAGGAAGGTATCGGGCGCTCCGCCCACGCGCACGCCCTTTTTGGCCGCCAATTCCAGCAGTTGGCAGGCTTCTTCGCGCTCAATGGTGAGGGGCTTTTCGTTATAGACGGACTTACCGGCCTCCACCGCCGCCAGCGCCACGCTGGCGTGGGCTTTGGGGATGGTTAGATTAATCACGATTTCAATTTCGGGGTCGGCCAGCAGTTCTTCCACGCTGCACGCCTTAGGGATGCCGTACTTGGCGGCCTGTGCCTGGGCGCGCTCTGGAATTAAATCCGCTACCGCGGCAATTTGCATGCTCTCGAAGGTCTGGCCGACTTCCAGATAGATCCCGCTGATATTCCCACAGCCAATGACTCCGGCTTTAATTTTCTTAATACCTGCTTGCGACATGGAAGCAATCTCCTCGATGGAATGGATGAGCTTCATTTTAACACAGGAGTGGGAAAACGTTGTCAGACGGGCAGGCCAGGGTGGAGGAAGGGAGGGAAAATCCCTATCCGGTCAGGCGCGCTGTCCCCATGGTTGGAACTTTGCGACCGCCGTATAGTACAAGCGTAAGACAAAAGGGGAGTGCCTTCGGTATGACGAGGAGGACAACCTCATGACTCTGATGGGATTTATCGTTTTATTGGTGATTGCCGCCGTCGCTGGAGCGTTGGGTCAGGTTCTGGCCGGTTACTCGGTAGGCGGCTGTCTGGCCTCGATCCTGATCGGTTTTATCGGCGCGTTCTTGGGGTTGTGGCTGGCCCGGCAGTTAGGTTTGCCTGAATTTTTCACTATCGTGGTTGACGGCGAGCCTTTCCCGCTAGTATGGGCCATCATTGGTTCAGCGATCCTTTCGCTGATTTTCGGTCTGATTGGCGGCAGGCGGCGCTACTTGTAACGTTTAGGGCCCTTTCTTTTCAGGGGATGCCCCACACCCACACACCCCCAGAAGTAAAATTCAACAGCAGTTTGCCATCCCCCGAAAATACTGGCCCCTGCCCCCAGTTGGGTAAAACCGCCGCAACGGCTCCATCTTCCACGCGAAAGAGGAAGTTCCCGTAGGCTGCCAGCCGGCCATCTGGTGAGAAGGCCAGCGGTGAATCGGGCAGGTTGTAGGTTTGGAAGGCGCGCAGAACGGCCCCGTCGGTTACGCGCCAGATTTTGACGTAAGAATACTCGCCATCGCGGTATGATGCTGCCACCTCCCTGCCGTCCGGCGTAAAGCGCACCGCCGCGATATGCCCTGGAAAGGCTGACTGCCCCTCTTGCCACTGGCGCACGACCGCCCCCCCCGCGGCGCTCGCCAGGGTGATGGTGTTTTGCCCGGAGCCGATCACCAGCAGACTGCCATCGGGCGAAAAATCCAGGCTGGTCACATCGCCCAGGCCGATTTCAACCGTTAACAGCCGGCGGGCGTCCGCCAGCCGCCACAGGTGAACCTTGCCGTCAGACCCGCCGGTTGCCAGCGTCAGGCCATCGGGCGCAAAGGCCAGGCAGCGCACCCGCTGACCGGCGGCAATGCGCCGGTCAATCTGCCCTGCCGATTCACGCGCGCTTTGCAGGCCCCAGATGCGCACCGTACCATCCAGCGAGCCAGAGGCCAGCAGCGCGCCGTCCGGCGAGAAGGCCAGCGCCGTCACCTTTTCTGTCTGCCCGGTCAGGGTGTGCAGCAGTCCGCCATCGCTCACACGCCACACCTGCACGCCGTGATCTGCTGTTCCGGTGGCGGCAGAATGGTTGTCGGGCGAGAGCGCCAGGGCCGTCAGTCGGCTGAGAGGCTGTTGAGACTGCGCCGCCAGGCTCCAGTCAGCAGTGAGCAGGCGGTAAATGCGGTTATCTGAGCGCAGCAGCAGAGCTTCACCGTCAGAGGTGAAGGTCAGGTTGGCGGCGGCGTCCATTGGACTGCCGGCCCAGCTTTGTTCGACCAGGTTTCCATCAGGCATGACCAGCCGATAGAGCCGGTACCTTCCCACAACGAGCAGCCGGCCATTGGGCGAGAAGGCCAGGTCGCTACCCCAGTCGTCAACCAGCGCCTGCCGCTGAAGAGTCCCGTCCAGGGGGTTCCACATTTTTACGTAAGCATCTCCGCCGGTAGAAACCAGGGTTGCGCCATCCGGCGAAAAAGCCAACCGGTAGACCCAGTTGGGGTGGGCGGCCCATGAGCGAATTCTTTGCCCATCTCGCGCCTGCCAGAGCGTAATCGCCCCACTCTGGTCGCCGGTGGCAATTACCTGCCCATCCGGCGAGACGGCCAGCGCGGCCACAGGCTGATCTGCGTCAATGGCGAGGATATTTTCCCCTTGGTCGTTCCATAACTGTACAGTGGTCTTTTGTGCGCTGGCAAGGTAACTGCCGTCTGGCGCAAAGGCCAGGCCGCCGACCGGACCGGTCACAGGGTTGTGCAGGAGCTTCTTTTCTGGCAGTCGCCAGATTTGCAAATGGGCATCACAGCCCACCGCCAGCCGGCGGCCATCGGGAGCGTAGGCCAGTTGAGTGCAAGACTCCTGGCGGCCCATATCTACTGAGCCGGTTTCCGTGAGGGTTTGGGAGTTATAGAAGAAGACCCGCCCAGAAGCTGGCGAAAGGGCCGCGACCTCTTGCCCATCGGGCGAAAGCGCCATCGCGCTGAAAGAATCTTGTCCCCATAAAGCCAGGGGCGCCAGTTGAGAGGCGTTTTCGGGAGTGATCTTTGCTTGCGTTTCAGGCAGCGGTTGGCCCTGAAGCACAGCCGGGGGCCGCTGTTTCAGGAAGGGCAGTTCCTGATAAGGCAGGGTAGGGGCCGCTGCTGGCTCTGTGCTTGCGCCGGTCTCCACGGTTGGGGCGGGGAAGAGCCGCCCTAGCCAGGGCGCTTTGGCCTGAATGGCCCACCCCAACGCCAGAATGACCGCCGCCGCGCTCCCTGCCAGCGCCAGCGAACGCAGCAGCGCCTGCCAGCGGGCCAACCGGCGGCGCTGTCGGGCCTGCCGGTTGATTTCGATGGTGATGGCGCGCACCTCGTAGTTTGAAAGGCCGGGGCGCTGCCAGTGTTCTTTCAGCGAACCAGCTATCTGTTGTTCAAAGGCGGCCAGTTCTGCCGCATAGGCGCGGCACTCCACGCAGGCGTCCAGGTGCTCAGCCAGGCGGCCTTCGGCGCGCGGGTTGGCGCTTCCTCCTGCGAATTCGCGGATCCATTTTTGAGCCTGCTGGTGCGAAATACTCATGGGTGGCTTTCCTTCATCTTTTCTTGTAGTTGCAGTCGGGCGCGGTGCAGGCGCGAATGGACGGTTCCTTCGGGCAGTCCTAGCGCCTGGGCAATTTGGGGGACTGTCAGATCGTGGACGTAGCGCAGGAGCACCGGCAAACGGTAGGCTGTTTCTAACTCATCCACTGCCTTCCACAGCTCGCGCCCGGCCTCATGTTGGAGGGCAATGTCTTCAGGAGATAGGGGTGGTCGTTGGGCGCGCTGAAGTTTTTGCAGGCTGTGTAGCAGGGCGTGCAGCTTCTGCCGTACCTGGCGCTTGCGCAGCCGCCCCCGGCATTCGTTAATGGCGATGGCATACAGCCAGGTTTTTACCTCGGCTTCCCCCCGGAAGCCTTCCAGCTTGAGGGCCGCCTGGATGAACGTTTCCTGGGCGGCGTCTTCGGCGTCATTCTCATCCATCAGGATGGAGCGCGCCAGGCAGCGGATGGCGCTGTAATACTGCTGCACCAGGGTTTCGATCACGGGCATGGCTTCACCGGCCTGGGAATGGGGCATGGGGTGCGCGGCGTGGGCCGCGGAGAAGGCGCGCGCGGGCGTGGTTTTGCTCATCTTATAACATTAGATGCGCGCCGGGGTTATTTCCTTCCCAACAGGGTCATCTGGCGCTTGCCGATCTGAAAATGTTCCAGCCGCCGATAACCTGCGTGCATGACTTTCTGCGATTTGTCCGCCGCGACGGCCACCACCGCGCCGGGGGCCAGCACAGGCAGCAGGGCTTCGAGCAGTTGTGCCGCCGGCGGCAGCGCGGCAGAGGGCGCGTCACCGGCCTGCTGCCAGCCGGTCATCCACCCGTAAGGAAGGTCGGTGAGGACCAGGTCAACCGCTGTGCCGGTCAGTTCGCGCCGCAGGTCTGCGCCGTCGAGGGCATTGGCTCGAAAAACCCGGCTGGGGATCGCGCCGCCGGGCAGGGCCGCCAGCCGTGCCTGCAAGACCGCTAAGCTGTGCAGGGCCTGCGCGTGTGATTCTTTGCCGTACTGCGTCAGCAGATCGCGGATTTCTTGGGCGCGCTGTTCCAGGCCCTGCGGCGTGAGCAGTCTCAGGTTGCGCCTGGTCAGCGATAAGATTTCCTCGTCAATGTCAGACGCTGTGATCGAGGCAATCCACGCGCCGTGTAAGAAGCCCAGCGCGCACAGGTGATACGCCCCCCCACAGCACGGGTCATACAGGCGCAGTGGGCCAGTAGGGCGCAGCCAGGCCAGGGCGCGTTGGAACATCTCGCTGGCGAGGCGCACCGGAAAGGCCGGTGCGCCGGGCCGGCTGTAGATCACCTGTCCACCGGCGTAATCGGAGTAATCCTGGTCTTCAGTCGCAAACAGGTAAGGCATAGGCGTGAGGATGCAACTTCGCCGCGAAAAACTCGTATACCCCAATAAACCGAAAGCATGGCTGCGCGGCTCACAGGCATGATTTTTGGGATTCTATATATTATAAAGGTGAACATATTTTCGATAACGGTTCAAAATTTCTAAAAAAGATGGTATGATATTTTAAGAATTACAATCTACTTTCGATTGTGTGGATCACTCCAGCCTGCGCCGCGCTGAAAACCGGATGATCCCGCTGTTGATGCGGAAGGAGCAACGATGGAAGAAAACTACTTCGATCAGGCTGAGTTTGCCGATAACCCTGAACCCCGCTGTCCGGTGGTTCTGGTTTTAGACACCTCTGGTTCCATGAAAGGCCAGCCGATTGTCGAGCTAAACGAAGGGCTACGGGCTTTTGGTCAGGCCATCCGCGCCGACCGGCTGGCGGCACTGCGCGTGGAAGTCGCTGTAATTACCTTTGGCGGTACGGTGAAGGCCATTAATGTGCACGGTGAGGTTTCAAGCGACACTTCTCTGGCGAATTTCAACCCCAGCGGGCTGGCGATCCGTCCGAAGGTGAAAGAAGTGCCGTTTGACGCCCGCCAGGCGTTTGTGACCGCTGACCAGTTCCAACCGCCTGTGCTAGACCCCGATGGCGGCACGCCCATGGGCGAGGCCATTCAGCGCGCCCTGGCCCTGCTGCGCGACCGCAAGGAAATTTACAAGCAGAACGGCTTAGATTACTTCCGCCCCTGGATCTTTGTGATCACCGATGGCAAGCCCACCGATAAGTGGGAGGCCGCCGCCGAACAGGTGCGCCAGGAGGAGGCGCGTAAAGGCGTGCAGTTCTACGCGGTGGGCGTAGAGGGCGCGGACCTTAAGGTCCTCAGCCGTTTTTCTGACGCCCGCCCCCCGCTCAAACTCAAGGGCCTGGCCTTTGGAGACCTCTTTACCTGGCTGTCGAAGAGCCTGTCGGCTATCGCGCATTCGCGCCCTGGTGAGCAGGCCCCTCTGCCGCCGGTCGGGTGGGGTGAGGTTGATACCTCGCATTAAGCAGTGAACGATTGGGTGGTTTCTGCCGCGGCCAGGCTGCCCCAGGCGAGCCCTTCCTGCAGAACGTGGCGCGTGATCGGCGCGGCGGTGCAGGGGACGGCGCACGCCCGGCATAACCTGCCCTGCCAGGACTGGCAGGGCCACCGCTGTTTGCCTGGCGGCGGATTGGTGATTGCCGTGGCCGATGGGGCCGGATCGGCCCCGCGTTCAGAGCGCGGCGCGCGCAGGGCGGTCGAAGCCGCTCTGGATGCCGCTGTTCTGGCCGTAGAGGCTCTCTTGACCAGGGTGCCAGCTCCCACGGCTGTGGATTGGGAAGATTTGCTGCGCTGGGTGATGCGCGCGGCCCGCCAGGCTGTAGCTGCGCGTGCCCGCTCGGAACATCACCGGCTGCGCGAGTATGCCACGACCCTTACGATTGCCATTGCCGCGCAGGGGTGGCTGGCCGTAGCGCAGATTGGAGATGGCGTGGTGGTGGCGCAAGATGAGCAGGGCGCGTTATGGGCGGCTACCCACCTGCAAAAAGGCGAATACGCCAACGAGACCCAATTTTTGACCTTGCGCGGCGCGCTCAAGTACGTTGAAATCTGCGCCGAACAGCGCCCGGTGCAGGCGCTGGCCGCCATGAGCGATGGCCTGGTGCGCCTGGCGCTGCGGCTGCCCTCTGGCGAACCTCATCTCCCGTTTTTTCAACCGTTGTTTGGTTTTGTGGCTGGCGCAGAGGATGAATCGCTGGCTGGCCGGCGGTTAGCGGCCTTTTTGGCCTCAGAGCGGGTATGCGCGCGTACCGATGACGATAAATCGCTGGTGCTGGCGGTGTGCGTTGATCCGGCGGAGGTGGAGGGGCCAGCATGATCCTCTACGATTTTCAACGCCGCCCGGTAGAACTGGGCGCGAGCATCGGGCGGGGCGGCGAAGCCTCTGTTTACCGCCTGGCCGGCCAGCCCGACCGCCTGGCGAAGATCTATGAACCTGCCCCACGCCCCAATTACGCCCGCAAATTGGCGTGGATGGCTGCGCACCCGCCTGCCAACCCGACCGCTGACATTCACCACGCCTCGCTGGCCTGGCCCGACGAACTGCTGTTTGACAACCGCCGCCAGTTGAAAGGCTACTGCATGCCTTATATCCGGCGCGCGGCCTCGATGCTGGACGTATTTAACCCCCGCCGCCGCGCTGAAATCCTGCCGCAGTTTGACCGCCGCTACCTTCACCGCGTGGCTCGCAACCTGGCGGCGGCCCTCAGCGCCCTGCACGCCTCGAACTATATCGCCGGGGACCTCAACGAGAGCAACCTGCTGGTGACTTCGAGCGCCCTGGTCACGTTGATTGACGCCGATTCGTTCCAGGTGATCGAATATACCGGCGGCCGTCCGGTGGTGCATCCCTGCCCGGTGGGCAAGCTGGAATATACGCCGCCTGAATTGCAGGGCAAGCGCCTGGATGAAGTGACCCGCGAGCCAGAACACGATGCTTTTGCCCTGGGCGTGTTGATTTTCCAGATCTTAATGGAAGGCAGCCATCCATTCCGCGCCCTATGGTTGGGCGCGGGAGACCCGCCTGCGCTGGAGACGCGCATTGCCAAAGGGATTTTCCCATACACTTCCGCGCCTTCGCAACTGGTGCTGCCGCCCAAGGGCGCCCCGCCCATCGAAACCCTTTATCCATGGTTAGTGGAGCTGGTGCGGCGCTGTTTTGTAGACGGCTTCCGCGATCCGCGCCTGCGGCCCGCGCCAGAACTGTGGGAGCGCGCCCTGGGCGAGGCGGAGAAGGCCCTGGTGAACTGTCCGGCGGGGCATATTTATTCCAATCACCTGCGCGAATGCCCGATATGCGCGCGCCGTCAGCCGGCCCGCCCGCCCGCCGCCCCAACGATTACAGCCGCTCCCGCCGCCCCGAGCCGCGCCCGCTGGTCTTCCGGCCAACCGGCCCAACCCGGCGCGGCGACTTCGGCGGCTGGCCGCCAGCGCACTCAGCCCCCCGCATATACCGCTATTGCGCACGGGCAAGCCGGCAGTCCTGCGGCGGTGATTAATCCGCCCGCCCGGTGGGGTTCCACTGGCCCCAATCCGGCGGCCCGGCCCTCCGCCGGATCATCCATCTCTCCGGCGCAAACACTGCGGGCTGCCGCGCCTGCCGGGCCGGCAGCTCAACCAGGGGTAAGCCCGGTGGTGGTAGTGCCGCAGAATACCAAACCGGCGCAGTGGCTGCGCGCGTCCGTCCCTGCCGGGCAGGGTGCGGCTCTGTGGCCGCCGTTTCTTTCGCCATCCGGGGGAAGGGCAGCGGCGCGCCGGCATCCTCAAAAGGTGGGGCCGTGGTTGTGGCAGCGCGCTTACCGCGGTCTGTTCCATGGCGGCGTCAACGGCGCGCTGGTTGGAGCTCTGCCGGGCATGGCGGTGGGTCTCTTCGCGGCGTCTGGCGGCCTGGACCTGCCCTGGCCGCTGTTAATTGCTCTGGGCGGGGCCTTTGGCGGCTTTGCGCGCGGCCTGTACCCTGGCGGGCGCGTGGGCCGTTGGGTGGATCAGACCATCGGCTGGCAGTACGTCTTACAGGGGGTCGGGCTGGTTCTGGGCGGCGTGGTTGGCCTGGCGGTGGGGCTGTTGTTCTTCTGGGCGATCCTGCCCCTGTTCCTGGGGCCGCTGTTGGGCGCGCGGGCTGGCCGCGAATTGGGCCGCCGGATGTGGCTGTCTGGCGCGGCGTGGGGTTGGCATAAAATCTGGGCTGGGGTGGCCGCCTTGGTGATGGGCGCGACCGGCTGGATGATTGCCGGGATGGCCGGCAGAATTGGCCTGAATGAACTGGCGCCCCATCTGGCAGTAGCTCTGGAGTATGGTGGAGTGAGTTCCTTCTCGCTGACGTTCCTGTCGGGCGCATTTGCCAGCGCCCTGGGCGGTCTGGTCGCAGGGACGTTTTCGGACTTTGTTTCTGGACTGCTCGGTTTAACCGATTAGAGCAGTGGATATTCTCCAGTCAATTTGTCAATCTGCGCTCGTCTACCGCTGGGGGGCATCCATGGGTGGTTCAGGGGGGCGGGCGGCCCCGCTGGCTTTGAGCAGGTCGCGGATTTCGGTCAGCAGCAGCACGTCGCGCGGCAGTTCTTCTTTGGCTGGCGGTTCTTCGCCGGTTTCCTCTTTGCGGCGCAGGTTGTTATAGGCCCGCACAATCAGAAAGACGGTGAAGGCGATAATCAAGAAGTTCACGATGGCCTGGATGAACTTTCCATAGGCAATGACTGCGTCGCCGACCTGCAAAGCCAGTTGATCGAAGTTGACGCGCCCGATCAGCAGTCCGATGGTGGGCATAATAATGTCATTGACCAGCGAAGTGACGATGGCATTAAATGCCCCGCCGATAATCACGGCTACTGCCAGGTCGAGAACATTGCCGCGTGCAATAAATTTTCGAAATTCCTGCCACATGGTCATGCCTCCGTTTACCAGATCGTATCGTAAGACAGGTGCGAATCTCCAGCTTCATTGTAGCACGCAACCGGTTTGCGCGCCCCCGCCGCCGCGCGGCCAGTCCTCTCTGAAAAACAAGCCGGAATCCGGTCTACTTTCCCTTTATAATAGGGCTGTGAACATCTCAGAGACCATTCACCTCTTGGGCGACATTCTCGGCCAGGTGTTAATCGAGCAGGAATCGCGCGCGCTGTTCGATCTGGAAGAACGGGTACGCGCCCAGGCCAAAGCGCGGCGCTCGACCGACCCGGCAGAATCTGCTGAAGGCGCGCGGCGGCTGGGCGAAGAAACCGCCGCCATGACCATCGAGATGGCGCGTGGAGTGGCCCTGGCCTTTGCCCTGTACTTTGACCTGGTGAATGCGGCGGAAGATGCCTACCGCGTCAGCCGCCTGCGCCGCGAAGAGATCGAAAAAGCGCCGGAGCCGGTGCATGACTCGCTGGAAGAGGCGGTGGAAATCTTGCACCGCCGCGGCGTAACCGCCCGTCAGATGCAGGCCATGATTGACCGCCTGCAAATCGAACTGGTACTGACCGCCCACCCCACCGAGGCCCGCCGCCGCACGGTGCTGTCGAAGATTCGCCGCGTTACCGACGCTCTGCACGCCTTCAGCGCGCCAGATGTACTGCCGCGCGAGCGCGAGGCGCTGCGTCAGGAACTGTTGAACGAAATCACCACCCTGTGGCTCACAGACCGGGCGCGCACCACCCAGCCGGCTGTAACTGACGAAGTCCGCACCGCGCTGTACTTCGTAGGCGAGGTCTTCTGGGAAGCCCTGCCGAGGATTCACGACACCCTCAACCGGGCCTTGCAGCGATTCTACCCGGGCGTCAGCGCCAGCCGAGCCTGGCTCAAGTTGGGCTCTTGGATGGGCGGCGACCGTGACGGCAATCCTAACGTTACCCACGCCGTCACAGCGGAAACGCTGCACCTGCACCGGGGGCTGGCGGTTGAGAATCACCGCCGCACGCTGCAAGACCTCGCGCGCCGGTTGAGCCTGAGCGCCGCCAAAGCCCCACCCCCGCCCGCGCTGACGGCCTGGCTGAAAGAGCGCGAACCTCTGCCGCCGCATGTGGAGCGCATCCGCCAGCGTTACCCGCAGGAAATATACCGCCAGGCCCTCGCGCTGCTGGCCGCCGACCTGAGTGAAGCCTCGGCGGACGATATGAAGGGGCGGCTGCTCTCGACCGCGCCGCATTCGGCCCGCGTGCAGGTAGAAGATCTGACCGGCCCGCTCTATGCGGTGGCGGGGGCCGTTCCAGAGGCAGTGGCGCAGGGGCCGCTGACGCGGGCCTTGCAGCAAATTGAAATTTTTGAACTGCACGGCGCGCGCCTGGATTTGCGCGAAGATTCCGCCCGCATCAACGCCGCGTTGGGTGAAGTTTTGCGCGCCCTGGGCATCGAGCCAGATTTTGAAAACCGCGACGCCGCCTTCCGCCGCGATTTATTGCTCCAACTGCTGACCCAGCCGGCCCCGGCCCTGGCTCAGAACCCCGGCGTTTCACCGGAGACCGCCGAAACCTGGGCCCTGTTCCGCCTCATCCACCGGGCGCGCTCGGTTTACGGTCATAACCTGTTAGGGCCTTTTATCATTTCCATGGCGCGCAGCGCCGCCGACGTGCTGGCCGTGCTGGTGATGGCTCATTGGTGCGAATGTTCCACCGGACTGCAAATCGTCCCGCTCTTTGAAACCGTCCCCGACCTGGAAGCGGCCCCAACGGTAATGGCCGAGCTGTTCGAGCTAGAGGCTTACCGCGTTCATTTGCACACCTGCCCTGACGGGCAGATGGTGATGATCGGCTATTCCGACAGCAACAAAGACGGCGGCTATCTCTCATCCAATTGGGCGCTTTACCAGGCTCAAGAGCAGGTGGCGCGGGTCTGCCGTGAACACGGCGTGCGCCTGACGCTCTTTCATGGGCGCGGGGGAACCGCCGCGCGGGGCGGGGGGCCCACCAACCGCTCCATCCTGGCTCAGCCCGGCGGCACGGTAGACGGTCGCTACCGGCTGACCGAACAGGGAGAGATTATTTCTTCCCGTTATTCCAGCATTAACCTGGCCCTGCGCAACCTGGAGCAGATCAGCAGTGCCGTGCTTCTGGCTTCTTCGCCGTTGTTGGATGAAACTCCCTCTACGCCCGCCAGCCCCGACGAACGCGCTCACCAGGTTTCGCCGCGCACCATTCCCGCCCGCTGGCGCGAGATGCTCGATCTGATGGCCGCCGCCTCGCGGGCGGCTTACCGCGAGCTGGTTTACGAAACCCCTGGTTTTGTGGCCTATTGGCAGGCCGCCACGCCGATTGACGAAATCCGCCGCCTGCGCATTGGTTCACGCCCGGCGGCGCGTAAGCGCCCCCAGGCAGAAGAGGGAGTGAAGAGCATTCGGGCTATCCCCTGGGTGTTTTCCTGGATGCAGAGCCGCTTCAACCTGCCGGGCTGGTATGGATTGGGGACCGGCCTGGCCTGCGTGAACTGCCATCAGGAAGACACCCTGCGCCTGCTGCGCGAGATGTACGCCAGTTGGCCGTTCTTTCGGGTAGTGCTGGATAACGCCGAGCTTTCGCTGGCTAAGGCAGATATGGAAATTGCCACCCTCTACGACGCCCTGGTCCCCGACCGGGCGCTGGCAGAGCGCCTCTTTGCGGATATCCGCGCCGAATATGAGCAAACCGTCGCCACAGTCCTGGCCGTCAAGGGGCAGAGCCAGTTAATGGAAGCCGAACCTGAGATCCAAAACTCCATCCAGCGCCGCAACCCCTACGTAGACCCCTTAAACTATATCCAGGTTGAAATGCTGCGCCGCCTGCGCGCCCTGCCTGACCCTGAAGGCGAAGAAGCCAGCCGCATTCGTGAAGTCATCGTGATGACCATCAACGGCATTGCCTCTGGTCTGCGCAATACCGGGTAAAAATTTTTATTAACGGAGCTGTTCTTGTCTTACAAAGCCTTGATCTTTGACATTGATGGAACCCTGGCGGATAACTTTTCGGTCTGCGTCAAAGCCTACCAGGAAACTTTGGAAAGGCACGTGGGCCGGCCTTTTTCGTCCGAAGAAATCATCGGGCTGTTTGGTAAATCTGATGAGGGTATTTTAAGCGTATACCTGACTCCAGAACGATTGGAGGCGGTGTTGGATGAGTATTTCGAGACGTATGAACGCATCCAGCGCTCGGAATGCCCCCAACCGTTCCCTGGCCTGAAAGATACCATCCAGCGGCTGCGCGCGCGCGGCGTTGCCATAGGCGTGGTGACGGGTAAGAGCCTGCGCGGCAGTGAGATCACCCTGCGCGTCTTGGGTCTGCGCCAGTATATTGACGTGTTAGAGGCCGGCTTTGCAGCCGGCCCTAACAAGCCAGAATCACTGCGGCGGGCGCTGTGCCGGCTGGGCTTGCAGGCCCACGAAGCCGTTTATGTAGGCGACGCCGCTTATGATATGGAAGCCGCCGCTGCCATCGGTATGCCAGCGGTTGGCGCCGCCTGGACGGCCACCAGCACCATCCGCAACGGAGCGGGGGCCACGGCGCTGCACATCTTTCACCGCATCGAAGATTTTCATCGCTGGGTAGATAGCGCCTTTGCCGGGCGTGGTTAACTCGCCAGGGGATCGGACCATTCGCGCGCGCGGCCTGGCTCTGCGCCTGTGCCGCTCAAGACAGCGGTCTGGCTCCACCCGAACAGACGGGCGTGGACAATGTCGGCGTCGGCGGATTCGAGGGGCCGGATGCCGCTCTGGAGCAGGGCGGCCCAGATAGGGGCGGCCAACCGTTGGGAGGCCGCAAAGACTTCTAGGAGGGTTTGGGGCACGTCGTCCGCGGCGATGCGGTTGATCGAGATTTTCTCGCATTCAGTACAGCGATGAATGAGCATCAGCTCGCCCTGGTTTTCGCCGCCATATTTTTTGTTGGCCTTCTTCAGCGCCAGGCCGAGGGGCTGCATGGGCGCTTTACAGGCGCACAGCCGGTCGCCGGGTTTGTGCAGGTCCATGTGCCGCGACCACAGGCAGTAAGGGCAGTGGTTGCGGTTATGCACGCCCGCTAAGCGAGGATCGGCGGAGATGATGGCGCGGCAGTGGATGCACTTAAAATCACCGAAGGGGTCGGTAAACTTCTTCATGGGTTACAATTCCTCTTTCAACTTCATGTAGCTTTGATAGCGGCGCGGGCTGATCTGGTTGGTCATCACCGCGCGGCGCACCGCGCAGCCCGGTTCGTCATCGTGGGCGCAGTCCAGGCCGAAGCGGCACTGCCCTACCAGGGGGCGCATCTCAGGGAAGTACAAGGCCAGGTCTTGCGGGTGAATGCCCCACAAGCCGAATTCGCGCACGCCAGGGGTATCAACAATCGCGCCGCCCCATTCCAGGGGGAACATTTCGAGGTGGGTGGTGGTATGCCGGCCCTTGTTCGTGATCTGGCTGACGGCGTTGACGCGCAGTCCCAGCCCCGGCTGCAAGGCGTTGAGCAGTGAGCTTTTGCCCACGCCCGATTTGCCCAGCAGTACGGACCTGCGCCCCTGAAATGCGGCGCGGACTTCATCCAGGCCCTGACCCGTGACGGCGCTGGCGAGGATGACCGGATAGCCGATGCGGCGGTATTCATCCACTTCTGCGTCCAGTGTGCCGGTTTGGATCAAGTCGGTCTTGGTGACAATCACCACAGCGGGCAGGCTGGCGGCTTCGGCGGTGACCAGGTAGCGGTCGAGCAGGTTCCAGTGTGGTTCGGGTTGGGCGGCGGCGAACACCGGCACAACCTGGTCTACGTTGGCGACGATCACCTGCTCGAAAGACGCGGCAGAGGGCATGGCGGTGGGGCTGCGGCGCGCCAGCTTGCTGCGGCGGGGCAGCACTTCGACGATCATCCCCGCGCCGTCGGGAGTTTCGATGAAGTGAACTTCGTCGCCCACCGTCACCAGTTCCGAAGGATCAATACGGTGAGGGGACTTTTTCGCCTGGTCCTCAAACGCTTTCCGTAAGCGCGTAGACAGCCCGCAGGCTACCACTCGGCTGCCGGTATGAACGGTAAATTGGTTGGTGCTTTTCTTATAAACGATACCGAAACTCGGTTGATGATGAAGCGTACTGCTAAGATTCAACGTCAGGGTTCCTTGTGAATAAAAAAAGCCAGCCACGAGAAACGTCCCGTGGCTGGCTTGGGTTTTGCGCGTAGCTTGTCGCTATTATGGTTGCGGCTTGCTCGCGGCCAATTCCCGGCGTTGGGCGCAGGGAATCAAAAGGCCACGGGGTATGAACACGCCCGTGGCCCCAAAACCGTGAGAGGGGTCAACTGCAAAGCAACGACCAATGACTGGTGGAAAAAGTTTTTAGTTTTCCAGGCCGCCGCTTGCAGGCGCGCTCATACGCTTAGTTGAATGCAAGCTCCGCAACTTTTCCTAACACAAAACACCCTGACCCTTTCTATAGGTTAATGTCAAACCTGCAATACTTTAGCACGCGCGTAGAAGAAAGTCAATATCCAATTTTCCAGGATTTCAGGACTTTTAGGCTTGTCCTTCACCGGACTGGCCTACTTGATACCGCTCGCGCTATTCCAACAGCTTTCCATCGGCGATCCCCAATTAGGGGTTAGGAGAGAATAATCCCGCCTTTTGGCGCGGCGGCGGAGCCGCGGATCTGTATATCGCCGATCAGCACGGAGCGCGTGGGCGGAATGGATTGCTGGGCGATCAGGCTGTGCAGAATCTGCACCGCGGCCCGGCCGAGATCATACTTTGGGACCCGGTAGGTCGTGAGGGGCGGCGAGGCAAAGGCGCTGTCTTGAATATCATCAATGCCCACGATGGAAATATCATGCGGAATGCGCAGACCGGCGTCTTTGATAGCATCCATGGCATTGTGCGCGGCGCGGTCGCTCACGGCGAACACGGCGGTGGGCGGCTCGGGCAGTGCCAGCAACTGCTGCATCTGCACGTAGCCCTTGCGCGGGTGGCCGGAGACCGGCGGGGGAATCAACTCTGGGGCGATGGGCAAGCCGTGTTCGATCAGAGCAATTTCATAGCCGCGCAGGCGGTCGCACAGGCTGCTGTACTTGGTTGGTCCACGCAGTGCACCGATGCGGCGGTGGCCCAGTTCGATCAGGTACTCGGTCATCATGCGCCCGGCGGTAAAGTTATCAGCAGTGACGGAAAAGATCGGCCCAGTCTGGTAATTTTCCACCAACACCATGGGCGTACCTGATTTGGTAATGCGGCGGATAATTTCGGGGGTCACGTCGCCGTCGTTGGCAATGATCAGGCCATCCACATCGCGGCCCATCAGCTCGCGCAGGCTGTCGAGCGGATCAATTTCGGGCCGGAAGATGTGCAGCAGTACCTGGTAGCCTAACTTGTAAGCCGTCTCTTCAATGCCGGCCACTACCCGCGTGTAATACCCGTCCGCGCGCGATGCCTCGGAAAGCGATTCCATCAGCAGACCCAAAACCTTTGTCTCAACAGCATTCGGCTGACTGCCGCCTGTATAACCCAGGGTCTTAATCGCCCGGAGCACGCGCTCGCGGCGGTCAGGGCTGACGCCCGGTTTGTTATTGATTACCAATGAAACAGTGGATAGAGAGACGCCCGCCTCATTGGCGACGTCACGCATATTGGGTCCTTTGGTTGCACCGGCTGAATTACGGCTAATCACTATGCCCCCCCTTTTTGGTGGGTCGGGTTTGCAAGCATCTGAATGTGAAACCACAATCGGATGCATGAATTATACCAAAATAGTAACAATAAAAGAAAAATCGAACAAATATTAAACATATTCTAACGCTTTGTTTAAAAATTTCAAGAACCAACTTGAGAAAAGCAGGGAAACCGGCGCAGGATCAGCTCCTTTTTGCCAGAGGTGCGTGGTTTTTGGCCTGTTTGTTAAGGATCGAACAGGGTTTCCAGTAATCTATTAAACAAAAACTTAAAATATCCTATTGACAAGGCAATCTTGTTCGTGCTAATATTTAAACAATTATTGGTGCCTTCCCTCTAAAGTTTTACAAGTAGAAAGCTTACCGCTTGCAGTGGAGAGCGCGAAGTCTACATCCTGGCGCTGGTGATTCAGTGCCGCAGGTTTGCTTTGTTGTTCCCTACTGCCGGCACGTCCGACGATCTGGTTCTTCGTTTTGTTTGTTTCTCGTCTGGTATCCAGAAAAGAAACGTCAGTCAATGTTCTCAGGAGGAAACATGAAGAAGTACCATCTCACGCGTCGTTCGTTCCTAAAGCAGGCTGCTGCCTGGGCGGCGGCCAGCGCGCTAACTGCCTGCGCCGCTCCCACCACGGCTCCACAGCAAGCGCCGGTACAGGGTGGAGAGGCGAAGGCCACCGAACCATCTGTCGCCGGTATAGACCTGAACAAGGAAGTCGCTCCTGGCGTAAAGCGGTTCAAGACCCTGATTCTCGAAAACCCAACCGGCCGCGTAACCCCCGCGGATGACTTCAACCGCTGGCGCCCCGGCATACAGTCGGCCTCGACCGGCCTGCAGCAGTTGGCCCTGGATGCGCTGTGGTATATTGACCCGGATGCCGGTATCAACGGTGTCTGGGATAACTCACTGGCGGCCGAGAAGCCCATCTACAACGACGACTTCACCGAAATGACCGTCAAACTCCGCCAGGGTATTTTCTGGTCGGACGGGGTCGAGTTCACCGCTGATGATCTGATCTACACGGTGGACACGCTCAAGAACACCCCCGGAATGAGCTACAACGGCCAATTCAACAAGTACGTCGAGAGCATGGAAAAGCCGGATAACTACACGGTCGTCTTCAAACTCAAAGAGCCGAACTCCCGCTTCCACGGCCTGTTCACCGTGCGCTGGAGCGCCTGCTTCATCATGCCCAAACATATCTTTGAAAAAGAAGCCGACATTGTGGCCTACAAGTTCAACCCGCCGGTCTCGCTCGGCCCATACACGCTCAAAGATTATGATCCGAACGGCAACTGGTACCTGTGGGAAAAGCGCCCGGACTGGGATAAGACCACCCTGGCCCGCTTTGGCGAGCCCGCGCCAAAATATGCCATGTACGTTGCCCCTGGCCCATCCGACAAGAAGGTGATGGCGCAGAAGACCAAGGACCTGGATGTGATCCATGACATCGCCCCTGAAGGCATGGTCACCCTGGCTAAGACCAACCCAACCTCAAAGGGCTGGTTCAAATCCTTCCCCTGGGCGCACCCCGACCCGACACTGCCCGCCGTTATCTACAACAACGAGCGTCCCGGCTTGGACAAGCGCGAAGTGCGCTGGGCGCTGACTCTGGCGATTGATATCGTCCGCGTAGCAATGGCTTCATACCGCGGCGCGGCGACGATCTCCGCCATCCATGTCCCGCCCACCGGTATGTATCCCAAGTACTACTTCGATCCGATGCAGGACTGGTTGAAAGAGTTTACCCTGGATATCGGCGGAACGGCGTACAAGCCGTATGATCCCGATGTTGCCCTGCGCATCGCCGAACAGGCCCGCGCCACTCTGGGCGACCTGGTCCCCACCGACCCAACGGAGATCAAGAAGTCTATCGGCTATGGCTGGTGGAAGTATGACCTTGAAGCCGCGGCCAAGCTGATGGAACAGGCCGGTCTGAAGAAACAGAACAACGTCTGGACGCTGCCCGATGGCAACCCGCTCAAGATCGCCCTGCTAACCGAAGGCGAAACCCGCCCGGTGATGAACCGCGGCGGCGACATGATCGTGCAGTGCTGGAAAGAGTTCGGTGTTGACGCGACCCTTGACGTGCGCGACAACGCTTCGCGCTCTAAGATGACTCTGCTGGGCGATATGGATGCCGAGTTCGGTTGGACCATTGAAACCTGGGGCGGTCACCCCGACCTGTTCTTCTTCCTCGAGTCCTGGCACTCTGCCTTCTACAAGCCGACCGGCGAGAATGCTGTAGGCCGCAACAGGATGCGCTGGAAGCACCCCAAACTGGATGAGATCATCGAGGCGATCCAGAAGATTGACTTCGACGATCCCAAGGGCATCGAACTGGGCATGGAGTTCATCAAGCTTGCCGTCCAGGAAATGCCGATTACCCCGATCATGTCTTACAACGTGTTCTCGGTCTGCGACGAAACGTACTGGACCGGCTTCCCCACTGCGGACAATCCGTACACGAACCCGGTGGCGAACTGGGCCAACACCAAGTACATGTACGTCAAGATTAAGTCAACGCAGAAGAAAAATAACTAAGCTGGCGCAGAAGCAGGCAGTTGATACCGTTGCAAGAGGCGCTCAATTATTCGTGGGTATGGATAAATTGGGGGCTCCGGCCCCCAATTTATCCTATAATGGTAAGAAATCACCCCACTTCCTGCCCCTGTCCTTAAGCGGGGGTGGGGTGCTCTCCTCTTTTTTAGGAGGTGACCCGTATGCGTAAATTCCTTTTACGCTATCTCATACCCAGAATCGGTCAATATTTCATGGTTATCTTTTTGGGCTGTAGTCTGACCTTCATCATCCCCAGGCTCTCGCCCAACGATCCGGTCGAGCGGCAGATCGCTATGGTCATGTCGAGCGGCGCACAGGTCAGCCCAGAAGAAATCGTCCATCTGCGCACGGCGCTTACCGAGATGTACGGGCTGGGCGGCAGTGACCTGGAGCAGTATTTTGCCTTCTGGGGACGCCTGCTGCGCGGCGACCTCGGCCCATCGCTCTCTACCTTTCCCACCCCGGTCTCTGCGCTGATCGCCCAGGCTATGCCGTGGACGCTGGGCCTGCTGCTGACTTCCGTGCTGATCTCGTGGGTGTTGGGTAATCTGCTGGGTGGTTTTGCCAGCTATTACCCCAAGAGCCTGGTGATGCGCGTGATTGATATTGCCAGCCAGGCAGTGCGCCCTATCCCCTATTATGTAATGGCCCTGGTGCTGCTGGTGATGTTCGCCTATTTGGTCCCCATTTTCCCTTTCAGCGGCGCGTATCCAGTCGGCGCAAGAGTGGAGTTTACCCTGCCGTTCATCCTGTCGCTGATCAAACACTCTACCCTTCCGGCGCTCAGCCTGGTGACGGTAGGCATGGGCGGCTGGTTCTTGGGGATGAAGTCGCTTACCTCGAACATCATCTCTGAAGATTATGTAACCTATGTGGAAACCGCCGGGCTGAAGGAGAACAAAATCCTCTTCAGCTATGTGATGCGCAACGCACTTCTGCCACAGATCACCGGCCTGGCGCTTCAGCTCGGTTTGATCTTTAACGGCGCGTTGATTATGGAAGTGGTATTCGGTTACCCTGGCATGGGCATGCTTACGCTCCAGGCCGTCATGGCCAATGACTATTCGCTGATCATGGGCATCGCCATTTTCTCGATCATCGGGGTCGCTACCTCGGTGTTTATCCTTGACCTGATTTACCCATTCTTTGACCCTCGGGTAAGGCACCAATAGGAGAGAGCCAACGATGATTAAAGTAATTCGAGATTTGCTCAGGTTTGATGGCCGCTTCCGGGTTGCCTTTGTGTTCTTACTGGCAGTTTTCACACTGGGTCTGCTTTCGCTGGTATCCCCATACGACCCGACCCGTACTTTCCTGGTCCCGGCCGACCTGCCGCCCTCCAGCAAGTTCCTTTTTGGCACCAGCTCACGCGGGCAGGATATCTTCTGGTGGATGGCCTTCGCCGTGCGTAATTCGATCCTGCTCGGCCTGCTGACCGCGCTGGTTTCGCGCGTCATCGCCATTGCTGTCGGGCTGACCGCCGGGTACCGCGGCGGCCTGATTGACCGCATCCTGATGTCAATCAACGACAGCTTTGTGGTCATGCCGGTGCTGCCGATCCTGATCCTGCTCAGCTTCCTGCTGCGCGGGCAGATGACTATGCTGATGTTGGTGCTGATTATGGGCCTGTTCGGCTGGCCCTGGGACGCGCGCCTGATCCGCGCCCAGGTGCTGAGCCTGAAAGAGCGTCCCTTCACCCGTACCGCGGTCTATTCGGGCACAAACCCGGTCGCTATTACGCTCAACGAGCACCTGCCCTTTGTGCTGCCGGTCGTGTTTGCTACCACGATCAACAACCTGCTGTGGGCGATTGGCATGGAAGTGACCCTGAGCGTGCTGGGCCTGTCCAACGTTACTCTGCCGACCATCGGCACGACCATCTTCTGGGCCAATCAGCACCAGGCTTTAGTCGCTGGGATTTGGTGGTGGCTGGCGGCGCCGGTGGTGGTGGCGATTATCCTGTTCCTCGGTCTGTACCTGTTGTTCTCAAGCATCAACGAATATATTGATCCGCGCACGCGCCTGCGCTTGATTGGAGGTTAGCTGTGAGCCTGCTCTGCGTAAAAAACCTCCGTGCCTATTACAAGACCGAAGTGTATGGCATTTCTCGCACTGTGCGCGCTGTTGATGATGTGTCTTTCGAACTCCAGCCCAATGAAATTTACGGCGTGGCGGGCGAGTCGAGCTGCGGCAAAACCACGCTGATCAAGGTCATCTCATCCACCATCAAACCGCCGCTGAAAGTCTACGGCGGCAGCGTCACCTACAACCTGGGCCGCCAATTCGAAGTTGACATGCTCAAGATCTCCCCGGAAGAACTGCGCCGCAACGTGCGCTGGAAGGAAATTTCGTACGTGATGCAGGGTTCGATGAGCGTGCTCAACCCGGTGCGCCAGATCGTCAAAACCTTTGAGGATATTGTCGAAACGTACCAGGGCATCCCAGACAAGAAAGCCTTCCGTGAGCAGATCATCAACCATCTTAAGCAGTTGGGCCTGCCGCAGGACGTGCTCAAAGCCTATCCGCACCAGCTTTCGGGCGGCATGCGCCAGCGTGTAGCGATTGCCCTGGCGACCGTCTTCCATCCCAGTCTGATTATCGCCGACGAGCCGACTACCGCGCTGGACGTGGTAGTACAGCGCGGCGTCTTGCAAATGTTGAAGGATATTCAGGCTCAGAGCCATAACACTGTCCTGCTGGTCACGCATGATATGGCGGTGCATGCCAACGTAGCCGACCGGGTGATGATCATGTACGCCGGGCGAATTACAGAAGAAGCGTCCACCGAGATTATCTTCAACGCGCCGCGCCACCCTTATACACAGCACCTGATCCGCTCACTGCCGATGATTGGTGACCGGTCCAATAAGGCCAGTTTGAAGGGCTCGCCGCCCAATCTGGCTAATCCTCCCAGCGGCTGTCGCTTCCACCCGCGCTGTCCGCTCGCTTTTGATCTCTGCCGCACCGATATCCCAGACATGATTGACCTGGGCAAGGGTCACCGCGTCGCCTGTCACCTGGTTAGGGAGGGTACCTAATGAGCGAGTCCGTCAAACTTCTAGATGTTCAGCACGTCACCATGGAGTTCCATATTGGTGGGCTGTTGGGCGGCACGCGCCTGGTGGCGGTGAATGACGTCACCTTCTCACTGGAGCGCGACAAACCAGAAATCTTTACCATCGCGGGCGAAAGCGGCAGTGGCAAAACCACACTCTCGCGCCTGCTGCTGCGCGACCTGGAACCCACCCGCGGCAGGGTGCTGTTCGAAGGCCGCGACCTTTCGCACATCCGCCATCGCAGCGAGTTCAAAGAATTCATGAAGCATGTCCAGCCGGTGTTCCAGAACCCGTTTGAGACCTTCAGCCCGTTGCGCCGGGTCGAGGACTACCTGTTTGATACTGCGGTGAACTTTGGCATTGCGCCCACCCGCCGCAAGGCAGCCCCGGCCGTAGAGGAAGTGCTCAGCCAGGTGGGGCTGTCGCTGGCGGAAGTGAGCAAGCGCTACCCGCACGAGCTTTCGGGCGGGCAAATTCAGCGCGTATCGGTAGCGCGGGCGTTGATTTCCAGACCGCGCCTGATCCTGGCTGATGAGCCGGTTTCGATGGTAGACGCTTCGCTGCGCATGGAGATCGTCAACCTGTTCCGTAAGCTGCGCGACGAGCAGCAAGTCAGCATCCTCTACATCACCCATGACCTGGCGACCGCTTATTACATCAGCGACCGCATTGCGATCATGCTGCGCGGCTATGTGGTCGAAACGGGGCTGGTAGAAGAGGTGCTGAACGACCCACTGCACCCCTACACCCAGCTTTTGAAAGAATCCGTGCCTAAACCCACGCCCAAAGAGCGCAACACCTGGGCCAGGCACATCGAATTGGGCGCCACAGAAGTCAAAGAGTACGGGCGGGTCGGCTGCAAGTTCGCTGGGCGCTGTCCGCACGTGATGAAAATCTGCCGTGAAGTGGATCCACCCGATTTTGTAGTAGGCGAGCGGGCCGTTAAATGCTATCTATATGCCGACAAAACGGCCCTGGTCGAACCCGAGCTCGCCGCGCCAGCTTAGTGGTTTGCTGGCAACTGAGAAAAGATATCTGCTGCTGACCCAATGGCCGCGGCATGGTCAAATGTTGCCAGAATTTCGATACAAGAAACGATTTTAGGAGGATTTATGAACCAGATTACGTTGGATACCCGGATGGGGACCACCCGAATTGACCCGAATATCTACGGCCATTTCGCTGAGCACCTGGGCCGCTGTATCTATGAAGGCATTTGGGTCGGGGAAGATTCGCATATCCCTAATGTGCGCGGGATCCGCACGGACGTGGTCGAAGCGCTGAAGAAGATCAAGATCCCCGTACTGCGCTGGCCTGGCGGCTGCTTTGCCGACGAATATCATTGGATGGACGGCATCGGCCCGAAAGAGAAACGCCCGACGATGATTAACACGCATTGGGGCGGCGTGGTCGAGAATAATCACTTTGGCACACACGAGTTTATGGATCTGTGCGAGATGCTGGGCTGTGAGCCGTATATTTGCGGCAACGTGGGTAGCGGCACGGTCAAGGAAATGTCGCAGTGGATCGAGTACATAACCTTCGATGGCAAGAGTCCGATGACCGACCTGCGCGCCCAAAACGGCCGCGCACAGCCCTGGAAACTTAAGTACTTCGGCGTGGGCAACGAGAACTGGGGCTGCGGCGGGCGCATGACGCCTGAATACTACTCTGACGAGTACCGCCGCTACAGCCTGTACGCGCGCAACTACGGAGATAACCGGCTTTACAAGATCGCCTGCGGCCCGCGCAACGACGACTATCACTGGACTGAGGTGATGATGGACAAGGCCGGGCGCGAGGACCTGCTTGGTGGAGGGCCCTATATGGACGGGCTGGCCCTGCACTACTACACCTCGGTGCGCCGCCTGCCGGACGGCTCGCGTGAAGGCTCGGCCACTGTCTTTGATGAAGCGGGCTGGATCGAGATCGTGGCGAAGGGGCTGTTGATGGATGACCTGGTCCGCCGCCATTCGACCATCATGGATAAATACGATCCGAAGAAGAAGGTCGCCTTGATCGTGGATGAGTGGGGAACCTGGTACGCGGTCGAGCCTGGAACTCACCCGCGCTTCCTCTACCAGCAGAACACCATGCGCGACGCGATCGTGGCTGCCATCCACCTGGACATCTTCAACAAGCACTGCGACCGGGTGCGCATGGCGAATATCGCCCAGACCGTCAACGTGCTCCAGGCGATGATCTTGACCGACAAAGAGAAGATGATCCTCACCCCTAGCTACCACGTCTTCGAGATGTACAGCGTCCACCAGGGCGCGACAATGGTTCCGGTGCACGTGCAGAGCGACACCTACGAGCATGCCGGGTACAGCGTGCCGGTTATTTCGGCCTCTTCCTCGGTGGATGCGAACGGCAAGCTGCACCTGACCCTGAGCAACACCAACCCCAACCAAGACACAACGGTCAAGGTCAACATAGGCGGGTTCAAAGCCAGGCAGGTGACCGGCCGCGTGCTGCGTGGCAAAGCAATGAATGCCCACAACACTTTCGAAGAGCCTAACTGCGTTCAGCCGTGCGCTTTCAACGGCGCGAAGCTCTCCGGCGAGACCCTGGAGATCAGCCTGCCAAAGATGTCTGTGGTGGCTTTGGAATTGGTGGAGTAAGAAAACCCCGTTTTTGGCTCGTTTTGCCCTTCCAAAAAGAAAACTTCATGGTACAATACCTTTCTGAATAAAACGCTTGGGTAGGCCGGTAGCCCGGCAAACCACAGAACGCGAGTGATTGTGAGCGCCCTACCTGTTTTGGATGGGCGCTTTTTATGTGTAGGAGTAAATATGCTTTCATCTTTTGAGATTTTAGGATTATCCACCCCGCTGATGCAGGCTGTGGAGCAGTTGGGCTACCAGGAGCCGACCCCCATTCAACAGCAGGCTGTTCCGGCACTGCTGGAGGGGCGCAACGTCTTAGGGCAGGCCCAAACAGGGACCGGCAAAACCGCCGCGTTTGTGCTGCCCATGCTGCAAACCATCCAGCCGGGCAGTGGGGCCGTTCAGGCCCTGGTGCTGGCTCCAACCCGTGAGCTGGCAATCCAGGTGGCTCAGGCTACCAAAGAAATGTCGCGCCATATGCCGGCGCGGGTGCTGGCCGTCTACGGCGGGCAGTCGTATGATATTCAAATCCGCGCTCTTAAGCGCGGCGTGGATGTGGTCGTTGGCACGCCTGGCCGCCTGCTGGATTTAATTCGTCAGAAGGTGCTGGACCTCAGCCAGGTGCGCTATCTGGTGCTGGACGAGGCCGACGAAATGCTCGATATGGGCTTTATTGAGGACATTGAAGCAATCCTGGATCAGATTCCATCTGAGCGCCAGATGGCCCTCTTTTCGGCCACCCTGCCCCCGGCGGTGCGCCGCCTGGCCGAGCGTTACCTGACCAACCCGCAGGAAATAACCATCAACCCCACTCACCGCACGGTCAAAGAGATTGACCAAAGCCTGATCCGCGTGCTGCCTGATCAGAAGACGGCGGCGTTGATCCGCCTGTTGGAAGTGGAAGAGGTCAAAAGCGCCCTGATCTTTGCAGGGACCAAGATACGCGCCCAGGAACTGGCCGATGAATTGGTGAAGTGCGGCTACCCGGCGGAGGCACTGCACGGTGATTTGAGCCAGGCGCGCCGCGAAACGGTCCTCAATCGCTTCCGCCAGGGCAGTGTTACACTGCTGGTGGCGACTGATGTGGCCGCCCGTGGGTTGGACATTGAGAACGTTTCGCACGTCTTTAACTACGATGTTCCCGGCGATCCGGAGGATTATATTCACCGCATTGGCCGCACCGGGCGCGCTGGACGCAAGGGTACGGCGATCACCTTCTTTACCCCGCGCGAGCGCTTCCGCCAGCGTCAGATCGAACAATACGCCAATGCCACCCTGGCTGAGCGGCGCATCCCCACCCTCGAAGAAATCGCTGCCCGGCGCGATGACCGCCTGATAGAGCGCATTTATGAGCAGATGATTGCTGGCGATGGTGGCCGCGAGCGCGAATTGGTACAGCGCCTGGCAGAGAGCGGCCTGGACCTGGCGGACATCGCCGCGGCGGCCCTGCAACTGGCGCGCGCCAGCGAAAGCAGCCTGCCTGACCAGGAAATCACCGAAGTCCCGGCCCAGCCGGCCCGCGCGCGGCGTAAAGAGACTCTCCGTCGGTCTGACCGCGAAACCGGCTTGCAGGAACGCGAAGAACAGCCGCGCGCCCGCCGCGCGGATGCTCCGGCTCGCGCTAAGCGCGAGGCAGACCCTCGCCATGAAGAATACGCCAAACCAGCGCACCGCACCCAGCGCAGTGAGCCGGGCATGGTGCGCCTGTGGATGAACCTGGGCGAACTGCACGGCCTGCGCCCCCGCGATGTGGTCGGTGCAATTGCCGGTGAAGTGGGCATCCCAGGCAAAGCGATTGGCGAGATTGATATTCGCAACGATCACAGCTTTGTCCACGTCTCCGAAAAGCACGTCCGCCAGGTACTGCGCCAGAGCAGTGGGAATTACCACCTGCGCGGCAAGCCCGTCTTGCTGAAACTGGCGTAAACACGGCGTTCAGCAATCGGCAGTCAGCCCAACGGCTGACTGCTTTTGATTCAATCTGTGTTACTCTCAGAACATGGCTTTGTACTAAGGTGGTTTATGGATCGCGTCTGAAGATCACTTTGCGGGTGGATTGCATCCTTTGGATGAATACGGTAATATAAGGTATATTTATTCATGTATTACAAAGGATGAGACACAGCCATGGTATCTACGCTCGAAAGCCATAAGACCTATGAAACCTACCGGGTACGGGTAGACGAATACGTTCGCTTCCACGAACAGGGGTTTATCGTCGTCAAAGGGCTGGTTCCGCCGGAAGACGTGCAGGCCCTCAATGATCATGTGGATAATTTGCTGGCCGGACGTGAGACGATTGAAGGCGCGCGCGTCATGGCGGACCTGGGCAGTGTGCCGCGCCCGGTGCGCCCCGAAGATTGGTTGCGCGCTCACATGCTTCACCGCCTTTCGCCCATTCACGAGCGTTTCTTGCTCCACCCGCGCGTTTTAGACGTTCTCGAAGCGTTAATCGGGCCAGATGTGTTAGCGCTCCAGACCATGCTGTTCTTCAAACAGCCCGGCCAGCCGGGGCAGGGCTATCACCAGGATTCCTACTACATCCCCACCTTTCCCGATACCCTCTGTGGGGCGTGGCTGGCGCTGACCCCCGCCGATGAAGAAAACGGCTGCCTGTGGTTCACGGTTGGCACACAGCACGAACCCATCTACCCCGACCCTAACGGCGTTGGCGCCGCTTTGCAAAAGAACCTGGATGACCTGGGGACGATTGAAAATGCCAGCAGTACCAATGAGGCCGTTAACGGCCTGACGCGCGTGGCTCGCAAATATGCCGGGCGCGAGGTGGCCGTCCCCGCCGACCCTGGGGATGTGGTGTTTTTCGGCGGCCATATCATCCACCGCTCGCACACCAACCGCTCTAACCGCCCGCGCCGCTCGTTTGTCGGCCATTACTGCAACGCGCGCTCGTGGGTGCCATGGAATCACGGTATGCCCTATGAGGGCGAGGCCGCCAACTACCTGCACATTCTGGCGCGCGGCGATACCCACCTGCCCTATGCACAGCCGGCCTTTGGCACGCCCTGCGCCGCCAACCAGCCCAAAAGCGTAAAGATCACTACCCGCCCCATGTCCATGATGGGCGATGAGAACGGCATGATGGGCCCTTCGATGCACGCTGAAAAAGACGACGAGGAATAAATTGAACGTGGTAGATGGGGGTTTGCGGCGCTTTACGCCGTAAACGTCATTCCAACCGGGGAACCGTTACGCGCAGGGTGATTCCCTGCCCCGGCGCGGATTGAATGTGCAGTTCCCCTCCCACCGCTTCGGCCCGTTCCTTACCTGGATCTGAAGGCATCAGGGGCATCCAGGGCGCGCATCAGGTAAAGGATGCGCTGTGAACCTTCAATCGGACGGCGTTCGATGATCTGGAAATAGAGTTGGAAAGCCGCCTCGAACCCATCCACATGGTAATCGGGGAAAATGTCAACGCGGGTGGCGAGCAAGCGCTTTACCTGCGAGTCTTCTTTGGGAACAAACTCGATAATCAGCCAGCGGCCGAGCAGCGCAAAGAACTGCGCCAGATCGGGCAGGGGGACGTTGTTGGAGATCGCCAGGTGATGGATCAGCGCCAGAGCCATCACGCAATCCACCGGCCCACGTTCCAGCAGTGAGGCGCGCTCGCGGTTCTGCCAGCCAATCGCCGGGCTGGGGTTAGTCAGGTCCAGCACCAGCGGCAGCAGGTGAGTTTCGCGGTTCTGGCGCACGTCCTGGTAATTCTTTTCGACCGCCGCCGGGTCAATGTCAAAAGAAATAGTCGGTATGCCCCGGTTGGCGGCCAGCCGTGAGAAGACGCCGGTGTTGCCGCCCAGGTCCCAGACCTGCGCGGGTTGTGCCTGCTCTAAGAAGGCTTCCACGCCGCGCGCTTTCTGCTCGAAGGCGGCGCGGCTGTAGTTGGTGGCATCGTAATAATCGCCCCATTCTGTGCCTTTGGGGTGCCAGGTCAGCGCGCGCACCGTGCTTTCGAGGTTTTCGATCAGCCCTTGCAGGACGGCCCGGCTCACCCGGCCTTTGGGCGGTGGCGTTGACCCAGACTGACCGGCGTATTTCTTCTGCGCGCCTGCGTGCAGGTGAATGTGGATGAGCAGACCGCCGTTGAAGCGCGTGCGCGCCGGCAGAAGCCGCGCCGCCAGGTCCAGCGGGATGCCGTCAATGTAGATGCGCAGAAGCTGGCTCAGGCGCACATCGGTGTGGGCCATCAGCGCCAGCGGGGCCAGAAAATGCTGGCAGAACTGCCGGTAGGCTACCCACGGCGCGCCTTCCTGGTAAGGCTCAAAAGACAGCGTGTCAATGAGGATAGGCTGACCGCGATGGAACTGGATATTATAGGCACTGGCGTCTTTTAAGCTTTGCTCGCGTGCCAGCGCCTTTTTTTGAATCGCCAGGGTCAATAGGGCTGCGTCTTTTAACTGGCTGAAGCTCCACTCATAGGGGTAAGAGATGAATTCCACCCGTTCTGGACGGATCACCCGCCCGCTGCCGGTGAACGGTGGAACTTCTACTTCGCTATGGGGAATCAACTGCCGGGCCTGCGTCAGATCATCGTACAACCCCGACTCCATCAGACGGCGGTAGTGGTCCTCATAGATGGGGTTGATCTGCCGGTATAACACCCCGTCGCGGGTGAACAGAAACCCGCTGGGGTCGCGGAAAGATGCGCTCAGACGCTGGCTATCGAGCATCCGCTTCTTCAGAAGATTGAGAGGATTGAGATTTCTTGCCGGTAAAGAGCCCTTTGATCTTCGTCCAATACATGCGGGCCGCCACCCCTACCCCTAAAGCGGCGGCGATGACCAGTTGGATGATAAAACTGCCCGATCCGGGGTCTAAATATAACCATGGCAGAGCGAACAGCAGGTTGCGAAGCGGGAACAGCACACGACCCTCCGTTAAAAATAAAAATCGCTTGCGGCACGCTGTCTTTTGACTCGACGAGCGGCAGACGCGCCGCAATTATACACCCAGAGCGCCGGTAATTTCAAAACCGCTTAGATCCCGGCTCGCAGGTTCACGGGTGCGCGCGGCTCAAACTCAAAAGCCAGAAAGTCAATAGTGGTCCCGGGACCAATCGGGCATTGCGCCACCAACCCCACCTTGACCGTTGGGGGGACGGCCAGCCGGAAGAGGCGCACCATCCGCCAGTGCTGTCCATCCAGGGAATAATGCAGACCAAAGACATCGCCGCTGCGTGCCATTTGCAGCCACACGTCTTCCACGGTCAGGTCGGCCCCATTGGCATCATCCGAGGTTCCCTGGGTGACGACGCTCACGGCGGCGGTGGTTCCAAAATCGGTGCTTTCGTAGCAGAGCTTGGCCCAATGCGTCGCGTCGTGGCGAACCATGATGGCCCCGGCGTCGTAGGTGGTGGTAAACGCCGGGCGGACGCGCGCCCGCACCGTAAAGTCGCCGCTGGCTTCGAGCCACAGGTAAGGGGCGCTGTCGTTTTGAATCTTGCCGGCCGGGTCTTGGAAGTAATCCACCCGGGCCGGCACATGCACGCGCAGTCCGCCGCCGGGCAGTACCTCCCATGCCGGCGGTTGGTGATCCCACTGGAGCGGACTGGGAACTAGATCGTTTGCGGTGAGTGACTGGAATAGATCCATCTTTTCTAGCCTCCATGTGTATTTGACAGGGTTTCTTTAATTGTGCTATATTTTTCGTGCCTGGGCCTCTCATCAGGGCAGCCAAAATTTCAGCGATGGGGGAAGTTTTAGCGGTGCATTTCCGTGAAGTAGCTCATTTCAGATTTAATCGGTTCTAAAGCCATCCACCACTTTTGGCGCTGAATGCGCAATCAGGAAGGAGAGAGGAACGATGAAATTGCTGCATAGACTACTTTCTCTGGCAGGCATATTGGCCTTGCTAACTGCGCCGCTAACGCGGGCGGTGGCAATGCCGGCACTGCCAGACCACACTCCCCCGCCCACTTCTGTGACAGTGGCCGGTTCCATGCAGAGCGAACTCGGCTGTCCTGGCGACTGGCAGCCGGAGTGTGCCGCCGCTCATTTGGGCTTTGATTCCAGTGATGGCGTCTGGCAGGGCAGTTGGATGCTGCCGGCCGGTTCCTATGAATACAAAGCCGCTCTCAACGGCAGTTGGACGGAAAATTACGGGGCCAATGCCGTTCCCGGCGGAGCCAACATCCCCCTCAACCTCGCGGCAGATACCACCGTTAAATTCTACTACGACCATGCCACCCATTGGATTGCCGATAATCAGACGAAGGTGATCGCCACCGTTCCCGGCAGTTTCCAGAGTGAACTCGGCTGCCCCGGCGATTGGGACCCCGGCTGTCTGCGCTCCTGGCTGCAAGACCCCGACGGGGATGGCATTTACAGTTTTGAAACCACCGCTTTGCCGGCCGGTAGTTACGAGGCTAAAGTTACCATCAACGAAAGCTGGGATCTAAACTACGGCCAGGGCGGCGCGCAAAATGGGGCCAATATCCCCTTCGTAGTAGGCGCGGATTTCTTGCCGGTGGCGTTTGTCTACGACAGCGCCTCGCATATCCTCACAATTACCGTTGAGGCGGGCGAGACTGTCACCCTGGTGGGCTCGCTGCAAGACGAATTGGGCTGTCCCGGCGACTGGCAGCCGGAGTGCGCCGCCACTCATTTAGGCTTTGATTCCAGTGACGGCGTCTGGCAGGGGGAGTGGACGATCCCGGCGGGTGCGTTTGAGTATAAAGTGGCGCTCAACGGCAGTTGGGCCGAGAATTACGGCGCGAATGCTCAGCGCGATGGCCCAAATATCCCTCTAAACCTGGGCGACCCAACCACCGTAAAATTCTACTTCGACCCGGTCTCGCATTGGGTGGCCGATAACCAGACGAAGGTGATCGCCACCGTTCCCGGCAGTTTCCAGAG
>DAOUAC010000143.1:0-8183 GCA_034434155.1 Anaerolineaceae bacterium
GGTGCTGTTGCGGAACGAGTCGCCCATGCCGCCGTGCCAGCCGCCGAAGCCCACGCCGCTTTCCACTGCGGCCGTCAGGCCCTTGAGCTGATCGCGGGTGATCTCGCCCATCGTCCACACCTGGCAGATCAGATCATAGCGTTTCAGCGCGTCCACGTCCAGGTACACGTCCAGCGTATCGCAGATGGTCGTCTCATACCCGGCCTGACGCATCAGCGGCGCGAAGATATCTACACACTGCTTGGGTTCGTGGCCTTCCCAGCCACCCCAGACAAACAAAACGGATTTCATAACTGGATTCCCTTCAGATACTGATAACTCTTGCGCGCTTCTTCCAGCGCGTCGCCCGCCACGCGGTCCATCTCTACAATCCAATATTCGGCATTGCCGCCCGCGGCCCGCAGGATGGCCTTCACATCCACCTTGCCCTCGCCCACCGCCGTCATCGGCGCGTTGCGGTCGGCGGCGTTGGCGGGGCCGTCTTTAATGTGCAGAAGCGGGGCGCGCTTGCCCATTTCTTTCACAATCTCCGCCGGATTGTGGCCGGCCACCTGAATCCAGTAGGTATCCAGTTCAAAGAAGATGGAGGGGTCGAGCAGTTCCTTCATCAGCTTATAGATATACTGGCCTTCCACCTGGCCGTACTCCACATCGTGGTTGTGGAAGCCGAACTCCATGCCGTTCTCGCGCGCCACCTGGTTGGCCTCGTTCAGCAGGCCGCACAACTTCTTCACGCCGTCTACCGACTGGAAATACTCGCGGCTCACGTCGGGGCAGATCAGCCGGGGCTTGCCAATGGCGGCCATGGCTTCGAGGATCTGGTTTTTGGCGTCACCCAGGGGCATGCCGGCGTGAGCGGCCACGGCCTTGAGGCCCAATTCCTCGAACAACTTTGCGGCCTTCTCTGGGGTAGTGCCGGGGAAGCCAGCCGTCTCCACAAAGCGGTAGCCCATCTCGGCGACTTTGCGAATGGTGGCGGCATAGTCCTGCGCGGCGGCGTCGCGCACGGTATACAACTGTAATGCAATCCGGTCTGACATTGAAGGAACCTCCCAAAAAATTTGTGGGACTGCCGAGCGGTTGTTCCCGGCAATCCCACATGATTGACCCTAATACTTGATGTCGATCCGCCGCCCGCTTTCCGCTGATTCTAAGATCGCGTCCAGCACGACGGCGTTTTTGTAGCCGTCCTCGAAGGTCGCGCCGTAGGGCGCTACCTCCTTGTTGTTCACAATCGCGTCCAGCAGGTCGGCAATTTCGTGGACGAAGGTATGCTCCCAGCCGATCATATGCCCCTGCGGCCACCAGTGCTTCCAGAAGGGGTGATACGACTCAGACACCAACACGTTGGTAAAGCCCTGGGTCTCGCGCGGGGTCGAGTCTTTCCAGAACACGTCCAACTCGTTCATGCGCTCCAGGTTAAAGGTCAGCGAGCCTTTCGAGCCGTTGATCTCTAACACCTGGTGGTTTTTGCGCCCGGCGCAGAAGCGCGAGGCTTCGAGCGTCCCCAACGCACCGTTGTCGAACTCCACCAGGGCAGTAAAGGCATCGTCCACCGTCACCTGGCCTTTGCCCTGGCCGCCGGGCAGGGGCCGTTCTTTGATGAAGGTCTTCGCCATGCCCATCACGCGGCGGGGTTCGCCCACCAAAAAGCGCGCCAGGTCGAGGATGTGCGAGCCGAGGTCGCCCAACACGCCGCTTCCGGCCCGGTTTTTATCTAACCGCCAGACCAGCGGAAAATTGGGGTCCATAATCCATTCCTGCAGGTAGACGGCGCGGAAGTGGTAAATTTCGCCCAATTGGCCCGATTTAATCAGCTCGTAGGCCAGGCGGATGGCCGGCACGTAGCGGTAGTTGTAGGCCACCATGTGCTTCACGCCGGCTTTCACCACGGCATCGAGCATGGCGGCGGCCTCTTTGGCGGTGCGGGCCAGGGGCTTTTCACAGAGGATGTGCTTGCCGGCCTGGGCCGCGGCGATGCACGGCTCGGCGTGAACGTCGTTGGGGCCGCCGTTGTCGAACAACTGCACGCGGTCATCTTTGATCAGGTCGCGCCAGTCGGTGTAATAGGTTTCATAGCCGTAGCGTTTGGCGGCTTCCTTCACCGCTTCCTCGTCGCGCCCGGCCACGGCGATCAGCTTTGGCACGGCGGGGGGCGGGTAAATCATATAGGGGATCTTCTTGAAGGCGTTGCTGTGGGCCTTGCCCATAAAGGCGTAGCCCATCATGCCCACGCCGATCTGCGGCGCTTCGCCGGTAGCGCGGGCCCCGGCCATGGTGACAAATCCAACTTCGTCAGACATGCTTCCTCCTGATTGGCGAGATTGAGAACCCGTCTCCAAATTATTTGCGCTCAAAAGCCGCGTCGAAGGCAACCGCGGACGGGGCGAAATCGAGCTTCTTGACGAAAGCGCAGGCTTCGGCCGCGCCGTGTTCGCGGTCCATGCCGCTGTCTTCCCACTCCACCGAAAGCGGCCCCTGGTAGCCGATGGCGTTCAGCGCGCGGATGATCTCTTCAAAGTTAATGCTCCCGCGCCCCAGCGAGCGGAAGTCCCAATAGCGGCGCACGTCGCCAAAGTTCACATGCCCGCCGAACACGCCCGCCTCGGTTGGGCGCGGCGACCAGTACACGTCTTTCATGTGAACGTGGTAGATACGGTCTCCAAACTTGCGGATAAAGCCGACGTAATCTACCCCCTGGTAGCCGAAGTGGCTGGGGTCATAGTTAAAGCCAAAGGCGGGGCGGCGGCCCAGGGCCTGCAGGGCGCGTTCAGCCGAGGCAATGTCGAAGGCGATTTCAGTGGGGTGCACTTCGAGGGCGAACTTCACGCCCACTTCGTCGAACACGTCCAGGATGGGGTTCCACATCTCCGCAAAGAACTGATAGCCCGCGTCAATCATGGCCGGCGAGACGGGCGGGAACGAGTACACCAGCGGCCAGATCGAAGACCCCGTGAAGCCGGGGACGACCTTCACCCCGAATTTGGCGGCGGCGCGGGCGGTGTTCTTCATCTCTTCGGCGGCGCGGGCGCGCACGCCGTCTTCTTTGCCATCGCCCCACACGCGCGGCGGAACAATGCCCTTATGCCGCTCGTCAATGCGGTCACACACGGCCTGCCCCACCAGGTGATTGCTGATCGCAAAGCACTTCAGCCCGTAGCGGTTGAGGATATCCCAGCGGTTCTGCACGTAAGCATCGTCTGAAAGCGCTTTTTCTACGTCAAAATGATCGCCCCAACAGGCGATTTCGACGCCATCATAGCCAAAGGCTTTGGCTTTCTGGCACAGCGTTTCAAAAGGAAGGTCGGCCCACTGGCCGGTGAACAGAGTGACAGGTCGAGGCATCGGTTTGCTCCTTCTGGAAAGTTAGATACGACTTTGAAAACAGCGAAAACCGGCTTGCATCAGACATAGCATCCGAAAAGCGCATTTCTGCGAGAGATCACTTTATTTTTACCCCCAAACCGGCCAGAGCGCAACCTTTAACAGCGGCCAGAACCGGCTTTCAGCAGACAGCGGCCAGCCGGATGAGGCTGTTTGGCCCTGTCTCGCCACCGTATTCCCATACGGGAGGGTGCGTAGTTAATACGCCCCCTCCCCCTCAAAAACCCGCGCTTTTTCCGGTATCGGCCTGCGGCTGAACCGGTTCTTTTTACGCTGTTCACGTCAGGGCCAAAAGCATACATTAAATTCAGATGAGCGTCGTTGGGTCGAACCGGGAGGCACGGGAAGGGCGAGGATATGGATTTAGGGTATTTGTCTCCTTTACCAGACGAGACTGCGCGGGCCGCTGAAGCCGTATTGGGAACGGAAAACCCGTACCTTCGGATCGGCCGGCGCGCCGCCGCCCTGCTGGCAGAGGGCCTTCAGAACGCCTCCCTCGCCGGAGACGCGCCGCCCCCAGAGGCCGGTTTCGCGGTGCTCGCCCTGGCGACCCTTCTCCAATCTGCCGAAAAACTGACCGACCGGCAGATGAGCTACGCCACCTGCACCCGTCTGGACCTTAAATACGCCCTGCACCTGCCCCTGCACTTCCCTGGGTTCAGCAGTGCCCGGCTGTGCCAGTTCCGCCAGAGTCTGCTGACCGCCCCCGAACGGCTGAGACGCTTCCAGGCGGTCGCGGCGGCCCTGGCGAGCGAGGGCCTCGTTCAGTGCGAGGCTGGCTCTCTGGCCCAGGCGGCGGATATGCTTGCGGAAATCTGCGCGCTCAGCCGCCTGGAAAAGATGGTGGAGGCCTTCCACCAGGCCCTGGAAGCCGCCGCCGCCCATCACGCCGACTGGCTGAGAGACATCCTGCTTCCGCGCTGGTACCGCCAATACGCCAGCGATCACAATGCCCTCAGCCTGCCCCGGCAGGTCCAGGCCCAGGCCGAGATGGCGCGCGAGCTGGGGGAAGATGCCCGTTATTTCTTACAACATGCCGCGCAGTCGCCGGAGATTGAGCGGCTGAGTGAAGTACAAAACCTGCGCAACGAATGCGTCCGCCAGTACGAGCCATGCCCCGATGGCAGTTTCGCCTGGCGGGCCTGCTGCTGTCCGTTCGCGGAGGATTGATCCTGATACCTGACCGGTTTGAAAGGAGATTGCCCATGTTGCATCGAAAAATTCTTATCGCCGCGGCTCTGCTGCTGGCTGTCCTGTTGATTGCGGCAACCGCGCAGGCCGCTAAGCCGCCGCTGACCGGCAAAGATACGGTTGCCTGGCGCCTGTCGGACTTCCGCGTGGTCAGCTCAGGCGAGACGGTGGAAGTGCCGGCCGATGAGCAGACCGGCTTCCCGGGCGGCCTGCTCACCACCGGGTACACGCTCGAAGCCAAAGCGCGGTCACAGCGCGGCAGTCTGGTCCCCGATGGGACCTTCCAGCTCACCTTCACGGCGTTTAAGCCGCACCAGGATATGGTCGGCCAGAAAGCCGGGTTGTGGCACATCGAAGGCCAGTGGACGGTGGTGGATAAGCGCGCATCGCGCGAGGCCCAAAAGGCCCGCCACGACGCTTACACGGTGGAGGGCAAAATCCGCGCCGCACTGCCCTTTAACCCCGCCCTCGAAGCGCAGAATTGGAGCGCCCTGGCTTTCCTGCCCATGTCACCGGCGGCCGGGCAGTGGGCGCGCGGCAGTGAGGGCGTCTTGTCGTTCAATTCCCGCCATTCACGCCTGGAGGGCGACCTGCTCTTGACCCTCCAACTGTGGCCCAAGAACCGCTAACAGGGGGAAGCCATGAAGAAACTTCATTTTAACTTTCACCTACTGACCGGCCTGCGGAATACCCGGCCCCTGCGGCTGTTCATCCCGCTGATCGTGCTGTTGGCCGTCACCGGCGTCGTCAGCGCCGATGTGCCAGAGCGCGTTGGCGTGCGGGGAACGGTTCCGAACCCCGGCACTCAGCAGCAGGAACTGGGCAACATTACCTTCCCGGCCCCGTACAACGTCTTTGAATTCGTCGTCACCTGCATGGCCTGTCACGGCGGCACGATTGACCAGCAGACCGCCCACGGCGGCAACTGGGCCGGCACCGCCATGGCGAGCGCCGCGCGCGACCCGGTCTTTCGCGCCAATCAGATCATCGTCAACAGCGCCGTCACCGCCCTGACCGGCGAGGATGGCGCCGGTAATATGTGCTTCCGCTGTCACAGCCCCAACGGCTGGCTGTCGGGCCGCTTTGACCCCACCCTCAACGGCGCGGCGGATGGTTCCACCATGATCCACAGCATCTTGCTTTCCACCGATGACGAAGGCATCATGTGCGAGACCTGCCACCGCACCCTGGGGGCCGTGACCTTTAAGCGCGCCGACCTCGACCCCGATGACCCGGTTTGGAACATGATGGCGGGCATCTCCGACTGGCCGCACTCTGGCGGCCCCTACACCGACCAGGAAGGCGACCCGACCATCGCTCAGGGCAACCCCTACGGCGATACCACCCTCCAGTTTGGCGACGGCATGACCTACGGGGCGCGCTACCCTGGCTATGTGAAGCCCTGGTGGAGCGACATTCCCCTCCAGCCCGACCCGCTGGGTTACATGGGCTACAGCCCCGGCGGTCCCTACACCGGCCAGACCTACGGCGTTTACCCGCCCGGCTGGATTGACCCACAGGGCAACGACGTCAGCGGACTGCCGGCCTTCAACCCCGACGGCTCACTGCCCGTTCAATATGACGTGCCCATCGGCCCGCCGATCAATCCCAACGGCACGCCCTGCTACAACTGCCAGTCGGTGTCGCTTGAACACCCCACTTTTGGCGTCAGCTTTGTGGAAGAGCCGGAATTCTGCGGTTCGTGCCACGATCTGACCGTCCCGGTGTTGAATCACGGGATGCCCGAACAGCGCACCTTCACCGAGTGGAAGTTCAGCGCATTCGGCGAAGAAGGCCCCGATCGGCGCACCTGCCAGTCTTGCCATATGCCGCGCCTGTCGCACGAGTACAGCGATGACGCGCCCGTCACGCTCAATGCCGACCCGGTCGTCTCTGGCTGGTTCCCCTATGCCAAGGCCCGCGTGAACACCGCCGTCCATAAGCTGGCGGGGGCCAACCGCGACCTGCCCATGATGATGCAGGCCCTTTACCCCGAAGTGGACATCGAAGTGATCGGCGGCGGCGAGGGCGCCAACGGCGTATGGGTTGGAACCGGCAACGACCCGCGCATCTTCCCAGGCATGCTCTCCACCCGCAATTCGATGTGGGAGCGCAACAAGCGCAACACCGAACTTTCTCTGCGCGACGGGGTGGATATCCAGATCGTCTCCGGCCCGACCTGGAGCGACGCCCTGCAAAGATGGCAAGTCCAGGTGAAGGTCATCAACACCACCGGCCACCGCATCCCCTCCGGCTACCCGGATGGGCGGCGCATGTGGATCGGCCTGGAAGTGACCGATGCGTCTGGCGGCCTGGTGTATGAATCGGGTCATTACGATGCCGCCACCGCCACCCTGTTCACCGACGGCAGTCTGAGCGGCCTCAACCGCGCCCTCGAGCCGGTCATTGACAGCGCCAACAACGCCGTGATGATCTACGAGCGCGTCACCGGAACCTGCGCCGTGGATGAAACCACCGGCGACCTGACCGGCTGTACGCCCTCGCTGAGCCTGCTTAACGACTTCATCCTGTTCGATAACCGCATCCCGCCGGCCGGCTTCGATTACAACCAGTACCGCCAGGCAGGGGTGAAGTTCTGGAATTACGACCCGGCCACCTTTGTACCTTTTGAAGACGCCGACCGCTTCGCCCCGGGCAGTAACTACGACCTGATCACCTACACCTTTACTGCGCCAGAAGGCGTCGTCCCCGCCGCGGTACGGGCTGAGGTCTATTGGGAGACGCACACGCGCGAGTTCATGGAACACCTGCGCGTTTCCGACACCTCTACTGTGCGCCCCACCGGCCCGGTGCGCGTTTGGGACCCGAACTACCCGCTGGCCCCCAACTACCTGAGCGAAGAGTTCGG
The DNA here is from genome assembly GCA_034434155.1 of Anaerolineaceae bacterium. Classification (GTDB taxonomy): domain Bacteria; phylum Chloroflexota; class Anaerolineae; order Anaerolineales; family Anaerolineaceae; genus DSYU01. The sequence continues at coordinate 7,445 of DAOUAC010000143.1, forward strand.
CCTGCTGGATATTCAGGATCAGATGTTCACCGAAGGCTGGCGCGATCCCAACGGTCAGGTGATCACCCTCAACGACAACTGGGGCGGGCTGTCTTACGCGGTCTGGTACGCCACCGGGCGGGGCGCGCCCTTCCTGGCGGCTGAGGCCGATACCGCCGCCGCCCTTCCCGCCGCGCCGGGCAACGTGCAGGTCTTCCCTCAGTGCGACCCCGCCACCGGCGTTTGCACCGGCGGCGTGATCAACGAAGAAACCAACCTGCTCGAACCCTACACGCAGGTCATCACCTGGGATGCCGTTCCGGGCGCGGATGGCTACCGCGTGTGGATCAAGTACGGCCCCGGCGCCACCACTGCCTCATGGGACCCGCTGGCCGTGGTCTACGATGACGGCGACCCCGCCACGCCGCTCCAGTTGATTAACACGTCCATCAACATCAACAAGACGTACGTCTACAAGGTAGAAGCCTTCAACGGCGCCGGCACCGGCCCGGCCTCGGCGGAAGTCTCGGCCCGCACCCCCTGGGACCTGCCCCTGCCGCCCGAAAACTTACAGCACCTCAGCAGTACCACCAACACCATCACCATGACCTGGTACGACGCCAGCGACAACGAAATCGGCTGGATCATCCGCCGGATGGATGCGCCGGCCTCGAACCAGCAGAACTTCCCCGAAGTGGCGCGCATCCCCTCCGATAACCCCGCTGGCTTTGGCGGCGTGACGTTCACCGACACCGGCCTG
>DAOUAC010000144.1:0-23232 GCA_034434155.1 Anaerolineaceae bacterium
TGCAGGTCGGCCAACATGCGCCCATAAACGGTCACCCTGTGCGGGTGTTTGAGCAGCATCTTGAGCATGGATGGGCCATCCACCCGCTCATAGACGATCCCGCGCCGCCCGTTAATATCCACGATTCCGCCGGGCTTGGGAGATTCTACGCCCGCCCGGTATACCGTATGGGCGATCCATGCCTCGTAGTCTACATATTCGCGCGGGAATTCAGCGCGGTACAGTTTTAACACACAGCCGGGCGTCCACTCATACACTTCGGCGGTGCGGCCAACAGCAAAGGGTTTGGTGGGCAGCATAGAGATATTGTATATCCGTTTATGGGTAGTGAATAAACACAATGGACGCAGTGGTGTTTTGCGTCAGGCGTTCGGGCAGATGGCCGAGGCTGGAACGGAAGCGGATGCGCGGCCCAACCGTTGGCACGATCAACAAATCTTGCGGGGTTGAGAGACGGCGAATCTGCGCCAGGATGTCGCCTTCCAGGGTCTCCACCTGGCAGTGCTGTTCGGCGCACAGTTCCTCTAACTGCGTTTGCAGGGCCAACACGTTTTCGCGGCTACCCAGGGCCAGCAGCGGCGTGTTGAGGACGCGCGCAATCGTCGAGACAGTCTCCAGCGTTCCCTGAGCCAATGCGCTGTCAATTCGTTCCTGAGGCATCACCAGCACCAGGCGGTTCATGCTGTTAATCGGAGCGGTGATGCGCCCAACCAGCACCGGAACCCTGGCGTTCCAAACCACCTCGTCGAGCATATGCCCCAGAGCGCTCTCGCGCAGGCGCGGGCGGCCTCGCCAGCCGGTGACGATCAGCGTGGCGTTGTTTTCGGCGGCGGCGCGCAAAATGCCCCTGGCGACCGAATCATCCAGCCGCCGCACCAGCCGGTAGGCCGCTTCGGGACTGCTCAGAATATCTGGGACGCGCTCCAGAATATCCTGGTGGTGCTGATTTTCCCCCGGCAGACGGTGGCCTTCGCGCTCCACGTGCAAAACGATGATCTCGCCCTGGTTGTTGTGCGCCAGAATGCTCGCCAGGGTGATCAGGTGTTCCTGGGTCTGCGGGTTGGCGACCGACACCAACACACGCTTAAATAATGGAGCCTGGATCTGATGCGTATCAACCGGAGTCACCCTGCGCCCATAGCGCTGTACCAGAATGGGCGAGGTGATTGAGGTCAGCAAGATCATCAGAATGGCGGCGTTGAACAACTGCTGTGAAAACAGGCCCGTTTGCATGCCGATCAACAGCGTGGGAATGGTCACCGCCGCCTGCGCGTGCGACAGGCCGTAGACGGTGAGCATCTCGGCCCGCGAGTAGCCAAAAATCCGCCCAGCCGCCCACGCCGCAACCAGTTTGGAGAGGTACGCCACCAGCGTTACCCACGCCGCCAGTACGACCGTGCCAATATCCGTCACAAAGGCCAATGGGTTGGTAATCATGCCGGAGTACATCAGGAACACCGGAATAAAGAAGGACTCACCCAAAAACAAGACGCGCTCGCCCACCGGGCTGTGCTGTGGCAGAGTGGCATTGATTGCCAGGCCCGCTAAAAATGCGCCTACCACCTCATGAACGCCGATGAGTTCGGCAAACAGCGCCGCCAGGAAGAGCGTCACCAGCACGAACTGGAATTCAACCGCCCGCCCGCTGAAATAGCGGAAAAACAACTTGCCCAGGCGCGGGACGATCACCAGAATGACGGCCGCGTAAACGGCCAGAACTGCCAGCAGTCCGGCAAAATAGAGGGGAGAAAAATCACCCCCCACCGCGCTGAGAACCCCGGCCAGCACCACAAAAGCGGTAATGTCCGTCAGTACGGTCGCCCCGATCGTCACCGCAACGGCTTCATTGCGCACAATGCCGAGCTTGACCAGAATCGGAAAGGCAATGAGGGTGTGCGAAGAGAAGGCCGAACCCAGCAGTACCGTGCCAAGCCAGCTCATCTGCAGGTACATGCCCAGGGCCATGCCCATTAACTGCGGAACCAGATAAGTCAACATGCCAAAGACCAGCGCCCGCGAGCGCACGCGCGTAAACTGCGCCAGGTCTACCTCCAGCCCGGCGCTGAACATCAGATAGAGCAGGCCAACCGTAGAAAGCAGTTCAATGCGGCTGTCCACAGCCAACAGGCCAAAACCATGCGGCCCGATCAACATGCCGCCGAGGATAAGGCCAACGATGCCCGGCAGGCGTACTCCCTCAGAAAGCAGCGGCGTGATTAACAGCACAGCCATAATGGTAAGGAAGATGGGTACAGGGTTATCCATGGGCAACCTGACCTAAGAGCGTATAAAGCTGGCGGCGGGTCTGCTGGGCCGCGGCGCGGTAGCCGTTGAGAAGGGCGTTCTCGTGCGCGCGCAGGAGGTTCCAGACCATCACGGCCTGGTGAGTACGGTAGATATCCACCCCCTCCAACCCGGCGGCCTGGTAATAAGCTTCCAGCACCGGGCCGGCCTCTTCTGGCCCAATCACCGACCAATCGGGGCCGGGAGCCGGCAGGAACAGCGTCTGGATGTAATCGAGGTCAAAGAGGTTGAGGCTGTTACAGGCGTAAGCCCAATCCACAATCCAGACACGCTCGCCCTCCACCAGAATATTGCCCGGGTGCATATCGCCGTGGATGAGGGTGGGGTAGCCGGCCTCTAACCGGGCGAGGATCGCCAGACAGCGCGCCTGGACCGGCAGTTCCAACGGGGCCGTCAGGCGGTAGGTTTCGGCGGCGAGCATGGCCCGCAGGGTGGGGTAGCGGGCACTGCCCAGGGGAGCCATCACCTCGCTGTGACTGCGCAGGGCTTTGTGCAGTCGTCCCAGGCAGGCAAAGGCTTCTGGCAGGCGGTGGCGGTGTTGGGCGCGCAGGTCCGCGCCCGCCGCCCACTCCCAACCGGCGATCACGCCGTCGGCCAGCGGCACTTCAAACAGCAGGCGCGGAGCGGGAATGGCCTTGAGCCGCGCAAAACTGCGTCCGATGCGCAGTTCGTTCTGCCCGCGCGCGTTGGATGCCGCAATCCACTTGACGAAAAAGCTCTGCCCGCCCACGCTCACCCGAAAGGCACTTTCCTGGATCGGCTGAACCGTCAGTTCGCCTTCTGGCAGTACGGAGGGCCGCCGGGCGCGCAGGTGGGCGAGCAGAACTGTAGGGTGCATTTTATCCATTCACCAGCACCGGGGCGCGCCGGCCTCTCAGCAGGCGCAGAACGGCCTTTATCACCGATACCACCCCGAACACAATGACCATCACCAGGGCAAAGCGCGTCACCTGGTTTAATATCGTCACCAGCAGTTCGGCGTTCTCCAGCGCAGTGGGGCCGTGCGCCGCAATCTGCGCGGCGGTGAGGCCAATCAGCCCGCCGCCCCGCAGCATGGCCGCCGCGATGCCGATCTCTAACCCATGCACCGCCAGCGACAGCCAGCGCGTCCACTCGGACCACTGTCCCCGGTAAACCAGCCCGGCGTTAAGGATGATTTGCAGTACCCACAGCAGGTTAATCGCCGGCAGGTAGCCCCAGAAGGCCTCTGACAGCACCGGCAGGAAGACCGCGCCGCCATCCGCCAGCCAGTAAATGCCGATGATGTGGCGGAAGAAGTTAAAGATCACCAGCGCCGCCAGGGTGAACACCAGATTGGTGATCGGCTCGCCGGGCGCGACGCGGTCTGCCGGTTGAATCTGATACAACGAGCGCGGGTCCCACTGCGCGGGCTTCTCTTTCAGGTTGGGGGCGGTACGCTCCAAAACGGCATACACCAGCACCACCACGCCCAGGGCCGTCACCACCGATGCGGCCAGGTCGGCCATCTCTTGAATGATCCTTTCGATGATGGCCTCGGCCGCCAGCGGCGTCTGCGCCACAGCCACCCCTAACCCCACCAGCCCCAGCGCCGCCACGATCGGCAGTACAATCCGCAGAGTCTTGAGGAAGGCCGGGTACAGCCGCGGGCCGATCAGGTAACGCTCTGGCTGGTATGAGGCCGCGATTGCCTCCGGCGAGCCGTAGGCTTGCAGTACTTCCAAGAGCATGGCCTCATCCGGCTCGCGCCCGGCCTGAGCGGCCCGGTCATCGAGCATATCCTGCAGGGCCGAGCGAATCTCGGCCTGAATATCAGCCCGCCCTTTTTCGGGCAGGTGCTTGCCAACTTCGTCAATGTAGCGATCCATGAGTTCCATCTTAGATATCCTCTGTTTGGGCTTTAAACATGCGTTCCATGGCCTGCACAATGTTCTGCCATTCGCTTTTCAGGGCCGGCAGCATGGCCCGCCCCGCCGGACTGATGCGGTAATAGCGCCGCGGGCGGCCTTCTGCAATGCGCCAATCCGATTCGAGCAGGCCCTGCGCCTCCAACCGGCGCAGCAGCGGGTAGAGCGTCCCCTGATCTACTTCCAAACCCTGTTCGGCCAGCCGCTTGAGCAGTGAATAGCCGTACTGTTCTTCATCTAACTGGCTAAGGACGGCCAGGACGATCACGCCGCGCCGCAGTTCCAAGATCACATTTTCATGCAGTTCACTGTTTGCCATATTGCACCTTTAGACACATTATACTGTATTTCACATAGTATTACAAGAGGCAAAATGATCCACGTAGGGAGTTTCCCCACCCATTCACTAGGAGAATTCATCCAATAAATGAATAGTAAATAGATCAATAATTCCAAATAAAGGATTGACTCCCCCCTCTGATTATGCTATAAATAGTTCGTGTGGAGGCGATGACTCGGGGGCCAATACCATGGTCGCAATCCTATCCACAGGATCTTTCCCCGACGAGCCAGTTGCGAAACCGGCCACAATTTGGCCGGTCTTTCTTTTTTAACCGGGAGTGCATCATCTCCCACTCTGGTTGGCGGCAACCAGCCGGAGCGGGCATGCACCGCAGCCTCTCGTTATCTGTGGCCTCGGCCACAACCAAAGGTGGAAGCTTATCGTTTGATGGGGAGCGTCTTCAATCGAATCTGATAGCGGTTACATCGCACGAACCTCGCCGTACCGTTGAGCCAGGCAAACCTAACCTTTCCATCGGTACAGGCGAATCAGATCGAGATCCATCACTACCCATTCCAGGGCGCGCGCCGCGCGGCCCCTATCCTCTGACCAGGATCCCCTGAACGGGACCCCTGCGCGTCTGGCAGGTCCCGCCGCCGGGCGTCTCTATTCCTGGATCTCCCTCCCCCGCTTTCACCTCACGCATCACTCCCTTGCTTACAAAGTGAGCCAGAAGGCATCTGCCTGGCAAGGCGGTGCTTCTTGTTCATGTCATCCATCCGATGCGCCAGCAGGCCGACCCACAACCGCATTGTCGGAAGGGCGGAGCTTGCCCGCGCGCAACCCCATGAGGATCTATGGCAAGAGCCTTTAAATCGCAAGCTGTCCCAATTCTCTCCACCGAGGTTCCACCTCACATCCGCATCCAGCCCAGCAAGGGCTGGGTTCCTTTACAGTTCCGCGAGCTGTGGCTGTACCGCGAACTGCTCTACTTCCTCACCTGGCGCGATGTCCTCATCCGTTACAAGCAAACCATCCTGGGCGCGCTGTGGGCCATCCTCCAGCCCGTTATGCAGATGGTCGTGTTTTCACTGTTCTTTGGCCGGCTGGCAAACATGCCTTCGGAAGGCATTCCATACCCCATCTTTAATTACGCGGCCCTGCTGCCCTGGAACTATTTCGCCGGCGCCCTGCTCAATTCTTCCAACAGCCTCGTAACCAGTTCTAACCTCATCACCAAAGTGTATTTTCCCCGCCTGATCGTGCCGATTTCCAGCGCCTTATCGGGGATTGTTGATTTTGCCATTGCCTTTGTGGTGCTGCTGGGCATGATGATCTACTACAATTCCGACCCCGCCAGTGGTTTTCAGCTCCGGTTTGGCCTCCATATCCTGCTGATGCCCGCCTTTTTGCTGCTGGCGTTGGTCACGGCGCTGGGGGTGAGCCTGTGGCTTTCGGCGTTAAACGTCAAATACCGCGATGTGCGCTATGTCATCCCATTTCTCACCCAGTTCTGGCTGTTTGCCACGCCCGTCATTTACCCCTCCAGCCTGGTAGAAAACCCCTTCTGGCGCACGGTGTTTGGCCTTAACCCCATGGTCGGCGTGGTTGAGGGGTTCCGCTGGGCACTGCTCGGCACCACCCCACCCGGCCCGATGATGTTGGTATCCACAGTGGTTGCTGTCGCCATTTTCATCAGCGGGTTATTTTATTTCCGCCGGATGGAAAAAACCTTTGCGGATGTTATTTAACTCACAAGGCACAGTTCAGCTTTGTTAAATCGTTCACAGGTAGATCAGGAAACAGACATGACCGATATTGCCATTCGAGCCGAGAACCTCAGCAAAAAGTACCATATTATCCCAGAGCGCAAGCCGCGCTACCGCACCCTGCGCGACCAGATTGCCAACGGCATTATCCGTCTGCCTGCCAGAGCGATGCGCGGCATGGGCAAGGCCCGCTCTGGCGAGGACGACAACGCCCGCTTTGGCAGAGATTACATTTGGGCGCTGCGCAACGTTAGCTTTGAGATCAAGCGCGGCGAGATTGTAGGTCTTATTGGGCGCAACGGGGCCGGTAAAAGCACCCTGCTCAAAGTGTTGACGCGCATCACCGAGCCGACCAAAGGCGTGGTTGACCTCTTTGGGCGGGTAGGGTCGCTGTTGGAAGTCGGAACCGGCTTTCACAAAGAACTGACTGGCCGCGAGAACGTCTATCTCAACGGGGCCATCCTGGGCATGCGCAAGGTCGAAATTGACCGCAAATTCGACGAGATCGTGGCCTTTGCCGAGGTGGAAAAATTCATTAATACCCCCGTTAAATTCTATTCCTCCGGCATGACGGTGCGCCTGGCCTTCGCCGTAGCGGCCCATTTAGAGCCAGAAATCCTGCTGGTTGACGAAGTTCTGGCGGTGGGCGATGCTTCCTTCCAGCGCAAGAGTCTGAGCAAGATGGAAGACGTGGGCAAACACGGGCGCACGGTGATCTTCGTCTCGCATCACATGCCTTCGATCACCCGGCTGTGCGAGCGCGCTTACCTGCTGGAAGGCGGCGAGATCATCCGCACCGGCCCGGCCCATGAGGTGGTGGCCGAATACCTCTCCACCAACCTGGGAACTTCCTCTTCTAAATGCTGGGAAGACCTGCGCCGCGCTCCCGGCGACGAGACCGTCCGCCTGCGCGGAGTGCGCGTGAAAAACCAGCAGGGCGAGACCGCCTACACCCACGACATCCGCCGCCCCATTGGGATCGAAATGGAATACGAGGTACTCACCAGTGGGACGGTACTGGTCCCGTACTTCACACTTCACAATGAGGAAGAGGTGTGGCTGTTCACTTCTATTGACACCGACCCCCAATGGCGCAGCCGCCCCCGCCCCGCCGGGCGCTACACTTCTACTGCCTGGATTCCCGGCAATCTGCTGGCCGAGGGAACCCTGCTGGCCGCCGCCGGAATACGCACCGAAGAACCGCACATCAACCATTTTTACGAGCAAGACGTGGTGGCCTTCCAGGTGGTCGAAAGCCCCGACCGCGACACCGCCCGGATGGAATGGGCCGGCAAGATTTCCGGCGTCATCCGGCCATTCCTCACCTGGGAGACGGATTTGAGCCGGTGAAATTGATGGATGCTTGAGCGGGTCGGAGAGCCGCACCACCCAGGCATCCGCCGTTCTTTTAGTGGTTTTAGGGGAGATTGACCTTGTGGCATCCGTTCATCCAAAAGTAAGCATTGGGCTGCCGGTCTATAACGGCGAAACATACCTGCGCCAGGCCATCGATTCGATCTTACAGCAGACCTTCACCGACTTTGAGCTGATTATCTCCGACAACGCTTCGGTAGATGGCACGGCCTCCATCTGCCTCGAATATGCCCGGCGCGACAGCCGCATCCGCTGCATTCGTCAGAGGCAGAATCTTGGCGCGGCGGAGAATTTCAACCTGCTCTTCCGGCGCGCGCGGGGAGAATATTTCAAATGGGCCGCCTACGATGACGTGCTGGACAGCACCTTCCTCGAAAAATGCGTTCACATCTTAGAGGAAGACCCCTCAGTGGTGCTGGCCTACACCCAGGCCACCCGCATTGACATGCATGGCAACCAGACCGGCACGTATGATTACCCCATGCGCGTCAGCGCCCCTCAGCCGCACGTGCGCTTTGCCGATTTTATCCTGGTCAACCATTTTTGCATCGCCATTTTTGGTGTCATCCGCCGCTGTGTGCTGGCAAAAACCCCGCTCATCGGCAAATATGTCGGCTCAGACCGCACCCTGCTGGCCGAACTCAGCCTGAGGGGCCGCCTGGTGGAAGTTCCCGAATACCTTTTTCACCGCCGCGACCATCCTGCCGCCTCAACGCGCCGGTTTCGCCACTACCAGCGGTTGGAGTGGTTCGACCCGCACAAGCAGCGCCATCTTCATCTTCCGTACTGGCAGAACGGCTTACAGCACATCTGCGCGGTGACGCGCGCGCCGCTTTCGTCTCAGGAAAAACTGCTCTGCCTGGGGGTAGCCCTGCGCTGGTTTTGGGCGCGCCGCGCTGTTCTGCTCGAAGATTTCAAGGGGGTGGCCGTGCGGATGCTCCCCTTTGTCGTACACACGCATAAAAAGACCAAGCAATTAAGGAGTCAGCGATGAAAGTGGCGATTCTGGCCGGTGGGTTTGGATCGCGCCTGGCGGAAGAGACCGAAATTAAGCCCAAGCCAATGGTCGAAATCGGGGGCCGGCCGATCCTGTGGCACATTATGAAGCACTACTCGTTTTACGGCTTCAACCAGTTCGTCATCGCCCTGGGGTACAAGGGCGAGGTGATTAAAAAATACATCGTGGATTACTGCTCGTTAGAAAGCAACCTCACCGTTCACATGAAAAACGGGGAGATCATCGTTCACGATGGCCCCAAGCCCGATTGGACGGTGGAGCTGGTGGATACGGGCCTGCGCGCTCAAACGGGTGGGCGCATCAAACGCTTGCAGCCCTACCTGGGCAATGAGACCTTTATGCTCACCTGGGGCGATGGCGTCTCCAACGTCAACCTGCGCGACCTGTTGGCCTTTCACCGCTCGCACGGCAAACTGGCGACCCTCACCGCCGTGCGCCCCCCGGCCCGCTACGGCCATATGCGCTTTGACGGGGACCGCATCGTTGAGTTTGTCGAAAAACCGCAAATTGGCGAAGGCTGGATCAACGGAGCCTTTTTTGTCCTCGAACCCGGCGTTTTCGACTTCATCGCCGGCGACGATACCAGTTGGGAGCGCGAGCCGCTCGAATGCCTGGCCCACAATGGGCAGCTGATGGCCTACCGCCACGAAGCCTTCTGGCAGTGCATGGACACCCTGCGCGAAAAACACATTCTCGAAACCATGTGGCAGTCGGGCAAGGCTCCCTGGAAGGTTTGGGAGGACTGAACCATGCGCGTACTGCTCACCGGGCATCACGGTTATATTGGCGCGGTTTTAGGCCCGATGCTGGCTCAGGCCGGGCATGAGGTCGTCGGGGTAGACAGCGGCCTGTTCGCTGGCTCGTGCTTTGGCGCGCGGCCCGCCGAAATCTTTCCGTCCATCCAAACGGACATCCGCGACTTGCAGCTTGACGACCTGCAAGGCTACGACGCTATCCTGCACCTGGCCGGCCTCTCCAACGACCCTCTGGGCGACCTCAACCCCGAACTGACGATGGAGATCAACTACCGCGCGTCGGTGCGCCTGGCGCGGCTGGCAAAACAGGCTGGCGTACCGCGTTTTCTCTTTTCTTCCTCGTGCAGCAATTATGGGGCCGCCGGCGATGATTTCCTCACCGAAGAGTCGGCCTTCAACCCCGTCACCCCGTACGGCAGATCGAAAGTGTTGGTGGAACAAGCCGTGTCGCTGTTGGCCGACGACACCTTCAGCCCCACCTTCCTGCGCAGCGCCACCGCTTATGGAGTTTCTCCGTTTTTGCGCTTCGACCTGGTGCTGAACAACCTGGTAGCCTGGGCCATGACCACCGGGCGCATTTACATGAAGAGCGACGGCACGCCCTGGCGGCCCATCGTCCACATCGAAGATATTGCGCGCGCCTTCTTAGCCGTCCTACACGCGCCCCGCGAACGGGTCCACAACGAAGCCTTTAACGTGGGCCGCACGGCAGAGAACTACCGCGTCCGCGAACTGGCCGAGATCGTGGCCGAAACCGTCCCCAACTGCCGGATTGAATACGCGCCCGATGCCGGCCCCGATCGGCGCAATTACCGCGTCAACTGCGACAAAATCTTGCGCGTCCTGCCTGAATTTCAACCCCAATGGGACGCGCGCACAGGCGCGCGGCAGCTCTACGCGGCTTACCAGCAGACCAGCATCTCTACAGAAGACTTTGAAGGCCCCCGCTACAAGCGCATTGCCCACCTTAAGCAACTGCTCAGTACCGGCAGGATTGACGCCGCACTGCGCTGGAAGACTGCCCAGCAGGTTCCTGCGCCCCAGCAGTTCTCCATGCCATTCACCCTGCCTGCCTGCCGCTCATGCGGCGGCGAACGCCTGCAGACGGTTCTCTCGCTGGGGAATACCCCTCTGGCCGACCGCCTGCTGACCGCCGGGCAGTTAGACGAGACCGAACCCGCCTCAGCACTGGACCTGCTCTTCTGCCCAGACTGCTCACTGGCGCAGATCTCCGTCTCCGTCGCACCGGAGATCCTCTTTGGCGAAGATTACCCCTACTTTTCCTCCGTCTCCACGGCACTGCTGGAACACTTCGGCCAGTCTGCCGCCCATCTGATCACAGCCCGCCGCCTCGATTCTTCCAGCCTGGTGATCGAAGCCGCCTCGAATGACGGGTACATGCTGCAAAACTTCAAAGAACGCGGCATCCCCGTCCTCGGCATTGACCCTGCGCGCGGCCCCGTCGAAGCCGCGCGGAGCAAGGGCATCCCAACCCTGTTGACTTTCTTCACCCGCGAGCTGGCCGGTCGGCTCCGTGCCGCGGGCCAACAGGCCGACGTGTTCCTCGCCAACAACGTCCTGGCGCACGTGCCAGACCTGAACGGCTTTGTCGAAGGCATCCGCATCCTGCTGAAACCCAACGGCATGGCCGTCATCGAATGCCCCTACGTGGTGGACCTGGTGGATCACTGCGAATTTGACACGATCTACCATCAGCACCTGTGTTATTTCTCTGTCACTGCGCTGGATGCGCTCTTCCGCCGCCACCAGTTGTATCTGAACGCTGTACAGCGCACCCCCATTCACGGCGGATCCCTGCGCCTGTTCATCGAACCCCATGAAGCCCCCCAAGAGAGCGTCACCACTCTGCTGCAAATGGAGAAAGAGCGCGGCGTTGATACCTATGACTACTACCGCGGCTTCGCCGCCCGCGCGGCCGGCATTAAAGCCGCCCTGCGCGCGCTTCTCATCCGGCTCAGGCGCGAAGGCAAGCGCGTGGCCGCCTACGGCGCCGCCGCCAAAGCCACCACCCTGATGAGCTACTGCGGAATCACCCGCGACCTGGTTGATTACGTGGTGGATCTCAACCCGTATAAACATGGGCGCTTTATGGGAGGCAATCATCTGCCTGTTTACCCCACGCACAAACTCTTAGAAGATACTCCCGATTACGTCCTGCTGTTGGCCTGGAATTTTGCCGATGAAATCATCCGCCAACAAGCCGAATACTGCCAGCGGGGGGGAAAGTTTATTGTACCGATCCCGGAACCGAAAATTATCTAACCCGCTGCTGTTCCCGGTCGTCCTGCTGATGGGAACCGTGCTGGGCCACTCGGCCAGTTTCATCTTCGCCAGGGACCTTACCCGGCCGCCCGAAATCCGCCTGTGGTACGAGGGCCCTTACGAATTTGGGCATTTGGGCATCCCCCAGGAACGCATCAACATCGTGGGCAACGTTGCCAGTTCTGCCGGCATTTTTCGCCTGCGCTACCGCCTGAACGGCGGCGCCCCCATCCCGCTTCACGTTGGACCCGACCGGCGCCGGCTGCAAGACCCCGGCGATTTTAACATCGCCATCCCCCAGGCCGACCTGCGGCCCGGGCAGAACCACGTGATTATCACCGCTACCGACTGGTTGGGCCGCCGCTCCGAAAAATCGCTCTCGATCACCTACCATCCCGGCAAACGCTGGCCCCTGCCCTACCAGACGCGCTGGGCAGAGGCCGCCGCTATCGCCGGGCAGGCCCAGGTGGTAGATGGACTGTGGGAAATTCGCGGCGGCCGCCTGCGCACTGTGCAAACCGGCTACGACCGGGTGGTCGCCATCGGCGACATGCACGCCTGGGCCGAATACGAAGTCACCGTGCCGGTTATCATTCACCGCTTCACCGGGCCAGAAGAGAACCCCGGCGGCGTTGGGATCATTGCCCGCTGGAAAGGTCACGCCGGCGGCGGCATCCTCCCCTCGCGCTGGACGCGCCTCGGCGCTTACGCCTATTACAGTCACCGGCTCCACGCCCTGGCACTGCGCTGGAACGACGAAGACCCCATCACCGCCGAAAAAACGCTGGAACTGGGCCGCGCCTATTTCTTCAAACTACGCGCTGAAGACGCAGGCTCCGCCGGGCGCTACAGTTTCAAAGTCTGGCCGGTGAACGAACCCGAACCGGCTTGTTGGGATCTGATCTACACTGACCCCTCGCGCTACGACCTGAAGACCGGGTCGGTGCTGCTGGTTGCGAACTATGCCGAAGTCTCTTTCGGCGATGTGCTCATCACCCCACTCGACGGCGGGGCCAACCCCAGACAGCACCCCCCCGCAAGACTAGTGGTCACCCCCATCTAACTCACCCTTCGCAAAGGGAACCCTTAACATGATCCATTTCCAAACCTTTTTCTTCAGACTCTTCACCTTTATCCTTTTGGCCGGGCTTGCCCTCGCGCCCCTGCCGGCCGCCGGCTCTTGGAGCGTACCCATCCCCTTCCTGGCCGATACCAGTCCTCCACAGATTGACGTCTGGTATGGAGATCAGCAGAGCTTCACCCTCGGAACCCCTCAGACCTGGGTCAACATTCTTGGCAGCGTCTCCGACCCCGATTCGGGCATCCGCTCGCTCAGTTACAGCCTCAACGGCTCCACCAACCGCACCCTCCATACCGGCCCCGATAACCGCCGCCTGGCACATCCCGGCGACTTTAACATTGATATTCGCCTGGCCCCCACCCGCGACCCGGCGCTGGTGAACGGCAGTAACACCGTCATCATCCACGCCGCCAATAATGATGGTCTGACCGCCAGCCGGACCGTCACCTTCAACTACGCCGAGGGCAGCGTTTGGCCCTTGCCCTATACCGTCAACTGGGCCGCCCTCACCCACATCCAACAGGGCGCGCAGGTGGTGGATGGCCGCTGGGTCCTCACCGGCGGCGGCGCGCGCGCCACGCCAATGGAGTACGACCGCGTCATCGCCATCGGCGACCGCACCTGGCGCGATTATGAAGTCCTCGTCCCGGTTACCATCCACGCCGTTGATACGACCCTCTTCACCAACCCCCGACCCGCCAGCGGACGGCCCAAAATTTCCATTGATTTTCGCTGGAACGGCCACACCAACAACCCCGACTACTGCGACCAGCCCCTATGCGGCTGGATTCCCACCGGCGCTTCGGCCAAATACCAGTGGACCGCCGCCGATAACGGACGCCTGGCGCTCGAAACCTATCAGGACAGCGAAGTCTTAGACAGCAGCGTGGATTTCGTCATTGGCCGCACCTACTGGCTTCGCGCCCGCGTGGAGACCGTCAGCGGCGGCGGCAGTCTTTACCGCATGAAAGCCTGGGAAGATGGCCGCTCTGAACCTTCCGCCTGGAACCTGAGCCTTCAGACCACGCCCGACCCTTCCAGCCCAACCAATACCGGCTCTTTTTTGCTGGTGGCCCACCACGTTGACGCTACCTTCGGCAATGTGACCGCCGCGCCCATTGGACCATCTACCGGCTACACTTTGAGCGTGCCGGTTGCGGGCGGCGGTTCGGTTGCCAAAAACCCAGATAAGCCTACCTACAACTCCGGTGAGGTCGTCACCCTCACCGCGCAGCCCGCCGCCGGCTGGCAGTTCGCCAACTGGTCCGGGGCGATCAACCACAGTATCAACCCTACCCAGGTGACGATCACGGGCAACGCTACCATTACAGCTCATTTCCGCTCCCTCCCACCCCAACCCGAAAACCCCCAGTTTATTTTCGTCCCTCTGATCACGCGCTGAAGGCGGCGAAGCGGCAGGGACGACCAGGCATCGAGCCTTTTCCCCTTTGAAGGAGGTGATTGACCAGCAGCAGACATGCTTTTCATCGGCATCTTACACCCACCGTTTCAAATCGGTCCCTGCAAGTTCTGTATCGGGGGGCGCAGGAACCAGGCAGTACCCCGCTTCAGGCGCGATTGTTCTGCTGGGCAAGCTGACCTGAACAGGTCAACCCGGCTCACCTATTCACAAGCACATGAGGTCAAAAATGATGAGGCAAATGAAGGTTGTATTCGCAGTATTACTGCTCGCATCGTTGTTGTTCGCCGCGCCGGTCAACGCTTACCAGGCGGCCACTTTTCAGTCAGATGAATTCAACCCGTGCGGCCCGCAGAGTTTTTGGACGCCCGTGATCGGCGTCAGCGGGCAGGCGATCTCGTACAACCGCACGCAGCTGAGGTTAAGCGTCCCGGCCGGCCCCAACCAGACCATCTGGGAAGACAATTTGGGCAACCTGGTCTACAACGTTGCCCGGGTGGTACAACCCTTTGGCGGCACGGGCGTGGAAGATTTTGGCGCGGAGGTGAAGTTCGACTCTAACGTGACCGAGCAGTACCAGCAGCAGGGCATCGTCCTGGAATCGGGCGCGGGTGAATTTTTGCGCTTTGAATTCTTCTACGATAACGATGAGCATACCGTCATCTTTGGCGGGCGCGTCTATACCGGCACCGGCGGCGACATCATCCGCCAGCCCATCGCCCGCGTCTCCGGTGATTACCGCTCCGCCAGTTCGCTTTCCATGCGCGTCTCGCGCCAGGCCGGGCGCATGGAGGGCGTCTGGCAACTGGAATACAAGGTGGATGACGGCCCCTGGACCCTTGCCCCCATGGCAACACAGCCCCCCGCCGGCTTTGTGGTGACGGGCGTGGGCGTGTACGCCGGAACCTCGTACCCCAATAACAACGGCACGCAGGCCCCCGCCCATACCGCCGTGGTGGATTACTTCTTCAACACCGCCTCGCCCATTGTCAACGGCGACAGCGCTTCGAACAGCCTCACCGTCAACATCGTCGGCCAGGGCAGTGTGAGCGCCTCGCCGGAACAGCCTGTAGATGGCTACGACTGCGGCCAGAGCGTACAGCTCACCGCCACCCCCACCAGCGGCTGGATCTTTGCCCGCTGGGAAGGGGCCCTCGCCAGCATGCAGAACCCGCTGACGATCACGATGGACGGCAGTGACAAGACCCTGACGGCCGTCTTCCAGGAAGGAACCCAGCCCCTGGAACAATACGTGATCCAACTCCCCGTGTTAGTTAATCACAATCAGTAAGTCGTAAATCACAGCGCCGGTGAGGCGGCTATGGGGGCCGCCTCACCGGCGGCCCCCGCTCAAACCCCACCCTAAGGATCACTCTTGATGCAATGCGCCTGCCCGGCCTGCGGTTCTACGGATATTCAGGCCTTCTACCACCAGCCCAACGCCCCGGTTCACAGCGTCTTGGTGCATCACACCCGCGCAGAGGCCCTGACCCTGCCCACCGGCGAAATCCGCCTGGGGTTCTGCCGCGCGTGCGGCTTCATCTACAACACTACCTTCGACGCCAGCCTGCAAGATTACGCGCGCGAATACGAATCGACCCAGGGCTTCTCGCCCACCTTTAACCGCTTTGCCGATGAGCTGGCCCGCACGCTGATCGAGCGTTTCAACCTGCGCGAGAAAGACATCATCGAAATCGGCTGTGGACAGGGCGAGTTTCTAAACGGTCTCTGCCAGTTGGGGAACAACCGCGGCCTGGGCTTCGACCCGGCCTACCGGCCGGGCAGGGTGGAGATTCAGCCCGGCACAAACGTTGAATTTATCAGAGATTATTATTCTGAAAAATACGCCGACCGCCGGGCCGACGCCGTCCTCTGCAAAATGACGCTGGAACACATCGGCCCGGTTTACGACTTTGCGGCGGCCATCCGGCGCGCGGTGGAGACGAACGGAGATACGTTAGTGTTCTTCCAGGTCCCCGCAGTCCCCCGCATCCTCGCCGAGACCGCCTTTTGGGATATTTACTACGAACACTGTTCGTACTTCAGCCCCGGCTCGCTGGCGCGCCTGTTCCGCCGCGCCGGGTTGAACCCGCTGGACGTGTGGAGCGGCTACGAGGGCCAGTATTTGATGATCGCGGCGCGGCCCGCTCGCGGCGCCGCCGCGCCCCCCCTGCCGCTGGAAGAAGCGCCCGATCAGCTTTACGTTCAGGTACAAGGCTTTGCGGAGCGGGCGGCCCAGGCCATCGCCGCGTGGCGCGCCCGGCTCGCCCGCTTGCACGCCGCCGGGCGGCGCACCATCTTGTGGGGGGGCGGTTCGAAGGCCGTGGCTTTTCTGACGGCTCTCGGTGAGGCGGCGGGGATTGATTATGCCGTGGATGTTAACCCCTTCAAAAACCATACTTTTCTGGCTGGCTCCGGGCTTCCCGTGCGCTCGCCCGCCGTACTGCGCCGCGCCCCGCCCGACACCGTCTTGCTGATGAACCCCATCTACGAGCGCGAGGTGCGCCAGACGCTGGCCCAACACGGCTGTACCCCTCAGGTTTACCCGGTTGGAAGCTAAACGCGCATGAAGGTTCTCTCCGCGCTCCGCCGCTCGCTCCGCCTGTTGTGGCCCCGCCCGGCTCCACCTGTGCCTCAAGAGGTTTTCCAGCCCGGCTGTCCTGCCGCGCTGTCTCCAGAGGCGTTAAACCAGGTGTGCGAGGAGCATTTTCACAGCCCCTATCACCGGGTTTGCTACACGCACCTCTCCGGCTGGAAGGCTTCCGGCGCTTACCGCCTCTTCCTCACCCTCGCCAGCGGCGCACAGATCACCCTCATCTTTAAAAACGCCGTCTACGACCCCCACCAAACCCCCGCCCTGGCCGGTCTGCCTCTGCATCCCGGCCCGCCAGAGTGGGCCATCTTGCGCAGTACGTACCCGCCCCTCGCCCGCTGGACGGCCGCCGTCTACCTGGCCCAGGCCGTAGCTCCACCGGCCCACTATCAATATCTGCTCGCAGACCTGGCCCCCCATTACCGCCCCCTCCGCCCAGACCGGCGCCTCTTGCCCATCGTGGAGCTGCTGCCGGCCATTCACCAGACTCTGGCCGGCTGGCTGGCCGCCGGACAGCCGGAGCGCCTGCTCGACTTTGGACCCGCATTCCAAAACCGGCTGTTCGACTACGCCCGCGCCGGCCTGCTCGCCTACCACAACCGCTTCCATGCGCCGCGCATCGCCCAGGCTCTGAGCGCCCTCGCCCCCCTGGAAGAACGCTATCAGCGCCACCTGCGCCGCTCTGCCCCGCCTCTCACAGCCATTCACGGCGACCTTAATTACGCCAACATCCTGCTCCACCCGCAAGACCCTCAAGACGCAAAACTGCTCGATTGGGAGTGGGCCGGGCTAGGCCAGCCCCACGCCGACCTGGCCGCACTGCTCAAAGGGACCAACCCGGCCCTCGAAAGGCGCGCCTTCCGCCGGTACGCCAGCGCCAACCCCCACCTGAGCCTGGCCGAACACCGGCGGCTGTACCTGTGGTGCAAGATCGAGCGCGGCCTGCTCGACGCCGGTTTCCTGGCGGCGCAGGCCGCCCTAACCGGCCACGAGACGCGCTTTAACCTGCACGCCGCCGTCTCCGCCGCGCTCAACCGCGTCCATTCCGCTCAACGGGAGTTGTCCGAAGATGGTTGACCAAATGGAACATCAAGCGCCATGCCCTCATAGAGGGGTTGAACCCCCGGCCTGGGCCCGGTAATCATTTCTGATGCGCCAACAACCCATCCCCTGCCCGATATGCGCCGCGAACACTCTGCAACCGTTTTTCACGGTCAGGCAAGTGCCTGTGCTGGCGAATGTGCTGTGGGCCGACCGGCGCGCGGCCCTTAACGCAGCGCGCGGCGACCTGCGCCTGGCCTTCTGCGGCTCTTGCGGCCACCTCTACAACTATGCCTTCGACCCGGCCCGCCTGGACTACAACGCCGCTTACGAGAACTCACTGCACTTTTCGCCGCGCTTTCAGGTCTACGCCCAAACGCTGGCGGCGGACCTCGTGGAGCGTTACCACCTGTACGGCAAGAAGATCGTCGAGATCGGCTCTGGTAAAGGCGATTTTCTGTGCCTGCTGTGCCAGGCCGGAGGAAACCAGGGCGTCGGCTTTGACCCCAGCTACGACGGCTCCGGCAGTCCTTACGCTGGCATCCGCTTTGTGCCAGAGTACTTCTCTGAACGCCACGCCGCCGAAGCCGCCGACTTCATCGTTGCGCGTCACACCCTTGAACACATCCCCCAACCGGCCCGGTTCGTGGCCGTGCTCCGGCGCGCGCTCTACGCCCGGCCCGCCACCCCGGTATTTATCGAAGTCCCCAATGCGCGCCACACCCTCAACACCCTCGCTATCTGGGATCTGATCTACGAACACGTCTCGTACTTCACCCCGCCCTCGCTGACCTGCCTCTTTACCCTGGGGGGCTTCACCGTCCGCCGCGTTGCCGAGACCTATGAAGGCCAGTTCCTCACGCTCGAAGCCACGCTCGCCCCACAGGATGGGTCAGCCGGGCCGGCCCTCTGCCCGCTGGACGTGGACGAACTGACACACAGCGTGGAACGGTTCGCCGCCCGCTTCGCCGAGAAAACCGCCCTGTGGCGCGCCCGCCTGGCCGCTTTTCGCGCCGAGAAACACCGGGTCGTCCTGTGGGGCGCAGGTTCGAAAGGCATCAGCTTCTTGAATTTCCTGCAGGTGCGCGAGGAAATCCCCTACGTGGTGGATATCAACCCGCGCAAGCACGGCAGGTTCATCTCCGGCTCCGGGCAAGAGATCGTCCCGCCGGAATTTCTCCGCTACTACCGCCCCGATCTCGTCATTCTGATGAACCCCATCTACCAGGCCGAGGTAGAACAAACCCTGGCGGAATTGGGAGTCATGGCCGAGGTAATGCCAGCATGATGGATCCGATACCCCCCTCAAAAAATCGCCCCTTGGTGTTAATTGCCCACTTCCGGCCCGATATCGTCTCCGGCGCGGAGCGCAGCATCGCAGACCTGGTGGATCACCTTCAGGCAGAATTTCAGATGGTCATGCTCGCGCCCCAAGCCGGCCGCCTGGCCGATTTCTACCGTCAGCGCGGTTTTAACGTGTGGATCAAAGAAATCCAAAACTACCGGCGGCGCTACCCAGGACTGCACACCGTCCAATCATACCTGTTTGCCCGCCAGATGCGCCAACGGGGGGTGGGGGCCGTCTTGTGCAATACCTTTGCCGCCGCCTCGCGCCTGATTGACGCCTGCCGCTACGCCCGCGTCCCCTGCGCCATTTACGTGCGCGAATACGTCTCCGATACGCCCCTGCACCGCGCCATCTTAGCCCGCGCGGATCGGGTTTTCGTCATCTCGCGCGACTTGCAAGCCTGGATGAGCGCGATGACCGACCCGGCCCGCGTGCGCCTGACCTACAACCACATTAACCCCGCGCCCATCCTGGAGCGCGCCGCGCGTCACCGCCAGAGCGGCCAGCGCCTGCTGCCCTTCTCGCCGGCGGCCCCGGTGGTGGGCCTGGTGGGGCGGGTCGCGCCGTTCAAACAGCAAGATTTATTCGTCCGCGCCGTTGCGCAGGTGCTTCAGGCTGTGCCAGAGGCCCGGTTTGTGGTGGTGGGGGCCGCCCAGGGCAAAGATCAGGATTACGAGCGGCGCGTTCACCGCCTGGCCGCCGACCTGGGCCTGGGCGAGCGGGTGGCCTTTGTGGGCCACCGCGCCGACAACGTGGAGCTAATGACCGAGATGACCGTCACCTGCCTGACCTCCACGCGCGAACCACTGGGGCGCGTCATTTTAGAGGGGTTTTTGTTGGGCGTGCCGGTCGTCGCCGCCAATACCGGCGGCGCGGATGAACTGGTGGAAGATGAGGTGGATGGCCTCAAGTTCGCCTCCACCGCGTCAGACGCCTGCGAACAGCTCGCCGCCCAAATCATCCGCCTGCTGCAAGACCCTGCCCTGCGCGACCGGCTGGCCCGCCGCGGGCGCGAAAAAGTGCTGGCGACCTTTGCCGGCGACCGCTATGTGCGCCTTCAGGCGCAGTATATTCACGAATTGACGGCATCGAATGAAAACCACGCTTAGCCTCCAACCTGCCCTCACCCAATCCACACTGCCTGCCCGGCCCAGAGTCGGCATTGTTTACCGCATGGAGCGGGCCGGGGGCGTGCAGTCGTGCGCGCTCGCCCTCATCCGCGCCCTCAACCGGCGCGGCATAGTCCCCGACATTCTCTGGGATACCCCGCCTGCTCCCCGCCTGCTGGCCGAGGCGGGCGCGCGGGCCGGCTTCCGGCGCATCCCGCTGCGCATCGGCTCGCGCCTCAGCGACCGCCTGCCCTATACCCTGCGCTATCTGGCGAATGTTGCCAACGCGGTAGACGGCGCGGCCTTTTCCGCAGAATATGACTTTTTCTTCGTCTTTTATAACGGGTTCCTGCTCCCGCCGGACGCGCCGCACGTGCGCTACCTGTCGGGGCCGCCGCTGGTCCCCCAACTGGCGCAGATCAGCCCAGGGGTCAGGGGACTGCCGGTGCGCCTGTTCCGGTGGCTCTACGCCCGCCTGCTGCGCCGCAAATTTCCGGTGTACGAGTTTCACCGCGGCTCGAACTACGTGATTAACTCCCAATTCACCGCGGCGCTGTTCGAGCAGGCTCACGGCCTGGCCCTGCCGGTCATCAGCCCGCCCATTGCCATCCCGGCGCGCGGCTTTGAAGACGACGACTGGCCCCGCCGCGACACCCTCACCTTCTTTTCGCGCATCATTGACTACAAGCGGCCCCATCTGGCGTTAGAACTGGCCCGCGCCGCGCCGCGCCTGCGCTGCGTGATTATGGGCAGTGTGCCGCCCCACCGCCGGGCCTATTTTGAATCCCTCCAGGCCCGCGCCCGGGCTCTGGGATTGGAACGCGTGATCTTTCTCGACACGCCTTCTAACGAGCGGGTGCGCGCTGAACTGGCCCGCACGCGCTATTACTTCTTCCCGGCCCACAATGAGCATTTCGGCATGACCACCGTCGAGGCCATCGCCGCCGGGGCCCTGCCTTACGTCCACGACTCGGGCGGTCAGCGCGAAATCGTCCCCGATGACCGCCTGCGCTTCACCGACGAGCAGATGCTCGCCCGCTTCGAGCAGCTCATGCGCCTGCCCGAAGCCGAGGTTAACCGCATCCGCCGGGCGCTGTTTGACCATATTGGGCAGTTTTCAGAAAGCGTCTTTGCCGATAAGATGCTCACCCTCATGGAACAGGCTATTCCGAATCTATGACCACTCACTTGATGATCTTCTGGGATTACGATACGCAGTGGGGCGCAGACCGCTCGCGGCTGGCTGGCCCGCGCGACTGGGGCCACCTGGAATTTGAGAACACCGCGCAGTTGTTAGAACTGCACGCCCGCTGCGGCGTCCCCGCGTGCTTCGCGGTGGTAGGCGCGGCGGCACGGCCCGGCGCGCGTCCCTATCACGACCCGGCCCAAATCCGCCAGATCCACGCACTGGGCCACGAGGTCGCCAGTCATTCGTATTCCCACGAATGGCTGCCCGCCCTGAGCTACACAGAACTGCTTCAGACCTTAAAAGACAGCAAAGACGCGCTGGAACAGTGCATCGGCGCGCCGGTGCGGGCCTTTGTGCCGCCCTACAACCAGCCCTTCGACTTCGCCCGGCGCGGCTCCATCAGCCTATCCGAGCGCCGCGCCGCCGGGCGCGTCCGCGCCGATATTCCCGCGCTGTGCCGGGCGCTGGCCGAGACGGGTTATACCTTCTGCCGCATCTCTTACCGCACCCCCATCGAACGCCTGCGGGCGCTGTTGGGGCAGGTTAGCCCGCGCCCTTCTTGCCCGGAGCAGGTTGAGGGCGTCACCTGCCTGCGGTTGAACCACCCTGCCGGTTTTCGCGGCAAGGTGATGCAGGCCCTGACAGCGGCAGATGGCCGGGGCCAGGATCGTTACCTCATCGCCTACGGCCACCCCCATTCGCTCCACGGGGGCGGCGCGCAGGATGAGGAACACCTTGTCCCTTTCCTTGAGATGGCGCAAAAACTGGCCGCGAGCGGGGCGGTTAAGGTCTGTTTACCGAGAGACATCCTCACATGAGACTCTGCGTTGTTAGCTCGAAAGAATGCTGGCGCGACGCGAGCGGGCGCTGGCTTACCTCCGGCGGGTTTCCGCTGCAAATGGCCGCGCTGGGGTCGCTGTTCGACGCGATGACCCTGGTCATCTTAGAACGCCCGCCCCAGGCCGGGGGAACGCCCCTGCCGGCCCATGCCTGCGTCATCCCGTTGAAAAAGCCCCCCACCGGTAATGCGGCGCGTAAAGCGGCGGTGGCGCTCTGGCTGCCGTATTACCTGCGCACCATCGCGCGCGAGGTCGCCCAGGCCGACGTGGTTCACACCCCACTGCCGGGCGACATCGGCCTGTTGGGCATGGGGGTGGCTCTGGCAATGCGCAAGCGCCTGATCGCCCGCTACGGCAGTTCGTGGCCGCGCACCCCGCAGATGACATGGATGAACGGCGTCACCAAATTCTTCACCCGCCGCTTTGCCGGGGGCCGCAACGTCATGCTCGCCACCGGCGCCGGTCAGGATGCGCCCGCCCCTCACATGCATTGGATTTTCTCTACCGCGATTTCCAGCGCTGAACTGCGCGAGATACAGCCAGACTTCGACCGGGCGCTCTCGAACCCGCCGCGGCTGGCCTTTTTGGGCCGCCTGGCCCCCGAAAAGGGCATCTCTACCCTCATCCGCGCGCTGGCACTGCTCAAACAAGCGGGCTTTGCGCCCCTGCCGGTCGTGGAACTGATCGGCGCGGGCCCACTGCGCGCTTCTCTCGCGCGCCTGGCGGCGGAATTGAACTGCGCGGAAGCAGTGATCTTTGCCGGGCAGTTCAGCCGCGCGGACCTACTGCGACACCTCCATCATGTGGATCTGTGCGTACTGCCTTCGCTCACCGAGGGCTTCGCCAAAGCCCGCCTCGATGCCCTGCTGTGCGGCCTGCCGATCATCACCACCGAAGCAGGCTTTGGCCGCGAACTGGTAGGGGCCGACGGTGAACGCGG
>DAOUAC010000145.1:0-5798 GCA_034434155.1 Anaerolineaceae bacterium
CCACGCCAGAAGAATATCGGAAACCAATGTGCCGACAACGGTCAACGAGCACAGGATCAGTACAAAGCCGCCCGCCAAGTACATATCCTGGCTCAACACGGCGTCTAACATCATAGGTCCAACAGTGGGAATGTTGAGTACCTTAGAAACCACCAGTTCGCCGCCCACCACACCCGGCAGCATCCAGCCAATCGTGCTGATAATCGGGTTGATAGCAATACGAATGGGATATTGCATGATCACCCGCCATTCTGCCAAGCCCTTGGCCCGCGCGGTAGTGACATACTGCTTTTTCAGTTCATCTAGCAAGGTGGCGCGCAGGACGCGGACCAGCCCGCCAGATCCAGTGACCGACAGCACCAGCAACGGAAGCCAGACGTTGTGTAGCATATCGGTAAATTTGGCAATCGACCAGGGCGCGTCACGATATTCCGGTGAGAATAGGCCGGTGATCATATTTCCGGTCATTGTAAAGACGATATAAAGGAGAATCAGTGCTAGTAAAAAGCCCGGAATGGATAAGCCCAAAAAACTGAGAAACGTAAAGAAATAATCCCAGATGGTATATTTCTTCAATGCTGAAAGAATGCCGATTGGAATGGCAATGATCCATGTGAAGAAAATCGATGCCAAGGAGAGAAAGATTGTGCGCGGAATTCGCTCCATCAATAGGTCGGCAACCGGCCGCTGGTACTTAAATGAATTACCAAAATCACCATGCAGTACAATTTTGCTGATCCACATAAAGTACTGAACAATCAAAGGCTTATCCAGACCATACTGCCGCTGCAGTGTTTCCTTTTGGGCATCGTTCAATGATCCACCCTGAAGTTCCAGGTTGCGAATGTAGCTGTCCACATAATCGCCTGGAGGAAGCTGGATGACGATAAATGAAACGATCGAAACCAGGACCAGCAATGGAATCAGAATGCCAATACGCCACAAAATGAATTTAACCATGACAAACCCTTCCTGGCTAATGCCGGTTATTGTTGTGATTGAGATGCCCGACCCAAATGCGGGTCGGGCATCTTCATTCTACCGGTAATTACGCGTTCTTAAACCAGTAACCTTCTGCATTGATGTAGACATCCAGGTCAAAGGGCGCACCCTCGACCGGCAGATTCTGCAAGCGTGCATCGACCAAGCTCGGTTTCACCTGCGGGCCCACTGTGGGGATCATTACATAATGATCCGACATCCACTGGAACATCTTTTTATAGATTTCTTGGCCCTTATCGGATTCGGGCGGGTATGCTTTACGCGCAGTGTGCAGATCATAGAATTCTTGCAGGTAAGCTGGTGGTTTGCGGCCTTCCTTTCCATTGGAGGTGTAGTACAGCCAAGTCATCGGCGACCAGGGGCCCTTGTGATTGGGCAGGTAATCTTCTGAAATACCCGTCGGCCAGGCCGGGCCGTCATTCCACTTGATCGAGGCCATCACTTGGTTGGCGTTGCGGCGCTGGTCCCATAATGTACCATCTACCACTTCCAACTCAACGTGCAGACCGGCCTTCTGGATCTGTTCTTTGAGCAGCTCAGCCACTGGGGCAGTTTCGGGTGCCTCAGTTGCGAACGTAATACGGAAGATGAAGGGCTGACCATCTGGACCGAGCCGCAGGCCATCGCTGCCCCTCTTGTCGAAGCCCAGTTCATCCAACAGTTTATTGGCCGTATCCAGGTCAAGGCCAAGGTTGTTCATAAACGGCGCGCCAAACTTGCCAAAGAAGACCGACTTGTTGACTTCATCCGGGTCCATCGCCGCGGCAATAGCCTTGCCAAAGCGATTGTCGGGATCGGTGATCAGAGTCTGCCAGACACTGCCTTCTTTATCGTACTCAAAATCGTGGTTGAGGAACAGCATCGGCGGGAAGTTGAATGAGCCGGTGGTGAATATCTTGCGGCCAAATTGCTCAACGGTCCGGATCAGGGTCGGCATCTGGCTCAGTGAAATGTTGTTGCCGCCCGCCAAGGTGACTTTACCGGCCATGATGGCGTTGAGGGTAGCATTGTTGTCAATGGCGATATTGTTAACCACTCGGTCAATATAAGGTAGCTGTTTGCCATCTGAGTCGACATGCCAGAAGTAGGGGTTGCGCTCGAAGATGCGACGCGTATCGGTAGCTTCGACCAGCACCCAGGCATTGAGCACGGGCATGCCCAGGGCGCGTATTTCACCAGTATCCCAGTGCGAGACATCCTTGTTGTTCAACAGTTTCACCCAATCGGTTTCATTGGCTTCCTTGAGCGCAGCTTCAAGCTCGGCCTTGTCGGCATATTTGGCATGGAACTTCTTGAGATAGTGAGCGGGCTTGATCAGGATATCATAGCCAGGGATCCAGGAGTTGAGCACGGCAACGAACATGCCATAGGGTTTGCTGAACTTGAGGCTGAAGGTATATTCATCAGCAATGGTCAGCTCAGCCTTGCCATTGGCAGATGCGCCTTGTGTATACAGCTCGGTCGGGTAGCCGCGTTGCACATCGGGGTCGTTATACAGGTCTTCGAACACAAAGCGCACATCTTCGGTTGTCACCGGCTCGCCATCCGACCACTTCAGGCCTTTACGCAGGTGGAAAGTGAAGGTGGTGAAATCGTCTGAAATTTCATAGCTGCTGAATAGGTTTGGGCGCGATGCCTTTGTCGTCTGGCTGGGAGAGCGGAGCGGGGTGCTGGCTTGAGCAATATTCAAAAAGCCAGTGCCCCAGGTGGCCGCGATGTCAATCTGACCACCATATTCACCATTCGTCCAGGGGCCATACTCTTCCTGGATCAACACACCAGGCCCGATCACGAAGGGTTCTTCGGGCAGGCGCTCATCAATGGGCGGTAGTTTGCCGGCAGAGACCCGCTCGGCCAGGAAAGGCACCTCAACAAAACCGCGCGGCGATTTTCCACCGGCAGCCGGGGCAGAGGTGGGCTGGACGGCACCAGAGGCCTTGGTCGCTTCGGGAGCTTTGGTTGTATCACCAGCGGTAGTTGCGGTTGCGGCCGGGCTGCAAGCCGCTAGAATGGCGCCAGCAGCGCCGGTGGCGGAAAGAACCAGAAATTGTCTACGAGACAGATGTTTCTTAGCCATTTTTTCTCCAATCAGAGGTGTTAAATCATGAGTAAACGAGGTTGTTGGTGAGTTGAACAAAGGAAATGCATACCAGGCACCGCCTGAAAAGCTACAAAAACGAACTTTTTTACCTCCTTTCTTTCACCGATCATGTAGTTCACTTTCGTAAGAAAGTCTCATATACATTACTAAATCGTATTAATAAACCGATAAAAAAAAACTTCTCCTTGCTATACCGAAGCTCGCTCAATGTAGGGACAGTCGATGGCATGTTGAAGAGGCATGATTCCGCCTTCCTGATCGATATGCTCCAACAAATAATTAGTGGCCCATACACCCATCTCATAATGTGGTAGCTCGATGGTTGAGAGTTCCGGGTAAAGGTGCGCCGCAATTACTTCCTGGTTATCAAATCCGATGACCGCCACATCATCCGGGATAGATAGCCCTAGCTTACGCAACGCATCATAGGCGCCCATTGCCATTCGGTCATTAAAGCAGAACAATGCGGTTGGCCGATCCGGCAACTCCATCAACTTCTGGGTGGCCCGGTAGCCGCCCCCAGCATCCGAATGATCGCAGGCCACCAGATCTGGATCAAAGGGGATGCCGAAGTCCATCAATGCAGCCTGGTAACCTGCCAGGCGGCCGCTCGTCGCAGGAATTGGGTCAATATTATTCACATATCCAATCCGGCGGTGGCCCTTATTCAACAGAACGCGCGTAGCCGTGTAACCACCCTTCTTTTCGTCCGGGACCACACTGGGCAGCGAATGATCCTCAACATAACAATCGAGCAATACAGAGGGAATCTGCCAGAGGATACGGGGCGGCGTTACCGGCCGGTGGTACATGGTAGCATAAATAATACCTTCCACCTGGCGGTCCATCAACAGATCAATGGCCGTATCCTGAAGAGCTGCATCGTTCTTTGTGTTTACCAACAGTAAAATCTTGCCCTTACTCCAGGCTACATCCTGCGCACCCTCGAATATTCGACCTGCAAAGGGGGTAATGGCAATTTCATCCGTGATGAAACCTATCAAACCAGAACGCTGCTTGCGCAGGCTCTGAGCAACGGAGTTGGGCCGATAGCCAATTTCATTGATAACCGCCAAAACCTTTTCTTTGGTTTCGTCTGGGATGCCAGGAATTCCGTTGATTACAAAAGAAACAGTGGTCTGGGAAACCCCAGCTAGCTTTGCAACATCGTTCATTGTGGGATTGCGTTTTTTTTGATTCATAATTACATGGAACTCGAAAATAAAATTAATACGATTTACTAATATGAATTAATGAACAGTATAGTATTCTATATATTACTTGTCAAGAGGCAGTTTTCTGAAGTTCAGACATAAGTTCGGACAGGGTGGTGAACAAGGGCGATAAAGGCTGCGAAAACGTCATCGAAGATGGCACGGCGGTCGGTTTTGGAGATAGACCATTTCTGTTTCAACAGGATAAATAAACCCGAATAGCGTCTCCACTTCTTGCCCTTCTTTTTGTTCACTGAACCGGGAAGCCGGTCCTGTTCAAGCACCGGCTCATTTTCAGTCAGGACCTCACCATAGAGATGATCGCGGATAGCCTCACCCAGCATCAGAGCGATGGCATACACCAGGAGCAAGAGAGCCAGCATCTTTTCATGTAGGTTTGTTGTTTATTCATCAGTTTGGTCATGCCAAAAAGGCTTTTCAGATCGCGGAAACTTTCTTCAATCTTCATACGGGCAAAGTAAATCTGCAAGCCTTCTTTCGCTTCGAGATCGGTCATGACCCATATGGCTTCTGAAAATCCCTTTTTCCACGTCCCGACCAGATTGAGCCTTACTTTGCCCATATACCACACCCCTGGATGGATGACGGTTTCTCCCGGTGCGATGGTCAGTGCGACTTCTTTGCCATCTTGATCATAGAATTTGGGCGGATGATTTCTCAAATTCAAGCGGATGACAAAATGAACCCGTTCTTCCTCCAATCGGAGCAGCAATTCCAGATAACTGAACTCGCGATCCAGCACTAAGGCACGCTCCCCCAGCAGGTCTTTCAAGCCTTCAAAAACTCGGAAGTGGTTCAAATTGCGCGAATCGCCATTTTGGGCTATCGTCCTGGAGGAATAGGTCACCAATCCACACGGGATGGCTCGTCCACGATAGGGCGTAGCCAACACCATCGCCCAGAACCCTCTCCTTTTGCCGTCTTTCAGCTTCCCTACATAGGGCGTTTTCCATGCCTGCGGTCGTTCAATTTCGGTGGGGTCGCCGATCACAAAGTCGGCTGCCTCTTGAAATAATCGCCACAGATTTTCTCGCGGATCGCTGACCTTCAGAAATCGTTGGATGCGTTTGTAGCTCGCTTCCCTGTTTCCCGGCATCTTTGCTGCTATATCCGTCAAGCGTATCGATTGGGCGGCCAGGATGGCTTGTCCGATCTCGGCTGCACGTTTTGCCTGCCTTTCTTCATCAAATAATTGCTGCATAAATCGCTGAATCTTGATAAACTTGTCCATGAAGCCTCGAGTTTGGTGGTTTGGTTGTGGAAAATCAAGTTTACCAATCCTTGAGGCTTCTTTCTTTCCTTTTGTCCGAACTCATGTCCCAACTTCAGGCAGTTTTGTGTGTTTGTCCCAAGAATGGTTGGTGAAATAGAGAAAGGAGCAAGGTCGAATAATCCCCCCTGTCCTCCAGCAGAGTGCCTATGCCACACCCACCCCCGCCACCATCAGCCCACTGGCCATC
>DAOUAC010000146.1:0-37586 GCA_034434155.1 Anaerolineaceae bacterium
TCTAACAGGCGTGAGTGAAATTCTCCCGAAAAGGTCCTGACTGCCGGGTACTGGCTTAGCCCCTGGGCTAACGCGGTGAGATCAACCGCGGCGTTCTCCGGTGTCGCGCTTTCTGGCAGCAGCCTGCGCGACTGCATTTCTTGTACAGCCGCCGCATCCAGCGGGACAATGGACTGATACACGGCCTCTGGAAGATGGCTGTCTGCCAGCAAGATGTTGCTGTCCGTCACCACCATGCCGAACAACCCTTCTGGCTCAAAAATCCCTTGCCGTGCGATCAGGTCCTGCACAATCCCGGCATCGTAGCGCAGGCGCAGCACGCCAACGATTTCGTTCATCCCATTTCTGACCGGAGCCGCAAAGTAGATCGAAGGCTGGTTTTCTAAGGCTGAGTAGCCAAATGAAGATACATACGGCTTTTCCGTCTCTAAAACTGCCCGGAAATATGCCCGGTCCGATTTATCCTGCCCGATTTCCCGTTCATCGGTATCGGCAATGTCAATGCCGTTTTTATCTAACAGCGCGTAAGAGGATATAAACCGCGACTTGAGCGCCAGCGCCGTCAGCGTGGTGAGGGCGTTCTTGCTCACCGGGCTGATGGCGCGTTCCAGCGCGGTCATCTGGAGGAGCGCGGCGAAGTCGGGGTACTGCGCTTCGGCACGGATGGCTTCCAGGTTGGTCGCGATAAAGAAATCCAGGCTGGTGGCAACCTGCCGCGCCGTTCCCGTCAGGGCGTCATTGGCGTTTCGCGTCAGCGTTACTTCCGCATTCCGGTTAGCGACCAGACCAACCGCCGCAGTTGGCGCAATTGTCAGCACGAGTAAGATCACGATGATCTTACTGCGCAGTGAAAAACTGGGATACTGCCGCACCAGAAAATAAGCGTATATCACTCCAATAAACCCGGTGAGGATCCAGGCCAGCCACAGACCCTCAGCCCCAATAACCTCTCGTGCCCTCAGGAGCGGACTGAGCTGGTCTGTAAAGACTTCCAACATCAGAATAAGAACCGCCGCCGCCCCGCTGATAACTGCCGCCCAATAGCGGTTTTGCCTGGGAAGAACCAGCGTAGATAGATACGTGCCAACCACAAACGCCAGCACCGCCGCCTGAAAGGCCAGGTCTGTAAGCACCAGCGGGATCAACAGCATTTGCAGAGTAAAACCACCAATAAAAACGGCGGCCCCCAATACCGGGCGCCGCCACAGCACCAGCCTGGCGCCGGCGAGCGCGACCAGCGCCAGAGCAAGGGGCAGTCCATGGGTGATCTTGCGAAGCGGGTTGGAGTAGCGCAGGAATCCTTCAAAAGAAAGGAAACTGAATGCGGCCATCGCCAGTGCCACAGCCGCAATCAGCCAAAAAGCGATGCGCTCGTTCCTGGAGAGGGAAAGATATTTTTGTTTAATGGTGTTCATAACTCGCTCGCTGCGCACTCGCTCGATTCCCCCGGTTGGGATGGCAAAGGAGGATACCCGATAAGATGTTCACGATGTGTGGAACCTGCTTCCAGGTGTTGCCCAGCGATGCGATTGATCTGAGCCGTGCCGCCAGTTCCGGCACATGCCCCCGGAGCAGCAACGGCCGAATAACAACCGATGAGAGCAACCGTTTCCTAAAAAATGAACAGGATTACACGGAAAAATCATAAGGGATCAGAATATGAATGTCAATTGAAGGGCCGTAAAAAAAAGAATCTGTAAACTCAGTGTTAAGAGTCTACAGACTAAATTAACGTCTGTGGAAAAGGGGAAGGCTAGGCGGTTTTTTCCAGAGCCTCTTTCGCAATGAGCAGAGCGGCCAGCGCGCCGGTGCTGGGCAAGATGAGGTCAGCGCCAGCTTTTTGTAGTTCGCGCTCCTGACCAAAGCCGCACAATACCCCTACGGTTTGGGCGCCGGCCGCCCGACCAGCGCGGATATCCACCGGGGTATCTCCTACCATCAGGCAGTTTTCGGGGCGTACTCCCATTTGTTCCGCCGCCCACAGAATGGGGTCTGGAAAAGGCTTGGTATACCGGCAGGTTAAAGCTGTGGCAACCACCGGAAAGCACTCTTCCAGCCCAAATTGGCGCAGAAAGGCCAGCGTACTGTTGCGGTCACGCGCGCTGACCACTGCCAGCGGGTAGCGCGCCCGCAGTGCCAGCACCGCTTCGCGCACGCCGTCAATAATCCAAAATTTGCGCGGCGGCTGGCCCAGTTGGCGCCGCGCGATAAAGTTATAGACCCGCCCCACATCGTCGTCCAGGTGGGCCCAATCCAGCAGGTGATACACCAGGTTGCCCGGTGATTCGGCGCACATAATCGCCCAGCGCGCAAACGGGCGTACCTGGCCTTTGGGGAACAACCAGCGCAGGGGCGTCAGGCGGCGCTCGAAGGCCGATACCCACTGGTCATCGGTATCGCTTAACGTGCCATCTACGTCAAAACAAATTGCCTGAATGCGATCTACATCCAGCCCCACTGGACCCTCCTGCGCTGTGTCACTGGCTACAAAAAAATAAGCCCCAGGCTCCCCAGCCCCGCACTTCGGCTGTACTCAAAGATCACAGCCGCGCCGGCCACTGCCACCAGGCTCAACCCAATGCAGAAAGCGATGGTCAGGACCAGAATGGATAACAAAATTTTGCGTGCCATGCTTTCTCTCTCCTCTCCAATGCCTGGCCGGCAGATTACTCTCCGGCTGCCAGGCCGCCCTCCACCTCTTCAATTGCTTCCAGCGGAGTCGCCCCGCCGAAGCTCACGCGCAGCAAACCGGGCAGGTAGCGGTCCAGGGTATGAACTGCCGGGTAAATGGCATTGCGAATTAATTCCGGGGTAAGGGTCTGGTTTTCAAAGTCCAAACTGCTCTTATACCGCACTTCCCCATCCGAATAATCCAGCTCAAAATTGCCAATCCGCAGGCCGTAATTGGCGCGCGTGATATATTCAGCCACCGCCGCGCGTACTTCTTCTGGCACTTTAATGGGGGCTACCGCATAAAAAAGAAATTCTTCCAGGTCAACCCGGACAATGGCATAGCAGCGCAGATCACCGTTCTTGCCCGAATACGACATGCTGTAGGCATATTTTCCATCAATCCGGCGCGGATACCACTCATCTTCGTCCAGGTAACTGCTGAGCATCTCAAAAGCCTGGAGACCGTTGTGGTTCTGCTCTTCGCGGGAGTCGTGATCCTCATCTTTGCGTTTCATGATGCCCTTCTCTTTCTTTAAAAAACCCATTAATGATTTTGAACAAAATTCAACGCATACTGCGCATCCTGATAGCCTGGGTGCGCCTCCAGGGCTTTTTGAAAAGCCTCCATTGCCTTCAGCCGGTCTCCCTGCCGGTACAAAGCCCAGCCCTTCCATAACCATGCTTCTTCGGCATTGGGCGTGCGCTTTAGGGCATAATCAGCAATTGCCAGTAAGTCATCCATGCGGCCGGTATGTAAGTAAGCAAAGAACGGGCCAAACTGGTAGCGGAGCATCCGCTGAGGCAGCCCCAGGCTGCTGGCGGTATCATATGCTTTCGCGGCATCCTGATACTTCTCAAAATATACCAGATTCGTACCTAAATTGAACCAGGCAAACGAATCTGTAGGGTCTGCGCGGGTTTCCTGCTCGGCGACTGCCAGGGCGTGCTGGCGGTTTTGCTCTACGTCCCACTGGCGGCCCAGGATTTCTTGAATCTGAGGGCGAGAAGCCGGGGGGTAGATCATCAGATAAACCCGGTTGAACGCTTGCCAGGCATGATCTAAATCGCTGTAAGTGATTTTGCGGTTCGCCCCGCGGAAAGAATCCTGGACGGTAAACGCTTGCAGCGCATCATCATACCCGGTGATCAGCAGGTAGTGGCCGGCCCACAGATCATCATTCGGCCAGAAGGGTTCGTCCATCTTCATGGACTCTTCGACCATCACCGGAAAGCCCGCCGCTACCAGCCGGCGCAAGAGGGTAATGTCGCCGCCTACGCGGAACTCTGATTCGAACCCGCCGGCCCGGTTGCGCAGATAGTAGATCATCTCTTCAATGTTCACGTTGCGATCTTCTCGCACCGGCTTAATCACATCGGATATATCAAACTGGTCGCCCTCCCATCCATAATACCGCAAAAACATCGCCAGGGTGGCCGGACCGCAGTTATTAATATCCTGCATCTCGTATTCCGGCGGGGTCAGCGCAACTCTGGGCGGCAGGGACGTTGGGGTGAAGGAAGGCGCAGGCGTTGGAAGGATGGCCGCCGGGGTGGGCGTGACAGCCAGCGTGGGCGCGGCAGTGGGAGAAAGCGGAGCAGGCGTGGTGGTGAGGGTAGGCGTGGGAGGCAGGGGCAGAGCGTTCTCATTCACGATGCCGACCGGGGTCGGCAGGGGGCGCACCGGGTCAATTATGCCGCGGGCGAAGGCGGCCGCCCGTTCCACGCGCCAGATCAGGCGCGACTGGACGCCTGGGATCTGTGAGCCTCCGAGGGCGGTCAGCGCCAGAGTTACCAGAATCAGCCCCCCGATGAAGCCCTTATTCCATTTTCTTTGCTTGTCGTGCATGGGGCTATTGTACCAGATTCCACAATTCGAATTAACCTATCCAGACCGATATTGTCACCGACAACTCTGTTAAGCTTGCAGCTTCGTGTTATAATAGGCGGCTATGAAGTACCATATCTGGACTGAAGGCTGCCAAATGAACGTGGCCGACTCGATGCGCGTGGCGTCAGCCCTGGAACGCCTGGGCTACAGCGGTACCAACGCGCCCGAAGAAGCCGATGTGATCGTCTTGAACACCTGTGTGGTGCGCCAGAGTGCCGAGGACAAGGCTTATGGGCGCTTGAACTCACTGCGCCCGCTCAAAGAGAAGCGCCCCGACCTCGTTATCAACCTGATGGGCTGTCTGGTCGGCGTAAAAAACCACGAGGTATTGAAGAAACGCTTCCCTTATGTGGATGTGTTCTCTCCCCCTTCCGACCCGGCCCCCTTGGTGGCTTTCCTCAGCCAGCAAGAAGTCCGCGCTATGGAAGTGGCCGCCACCGGCGAGCGTTTTGAGATCATGGACAATGCCGCTGCCGGGTTAACGCTGCCAGAAGAAGCGCGCGGCAGTCTGGTTTCGGCCTTCATTCCGGTGGTGTATGGCTGTTCGCACGCCTGCACATTCTGCATCATCCCTTATAAGCGCGGGGTAGAGCGCAGCCGCCCGCCTGAAGATATTCTGGCCGAAGCGCGCGCCATGGTGGCCCAAGGGGTGAAAGAAATTACCCTGTTGGGGCAAATCGTAGACCGCTACGGCAAAGACGAACCCGATTTTCCCAACCTGTCGGGCCTGCTCATCCGCCTGCACGCCATTGACGGGTTAGAGCGCATCCGCTTTTTAACCTCGCATCCCAACTGGATGACAGATGAACTGCTCGACACCGTTGCCAGCCTGCCCAAAGTCTGCCCGCACATCGAAGTTCCCGTCCAGGCCGGCGATGATGAGGTTTTGGCGAACATGCGGCGCGGGTATACCGCTGACCAGTACCGGCGGCTGGTGGAGCGCATTCGCGCCCGCATCCCCGGCGTGTCAATTGCCACCGATATCATTGTGGGCTTTCCCGGCGAGACTGAAGAGCAGTTCGAGCATACGTACCAGTTGCTGGAAGAACTAAAACTGGATGTTGCCCACCTGGCGCGCTACTCCACGCGCCCCGGAACGGTAGCCGCGCGCCGTATGGAAGATAACGTCTCGGAAGAAGAAAAGATGCGCCGCTTCCGCCGCCTGGAAGAACTGCAAGAAAAGATCGTCAGCGAGATCAACGCCCGCTACCTCGGCCAAACCACCCTGGTGTTGTTTGAAGAAAAGGTCAAGAACCGCTGGAAGGGCCGCACGCCGACCAACAAGCTGGTTTTTGTGGAAAGCGAACGAGACCTGCGCGGCCAAATCGTCCCGGTGAAAATTCAATGGACGGGCCCCTGGTCCATGATCGGCGAGCTGGTGTAACCGCTTTTTTACCACCCTGATGATGGGCATTTGCGAGCCGGTAGCGGCTCGCAAATGCGTTTATAATACCCGTGCGCCTATGCGATCACTTGCCCGTTTCTTTCTTTGGGTCTTCATTATTGTCCTGCTGCTGGCGGGGCTGGCCTCGTGGCTGTGGCCCGAACAGGTAGGGGGCGGAATCGCCTCTACGGCGCGCGACCGGCGCGTGTTGGAATGGATTCGCAGCCCTGCCGACCACCCCGATTGGGCCGTTCAGGCCGGCGTGCGCTGCGGCGCTGCTCCCTTCCTGTTGCCTACTGACGGCTACATTGGCTACCTGTGGGATGACTCATTCCGCCCCGGCCACCGCCATCAGGGGTTGGATATTTTTGGTGGCGGTTCCCCCGGCAACACGCCCATCCTCGCTGCCTACGATGGCTACCTGACGCGCCTGCCGGAGTGGAAATCCAGCGTAATCCAGCGCGTCCCGCAAGATCCCCTCAACCCCATGCGCCAGATCTGGCTGTACTATACCCATATGGCCGATCCCCAGGGTAACTCTCTTATCAGCGCCGATTTTCCGCCTGGTACCAGTGAAGTCTTTGTGCCAGCCGGTACGCTGTTGGGGTATCAGGGCAACTACTCAGGTACGCCGGGCGCGCCGGTGGGGGTTCACCTGCATTTTTCCATCGTGCTGGATGATGGGCAGGGCAGGTTTCTCAACGAACTAGACATTCAGAATACCCTCGACCCCTCGCCCTATATTGGAATTACCGTTAACGTTCACAACAACCCACCGGAGATCCCTCAATGTCCCTGACCACTTCTCCTCTTCAGGACACAATCGTGTTTTTCCAGGGGGCTGGGCGCGCGCCTGGCCCGGCGCTGGTGCGCTCGCTGGCCGCTCAGGGCGCGCGGGTGGCCGCCTGTGACCTGTCTCCTGCTCTGTTAAACCCCTTAGAAGCGGCTGGGCCGGGCCTCTCCGGGCAAATCCGCGCTTATGTGGGCGATACCGCGCGTGGGATGCCCGCCCGCGCTATCCTCGATGAAGTCGCTGAAGATTGGGGGCCGGTGGAAATTCTCATTAACAACCCGCGCATTGCTCTCAATACCTCTATCCTCCAAACCGATGAGTGGGACTGGCAGCATACCATCGAAGCCAACCTGAATGGGACGTTCCTGCTCACCCACCTGATTGGCCGCCAGATGGCGGAGCAGGGCAGTGGGGGCGTGATGATTAACCTCATTGCCGCGCCCACCCCAGGGCTGACTGTCCCAGGCCGCGCGGCCTATGCCGCCAGCCAGATGGGCCTGCTGGCCCTCACGCGCGCCGCGGCTCAGGAATTTAAGGCGTATAATATTCGTGTTTATGGGGTGTGCGTGGATGAAGACGAAAACGCCGGGGATCAGGCGGCCCGCCTCTGGAAGGGCGAAGTCTCGCCGCAGGACCCCTCTCTGCGCCTGCTGTTTTCTCTGGAAGAACTGATCGTATTCCTGTGCAGTCCGTCCGCCGCGCATCTCCCTGGGCAAGTTTTGCAGCCAGACGCCGCTTGGGTTCAGGAGTGAGCATGGTTTCCTTCCGCGATTTTGTCAACGCTTTTCGAGAACTGGGATTGGATGGGAAACGCCCCGTCATCGTGCATTCCTCCCTGTCCGCCGTCGGCGAAATCCGCGGAGGGGCACAGACAGTCTTAGGGGCGCTTTGTTCGCTTGCCCAGGGCGTGTTGGCCCCTACTTTTACTTATAAAACGATGGTCATCCCAGAGGCTGGTCCGCCCGACAACGCCATTGAATACGGCTCTGGCAAAGACCTTAACCGCATGGCCGAATTTTTTACGCCCGATATGCCCGCAGACCCGCTTATGGGCGTGCTTCCAGAGACCATTCGCACGGCTCCCCAGGCCCGCCGGTCGAACCACCCCATATTATCCTTTGCCGGCATCGGCGTAGACCGCGCCATCGAAGCCCAGACCATCGCCGACCCGCTCGCACCCATTGGCGTGCTGGCCGAAGAAAACGGGCTGGTGCTGTTGATCGGGGTGGATCATACCGTCAATACCAGCATCCACTACGCCGAAAAAATGGCCGGGCGCAAGCAGTTCATTCGCTGGGCACTCACGCCGCAGGGCGTTAAGCAGTGTCCGGGGTTCCCCGGCTGTTCGGATGGGTTTGAGCAGGCGGCTCCCTTTTTAAGCGGTTGTACCCGCATTGCCCATATTGGCGGCGCCACTGTGCGTGCCGTCTCGCTGCCCCAGATGATTATGATCCTCACCGATCTGATCCGCAGTCAGCCCCAGGCGCTTTTGTGCAACAAGATTGACTGCCTGCGCTGCCAGACCACGCGCCGCAGTGCTCTGGAAGCTCCATGAACGATGTTGCTCGCCACTCTTTGGAACTGCTCTACAATGTCAGCCGAGAGCTAACCTCCGCGCTGGATATGCACACCGTATTGGAGCGCATCCTGTTCCTTTCCACCAGCAATGTCAAGGCCGAGCGCGGCAGTGTGATTGTGGTTGATGAAAACCGCCAGCCGGTAGATGTGGCCCTGGTGTACGAAGGCCGCCTGGCCCCGTTCTCGGTGCACCAGGTTTCATCTACGCTGGAGCATGGCCTGGCCGGTTGGGTGCTCCGCCACCGCAAGGCCGCCCTGGTGGATGATACCAGCAGCGATCCGCGCTGGCTGCGCCGCCCCGATGATGCCGTAGAACGCTCTGGGGCCAAGTCTGCCATTTGCGTCCCTATTCTGGCGCGCGAGCAGGTAGTGGGCGTCTTAACTATTGTGCATGAAACCCCCCATTCCTTCACTCAAGATCACCTGGCGCTGCTGCAAGCCATTGCCGACCAGGCCGGCATTGCCGTATATAACGCCAAACTCTACGAATCGCTCCAGGCCGCCCACCAGCGCTACCGCGAACTTTTTGAAGACAGCATTGACCCGATCCTGCTTACGAACCTCGAAGGTAAAATTTTCGACGCCAACCGTCAGGCCAGCTCCCTCAGCAAGCGGTCGCGCGAAGAATTACTGCGCATGACCATCTTCGACCTCCAGGAACAAAAGCTCGATTGGCTTCAGGCCAACCTCTCGGCCATTCAATCTGGCGAAACCGTGCGCTATGAGTCTCAGTTTTACCCGTTCGATCACCCTCCACTGCCGATTGAGTTTTACGTGCGCAAAATCAGCTTTGGCGGGCAGGATCTCTTGCAGTGGATCGTCCGCGACATCAGCGAGCGCCGCCAGCTAGACACACTGCGCGATGACCTGATTTCGATGATCTATCACGACCTGCGTGCGCCGCTCGCCAACATCGTCTCCAGCCTGGATATGCTGCGCACCCTTACCGCTCGCCTGGAAGATGAAGGTCAGGTGATCCAGCAGGTGCTTTCGATTGCCTTTCGCTCGACTGAGCGGATGCAGCGGTTGATCAGCTCACTGCTGGACATCAACCGCCTGGAGGCCGGACAGCCCATTGCCGTCCGCCAGCCGGTTCAGATCATCCCGCTGCTGCATGAAGCGCTCGAAACGATCCAGCCCGTAACGACCAGCAAGCGGCAGAAAGTCCAGGTGGACACGCGCGGTTCCCTGCCCGATATTTGGGTGGATGAAGACATGATCCGCCGGGTGTTAATCAACCTGCTGGAAAATGCCACCAAATTCACCCCTATGGAAGGGCGCATCACCGTTGGGGCAGAAGAAGAAAAGCGCGATGATGGTTCTTGGGTGCGCTTTTGGGTGCAAGATACCGGACCGGGCATCCCCGAAGCGGCTCAGGAGAAGATCTTTCAAAAGTTTGCGCGCATTCATATTGAGCATTTCCCCAAAGGGTTGGGGCTGGGGCTGGCCTTCTGCAAGCTGGCCGTTCAGGCGCACGGCGGGCGAATTGGAGTGGAGAGCAAAATGGGCTCTGGCAGCCGCTTTTATTTTACGGTTCCGGCCGTCCGCCCCGTAGAGGGCGGGGCGAACAGCGATTAATGGAAAAGGTTTTGATTATGCAAGAACTGGCAAACTCTGTTTACATCGAAACCGGCTATGCCGGCGTTACCCTCGGAGCGATCAACTGGTCGCACGGTCTGATTTTGGTTGACGCCCCTTTTCGCGCCGAAGATGCGCGCGCGTGGCGCTCGGCCCTGCTCACCCTGGGCGGCGGCGTAGACCGCATGCTCATTCACCTGGATGCGCACTTCGACCGCACTCTGGGCGCGAAGGCGATGGAGTGCACCATCGTCACCCACGAAAAAGTGGCCGAGGTATTTCGCAACCGCCCGGTTTCCTTTAAAACCCAGGGTTCCGAAACCGGCGCGGAGTGGGAACTCTACAACGGGTTAGGGAACATCCGTTGGGTTCCGCCAGAAATTACCTTTACAGAAGAAATGGTCATCCATTGGGATAACAGCCCGTTAAAGCTCGAACATCACCCCGGCCCATCCATTGGGGCTACCTGGGCGGTGATGCCCGTCCAACACATCGTTTTCGTGGGTGATGCGGTCGTCCCCGACCAACCTCCCTTTCTGGCTTCTGCCGACCTGCCGGCCTGGATCGAAACCCTCAAGCTTCTGACCACCCCGGCCTTCCAGGAATATCTGATCGTCAGCGGGCGGGGCGGGCTGGTTGCCATGCAGCAGGTGCGCCGGCAGATGCAATTCCTTGAAAAGACCCACGATCTGATCACGCGGCTGGCCGAGCAGAAAG
Organism: Anaerolineaceae bacterium; assembly: GCA_034434155.1. Taxonomy (GTDB): domain Bacteria; phylum Chloroflexota; class Anaerolineae; order Anaerolineales; family Anaerolineaceae; genus DSYU01. Next base: position 10,612 of record DAOUAC010000146.1, read on the forward strand.
CGCCCGCCGCCGAAGCCGAAAGTCTGGTCTCTCCGTTGTTGTCCGAGTTTCACTTCTCACCCCAGCGTGAATACCAGTTCCGCCAGCGGCTTAAATATGGACTGCGCCAGTATTACGCCCGGCATTACCAGCCGACCGGCGAAGAAATTACTGATTAACCACCGAGGTTTCAAAGGATTAGGGATCATTGATGAATCAGGATGCTTATCAGGTGATGGTGGAGGTCACACGCGGGCCTCTGGTTGAGTCGATTCACTTTGGCGCGCTGGCCGTTGCCGATGCCCGGGGTCATATTTGGGCCAACTGCGGCGACCCCGGCCTGGTTTCGAACCTGCGCTCTTCGGCCAAGCCTTTTCAGGCCCTGCCGCTGATCGAAAGAGGCGGCCCGGAACATTTTGGCATGACCGACCGCGAAATTGCCCTGGTCTGCGCCTCGCACATGGGGACCGATGAGCATGTGCGCGTCCTGCGGGGGTTACAGGCCAAAATTGGAGTCACAGAGAACGATTTGCTGTGCGGCATTCATCCCCCGGGTCACGAACCCACTTTGATCGAAATGCGCAAGCGCGGCGAAGAGGCCACCCCCAACCGCCATAACTGCTCTGGCAAACACACCGGCATGTTGGCCCACGCCGTACTGCGCGACCTGCCCATTGCCGATTACCTCAACCCAGATCACCCCATCCAAAAAACCATCCTGCAAACTTTCGCGGAGGTGACGGGAACCAACCCTGCGGATGTGCTGATTGGCATAGATGGCTGTTCCGCTCCAACCTTCGCCATCCCCTTGTGGAATGCCGCGATGGGCTATGCCCGTCTGGCCGACCCCGAAGCCGCCGCGGACGTGTTGGGCGCGCCGCGCGCCGCTGCCCTGCGCCGGATTGCCCGCGCGATGATGGCGCACCCTGATATGGTCGCCGGGCCGGGCGGGTTTGATACTGTGCTGATGGAAGTGGGCGCGGGTAAAATCGTTTGCAAGGGTGGGGCCGAAGGATACCAGGCGGTTGGGCTTCTGCCCGGCGCAATGGGCCCCGGCTCTCCGGCGGTAGGGATTGCCCTGAAAATCTCTGATGGCGATGCCTCTGGCCGCGCCCGTCCGGTGGCGGTGATTGAAGTGCTGCGCCGCCTGGGCGTGTTAGATGCGGCCCAATTGGACGCGCTCAAACCCTTCTCTGCGCGGCCCATCTATAACTGGCGCCGCCTTGAGGTGGGTGAAATCCGCCCGGCCTTTACCCTGGAGCGGGTGACGCCCTGATGCTCGCCCCACCTCCGCCAGATTGGTCCGCCCTGCGTGCCAAAGCCCAGCAGGTCTATCACCGCTTAGAGGCCAGCCTGGGCCTGCCCGATTGGAGCCAGCCCCTGCCGCCCCTGGATGAACTGGTTTCAACTATCCTGTCGCAAAATACCAACGACCGCAACCGCGATGTGGCCTTCCGGCGGCTGCGAGAGCGCTTTGACTCGTGGGAAGCCGTGCGCGACGCTCCCCCCGATGAGGTGATCGAGTGCATCCGCCCGGCAGGGCTGGCAAACCAGAAGGGGCCGCGCATCCAGGAAGTGCTGCGTTCCATCACCCAAGAGCGCGGTGCGCTGGACCTGAATTTCTTGTATGATTTGTCCCCCGCCGAGGCCATGCAGTGGCTAATGCGCTTTAAAGGCGTAGGGCCCAAGACTGCCTCGATCGTTTTACAGTTTTCGCTGGGCAAGCCGGCTTTTCCGGTGGATACCCACGTGTACCGCACCAGTGGGCGGCTGGGCCTGCGCCCAGAGCGCATGACGGTGGAACAGGCCCACCTGCACCTGGCCTCGCTCTTTGAACCCGATCAGTACGGCCCCGGCCACCTTAACCTGATCCGCCTGGGCCGCCAGATTTGCCACGCCCGCAGCCCCCAATGCGCCATCTGCCCCGTCAGCGACCTGTGTGATTACTACCAGGCAGGACTTCAACCTTCCCGTGCCTGATTGGATCTCAAAACAGGGCTGCGAGTAGGCAGAGGGGCCATTAGCCTTCATAGGCAGGTTCTATGTCATCTCAGGCGCGGGCCTGCACATCCGCTAGACGGCGCAGTACCAGGTCGGCGTTGGGCTCAGATGCCCACGTAACCCAACCGAATCGGCGCAGAGTGTAGTAGAAGATGTGGCTCAGGAAATAAGCGGGAGAATGGCGGTGGGTCAACTGGCAGGCGCTGGTCTGACGCGCCAACAACGCCCGGCGCAAATCCTCAGCGCCTGTGCCTGGAAATTCGGTGTAGCCGTAGCCAATCGTCCAAAACAGGTGTGAGTCACTGCTGCCGACCGCGGCCAGTTGCATTTCAACAGCCAGGCGGCTGGCGCGCTGGTTCGACTTCTGGATGAATAGGCCGGTGTTGATTGCTTCCATTCCGATCAACACGCGGGCGGCATCGGGATCTTGCAAAACAGCATGGACGGTTTCGCCCGTGACGCCGTGCGCCAGGAACCCGTAGGGATGAGCGGCGATTGCAATGCCGCCCTGCTCACCCACGCGCAGTACGGTCTCGTAGAAGGATAATCCTGCCGGAACCGGGCGCTCTACGAACAGGGCCAATAGATGACCCTGCGTGGTGGTAATCTCAATGCCGGGAATTACGGTGAGGCCATATTGACCGGCCCGCTCGCGGGCTTCTAAAGCGCCGTTGATCTGATCGTGGTCGGTAATGGCGATCACGTCCAGGTCGGTCGCGTTGGCGGTCCATTCGAGAATGGCGGATACCGTATTGGTACTGTCGTGGCTGTAGGAAGAATGAATATGCAGGTCGGCTTTACCCATTATGGTTTACCATTAATCAAATAATCAAAGTGGTTGCGACGCTCCGATCATAACGCATTTCGCAGTAAATTGGAGCATTTCAGGCTGTTTTTTTGCAGTTTTGTAAACCTGTAGTAGGATTTAAAGATGGAAACCCAGATCCCTCAACTTCTTCCGCGTCTCGAAGCCCACCGGATCGCCGGCCTGGATGCCGGGCCAGCGGCTTTTTATCCCGCGTATCACGGCTTTTCGCTGGTGAATCTGCCGGCCAGCGTCTGTCAGTGGCTGGGCGCGCCGCCCTTTGGGGCCGCGCCATTGGCTCCAGAGATTTTCAACCGCTGGCCGCGCAATTTTCGGCAGGTCGTATTCTTGCTGGTGGATGGCCTGGGACTGCGTATGCTGGAAGAAGCATTATCCGCGGATGATGAAGATGGGTTGGGCGCGGCCTGGCGGTCAGCGGCGGAGGGGGCCGTGTTGGCCCCGCTCACCAGCATCGTTCCCAGCACCACCGCCGCTGCGCTGACCACCCTGTGGACCGCAGTACCGCCCTCAGAGCATGGCGTGTTTGCCTATGAGGTCTGGCTGAAAGAATACGGCCTGATTGCCAACATGATCCTGCATTCCCCGGCCAGCTACGTGGGCGAGGTTGGCAGTCTGAGCCGGGCCGGTTTTAATCCAGAAACGTTCCTGCCCGTCCCCACGCTGGGCCCGCACCTGCGCAGGCATGGAGTACATCCTTTTGCCTTCCAACATTCCAGCATTGCCCATTCGGGCCTGTCGAAGATGCTCTTCCCAGGGGTGGATGTTATTCCGTTCCGCACGCAGAGCGACCTGTGGGTAACGCTGGACAGAGTCATGGATGAGCCGGTGGAAGAGCGCCGGTATTTATACGTCTACTGGGGCGACCTGGATGAGATCATGCACCGGTTCGGCCCAAAGGATGAACGCACCCGCCTGGAACTGGCCGTCTTTAGCCGCCAGTTCGCCCGCTTTGTTCAAAAACGCCGGGCCGCAGGCCGGGGCGATACGCTGTTGATCCTGACTGCCGATCACGGCCACAACGACACCCCGCGCAGTCCTCATTTTGAGGTGCGCAACCATCCCAAATTGCTCGACTGCCTGGTGATGCCCCCCAGCGGCGAAGGCCGCCTGCCGGTGGTTTACCTGCGCCCCGGCAGAGAGGCCGCGTTCAGGCGCTACGTGGAACGCGAATGGCCGGGGACCTTTCAGATCATCCCTTCCGGCGAGGCGGTACGCGCCGGGTTGTTCGGCGCGCGCGTGAACGAGCGCTTTCGAGACCGGGTAGGCGACCTGACTCTGGTTCCCCAGGTGGACAGCGCTTACTGGTGGTTTGGCGCGCGCGATAACCTGCTGTTGGGGCGGCACGGCGGCATGAGCCGCAGTGAAATGCTCATCCCATTTTTCGCCCTGACGCTATAGATCCAGGATGATATCCTCTAACGCGCGCTTAGGCACGTGGTGAACCTGACGCTCGTCGCGCCAGTATTTAATACTGCCATCCGGGCCGACAGGCTCGATTTGCACTTCTTCTTTGGGTCTCCCCAGCGCCAGCACCAGCAGAATCTCATACTGCGGTGGGATGTGGAGCGCCTGGGCCAGTTCTGGGCGCTGGATGGAGGCGATGATGCATCCGCCCAGGCCTTTTTCGACTGCGCCCAACAAGATGCTCTGGGCCGCGATGCCGTGATCGCACCCCACGTTTTTCGTGATAGCAGTGTCATGCAGAATGATGATGTAGCCCGTGGGGCGCTCCTCTTCTGCCGGGCCGGGCCAGTCGCGCAGGTAGCCGGCCCACTTGAGGGTGGGAAAGATAAGGGCGTTTTTGGACGGTTCGCACGACAGGATGTACTTGAGCGGCTGCAAGTTGGCCCCCGAAGGCGACAGGCGCGCCAGATCTACCAGTTCGCGCAGGGTTTGAATGTCAATGGGCTGATCCGCATAAAACCGGCGGTAGCTGCGGCTTTTCATCACGAGGTCTTTAAGCTTCATACTTCTTCCCTGAATTTAGCGGTTCCTTCGATTGCCAGGATTTCGCCGAAGTAAAGGCGGTGATAATCTTGGATGGGGTAGTTTTTGGCGATGTCAGCGAGGAGGAAGTGGGCAGGGTCCAGGTCCTGCCAGTACATTTTGCGGCATTCTAAGACGAGTTCGGCCTCCGCGTATACCGGGGCCTCAATGCAGGCGGCGGGGGCAGGAGTCAGCCCGGCGGCGCTGATTTTGTCGCCTGCGCGGCCAGAGCGCGTTCCCAGCAGAGAAAGGGCCGGGCGGTATTCTGGCGGGAAGGCGCACACGCTGAACGTGGGGTAGCGCTCCATGAATTCAAAAGTGTAACGGTGCGGTCGCACCAACACCTGAACAAACGGACGCCCCCAGATAAACCCCAGACTGCCCCAACTGATGGTCATGGCGTTGTACTGCCGCCCGGCGTAGTTGCCGCTGGTTAAGAGCAGCCATTGGCGGTCGAACAGGTGCATGACATTGGCGTTAAACGCCTCAAATGGGATCGGTTGTCGTTCCATAGGCCATTCCTCAGCGTAGGGCAAAAGAGGCCGGGGTGCGCTCGTCACTGCGGTCGGTGGCGGGCGGCGGTTCGGGCGCAAGCCGGGCAATTTCAGCGCGCAGATCGGGGGTCATTTCGATCTCCAGGGCTTTTAGCGAACCTTCCAACTGCTGCACACTGCGCGCTCCCAGGATAGGGGCCGTCACAGCAGGGTGAGAGGCCACCCAGGCCACGGCCAGCCCGGCGGGGTCGTACCCGTGCTCTAAGGCAAACTGGGTGAAGGCTTCGGCGGTTTCAATCATCCAGTCTTCGGCGTACCGCGCCTGGTAGATGCGGTTGGTGAGGAGCCGGCCCTGGTCAGGACGCTTATCGCGCCCGTACTTGCCCGAAAGCAGTCCCCCACCCAGCGGGCTGTAGGTGATGACGCCCAGCTTTTCTGCCGCGGCCATTGGTAAGATTTCAACCTCGGCCTGGCGCTTGACCAGGTTATACATGGGCTGGATGCAGGCAAAGGGGGCCAGATGCTCGCGCTCCGAGATGCCCAGAGCTTTCATGATCTGCCAGGCGGCGAAATTACTGGCCCCAATGTACATCACCTTGCCCTGGTGAACCAGATCATCGAGCGCGCGCAGGGTTTCTTCTAATGGGGTCGTCTCGTCGAAGTGATGGATAAAGTAGATGTCAATAAACGGCGTATTGAGGCGCTTAAGGCTGGCTTCGGCGGCCAGCAGGATGTTGCGGCGCGACGCCCCAGAGCGGTTTTCACCCTGGCCCATGGGAAAGTACACTTTGCTGGTGATCACCACTTCCTCGCGGCAGTCGGCGATCAGCCGCCCTAAGATTTCTTCCGACCGGCCCCCTGCATAGGTGTTGGCGCAGTCAAAAAAGTTGATCCCGGCGTCACGGCAGCGCCGGAACAGGGCCGCCGAGGTCTCTTCGTCGGCGTCTCCGCCGAAAGACATCGTCCCAAAACACAATTTAGAAACTTTGATGCCCGTTTTGCCTAAAAAGCGATATTCCATAATCCCTATTCCATTACCTGGCGTTTAATAAACGGCGCGCTCAGGAATCGCCATAAGACCTTCCCAGGCGTCAACCAGGAAATCTGCGCGCCGTGTTGCTGGTTACTTAAAATCCGGTCGGCCAGCCAGGGGGCCACTGTCTCTACGCGGTCGGCCAGGATGTTAAACACCCGTTTGGAGCGTTCCCAATCGGCCGTATCGCCCGTGCGCTGGTTATAGAGCATGTCCGTCGCCACCATGCCGGGCCGCAGCATGCCCATGATGATGGGGCCGCCTTTCAGCTCATCCACCAGCGAGTCGTTTAGAAAGGCAATCGCGGCTTTGGTGCTGCCGTACAGAGTCAGGCCGGTGGTCATGCGCCGCCCGCGGCTGCCGTACCCTTCCATGTTGTACAGGCTGCCAAAGCCCTGTTTTTTCATCCCCAACAGGGCCACCTTGCTGCCGTACATCGTCCCTAAAACGTTTGTGTCAACGACTTCCTGCATCTGGCTGGGAGCCAGGTCCCAAAAGCTGGTCAGAATCTGGGCCAGGCCAGCGTTGTTAATCCAGATGTCCACCTGCCCAAAGTGCCGCGCCGCTGTGTCCCACAGGGCCTGCACCTGCTCATAGACGGTCACGTCACAGGGCTGGCCGAGGATGCGCGCCGGGTCGTGCCGGCGGGCGAGCTGTGCCACAGCCTGTTCGACCCCGGCCTGACTGCGCCCCGACACAACCACCCCGCAGCCGCGCGCTAAGAAAGCATCGGCCAGACCATAACCAATTCCACGCGTACTGCCGGTGATGACGATATTTTTCATGTGAACATCCCAACGAAATCGTAACGCTCAATCCACCGGCTTTCCGGCCAGGATCGCGTCAATGCGATCCAGTTCTTCCTGCGAGAATGTCAGGTTGTTTAACCCGCTCACAATGTCGGTGATCTGCTGTGGGCGGCTGGCCCCAATCAGCGCCGAAGTGATCTGCGGCAGGCGTAAAACCCAGGCGATTGCCATTTGCGCCATCGTTTGCCCGCGTGCCTGGGCGATTTCGTTCAGCTTGCGCACTTTGCCAATTTGTTCCTCGGTCACCTGCTCTTTCTTGAGGAACGTGCCCGGCTTGCCGGCGCGCGAATCGGGGGGGATCTCTTTCAGATAGCGGTCGGTCAGCAGGCCCTGGGCCAGCGGCGAGAATGGGATGCAGCCAATCCCTTCTTCTTCCAGCACCTGGGTGAGACCTTCTTCGATCCAGCGGCCAAACATATTGTAGTAGGGCTGGTGAATGAGGCAGGGAGTCCCTAACTGGCGCAGGATTTGCGCCGCCTGGCGGGTCATTTCGGGGTTGTAGTTAGAAATGCCCACATACAGCGCTCGTCCAGAGCGGACGATGTAATCGAGCGCGCCCATCGTCTCTTCGAGAGGCGTTTCGGGGTCGGGGCGGTGAGAGTAGAAGATATCCACATAATCCAGCCCCATGCGCTTCAGGCTCTGATCACAGCTCGCTACCAGGTATTTGCGCGAGCCCCATTCGCCGTAAGGGCCGTTCCACATCCAGTACCCGGCCTTGGTAGAAATAATCAGTTCGTCGCGGTAGGGCCTGAAATCCTGCGCCATGATTGCGCCAAAAGTCTCTTCCGCCGAGCCGGGCGGCGGGCCGTAATTGTTGGCGAGGTCAAAATGGGTGATGCCCAGGTCGAAGGCGGTGCGGAGCATGGCACGGGCGTTTTCGCGGGTATCAACCCCGCCAAAGTTATGCCACAATCCCAACGAAACGAGCGGGAGCTTAAGCCCACTGCGCCCAGAGCGGCGGTACTGGATTTTGCTGTAACGATCTTCTGCTGCGGTATACATGGTGGTTCTCCTGTCAGATTGAGTTTTTGCGCAAAGGAAAGATCAGGCCGGCGGAGCGGCGCCTCCGGCGCGCCGTCCGCGCGGGCGCCGCCGCCTTCTGCGCGCGGCGTGTTCAGGGCTAGAGGCCGATTCACCGGGCGGAGCGGCGCTTTCGGCTTCGCCGGTCGGCGGCTTAGGCCCGCTGGCGCGCTCGCTCTCCCCGCGGCTGGCTCCGCGCCGCGCGGACCGCGTGCGGCGCGGCCCGCTCTTGGGCTGCGCCCTGGCCGGTTCGGCGGGCGGCGCGCCGGTGATCTCTGGCAGTTGGGCGGTATGAAATTCCTGATGATAAAAATCATCCAGCAGCATGGCGACCCCGTTCATCGCCTCTTCATCCTCGGCCAGAGTGCGCAGGAAGGGCAAAAAGCGCTGCATCCGCTCCACTTGCAGCCGGTCGCGGCTGCGCAGGCGGGCTTCGAGCAGGGCTTGAGTGCGTTGGGCCACCACCTGCTGCACTTCCTCATCGGTTGGCACGGGACGCTCTTGCAGTTGGATGCCATAACGCTTGGCAATGCGCATCAGCTCGACTTTTTCGAGGGAATTGACCAGCGAGATGGCTGTTCCGCTGGCTCCGGCCCGCCCGGTACGCCCGGCCCGGTGGATGTAGGCTTCCATCTCTTCGGGCGGCTCGTACAGGATCACATGTGAAAGCTCCGGCAGGTCAATGCCGCGCGCCGCCACGTCGGTAGCAACCAGAAAACGCAGTTGCCCTTGGCGGATGCGCGCCATGACCTCTTCGCGGGCCGCCTGCGACAAATCTGAACTGAGTTCATCAGAGTGGTAGCCGTAACGCTGCAAGATGACGTTGACAAAATGAACCCGCTCGCGGGTGTTGGCGAAAATCAGGGCGGAGGCCGGGTTCTCAATTTCGATGATCCGCACCAGGCTGCGCTCTTTATCCATGCCGGGGACGGTGTAAAAAACATGCTCCGTCTCGGTGACATGAACGTGGTCGCTCGACAGGTTGAGAAAGTCGGGCTTGCGCATAAACTCGTTGGCGAGGGCCAGCACGCGCGGCGGATACGTGGCCGAGAACATGTAGGTATTGATGGGACGGTCCGGCAGGTAGCGCTGCACGCGCTTCATGTCTGGGTAAAAACCCATCGAAAGCATGCGATCGGCTTCGTCAAAGACCAGGATGCGCAGTTTATCCAGCGACAACGAGCGGCGCAAGAGATGATCGAGAATGCGCCCCGGCGTGCCAATGACCAGGTGCGCGCCCGCCCGCAGGGCTTCTAGTTGTTCGCGGTAGCCAACGCCCCCATAAACGGCGGCGACGCGCACCGGCATAGCGCTGCTCAATACTTCGGCTTCGTGGGCCACCTGTAGGGCCAGTTCGCGGGTCGGCACCAGCACCAGGGCCTGAGTGGCGCTCTGATCTGGGTGGATGCGCTCTAAAATGGGGATGAGGTAAGCGCCGGTTTTGCCGCTGCCGGTGCGCGATTGGATCATCAGGTCGCGGTGGGCAAGGATGTAGGGAATGGCGCGGGCCTGAACGGGCATCAGGTCCGTCCAGCCCTGACGCAAAAAGCCCTGGCGCAGCGGCTCTGAAAGGTCCTGGAGGGTAAAGGCGGGTAATTCCGCCTGGGCTTCGGCCTGAGTTTGCGGCTCGTGATTTTCGGGTTCTGGAGCAGGCGGCAGAGAGTGCGCCTCGTCTGGGCGCTCCTGTTCGCCGGATGGATCGTTCGATTGATTCATGCGGTTCCTATCTGGCAATATGATAGGGGATGTGTGGGCGTTATTGCCCACACATCCCCGTTTTTTAGCTCAAAGAGCTTTTGGAGCGGGTTTTTTGAAGTTCGAGTTCCACCGAACGCTGGTTGAGCAGGCTGAGTGAGAGGTCAATGATTTCGCGGGCCTCGTCGGGCGTGGTCGTGCCAATCGTCACCATATCCTGCGGGCGGATGGTGCTCCACACGAAGGACATGCCTACGATGGGCAGTAGTTTGCCAGCGGCCAGCGGCTTAATCGTCATCACCGGCTTGTGGGCATTCTGGATAATGCGCTGTACCCAGTCGGCCTCGACCTGCATCATAAACCCGGCGGCGTTGTAGATTTGGATGTAAGTTTCGACGTCCGCGCCCATGCGGTCAGCATAAACCACTGCTTCGGGCATGTGGGTAGACAGGCCGGGGATCATGCCGCGCTCGCGGATCATGGCAGTGTATTTGTCGAGGTCGCGGATCGTGCCGGTCATGCGGTCTAACAGGGCATCGGTCACGGCCTGATGGGGCATGCAGAAGGTGGCATTCAGCTTTTTGCAGTAATCCATCATGACCTGCGGCTCGCTTTTGGGGTCGCCGCCGGGAACGATGTTGAAGATCGGGGTAAGAATGCGGATGATGGCATGCCCAGAGCGGTTTTCGGCCTCCTGGATGGCTTCTTCCAGCAGGGGCGAAGGCGGGCCCATTACGGCGTCAATGCCGCTTTCCAGGAATACGGCCAGAATGCGGGCGATAGAATCGCGGTTCTGGTAAGATTTGATGAACTTGTCTTTGGCAAGGCTGGTGTGAGAGTAACCCAGGAACCAGTTTGTGCCGATCAGCAGGCGGGGCAGGCTTACGCCGCCGACAATTGTGCGAGGGAATTCATTCATGTCTTTTTCTCCAAGAAGTTGACAGTAAACAGAGACGGAAGTCCAATCACGACGATTAAACCTAAGTCTACATTAAATGAGGGCGGTTAGGTAAGGCAATTTCCAAAGAAACCTGCGCTTTTGGCACTTAGAATACTTCCTGCTCGGTTGGAGAGATCCGATCTGCCGGTACGCGGGTAAATCCTTCCGGCCAAGAAATGGGGCCATGCAGGAGCGGGTCGTTGGTGGCAGTCATCCAGGCGTGCAGGCGCTCTTCCATCTCCAGGCGGATGGGCGCATAGGCCGGGTCATCGGCGAGGTTATGGGCTTCGTTGGGGTCGAAGATCAGGTCATAGAGTTGTTCCATCGCCGGCGGGCGGCTGCGCCAGCCGTGCGTCATCCACAGCGTTTTAGAAGGGCTGTCATCGGTGTTGGGTAACACCGGGCCGGGGCGGTCTTCAAAGCGGCGGATGTACTTCCAGCGCCGGGTGCGGACGGCGCGCATGGGTTCATAGGCGGCGTGGAAAGTCACTTCGCTGAAGATGGCCTCGTGGATTTCCTCGGCCTCGCCGCGCACCAGCGGCAGGAGTGAACGCCCTTGCAGCCAGGCAGGCTTTTCGATCCCAACCAGTTCGCAGATGGTCGGGAACAGGTCAATGTGTGAGACCAGGGCATCACTGACTTTACCGCCTGTAAAGCCGCCCGGCCCGCGCAGGATGAGCATGACCCCGATTCCGTGATCGGTCAGGTTGCACTTCATAGATGGAAAGGCAATGCCGTGATCGGTGGTGCAAATGACCAGGGTATTGGCGGCCAGGCCGGTTTCATCCAGCGCGGCCAGGACCTGACCCATCTTATGGTCGAGACTGCGGGCCGAGGTGATAAAGCCGGCCATATCGCGGCGGGTTTCGGGGGTGTCGGGCAGAGGGGCGGGCGGACGCAGATAGCCGGGTTGAATATCTGGCGCAGGTTCGGGAAATTCGCGGTGGGTTTCCTCAAAGCCGACGGATAGGAAGAAAGGCTGGGGGGGGTGATTGCGCAGGAACTCGATGGCGCGCTGCTCAACGGTGGAATACCCTTTCCCCTGCCGCATATCTTCGGCGGTGAGGATAACGTCATAGCCGATGCGGCTCCCCGGCGGCGCGCCGGATTTCTTCCAACTGTCAATGTGCTGCATTCCCGCCAGGGCGCTGTAATACCCGGCGGCGCGCAGCGTGTGAATGATGTGCTGGCGATAATCGTTGAGCTCAAAGCCAAAGTGCGCCAGCCCCAACATGCCGTTGCTGTGCGGAGCCATGCCCGTCAGCAGGGCCGCCCGGCTTGGCGAGCAGGTGGGCGCGGCGCAAAACGCCTGCCGAAATAAAACGCCTTCTTCGGCCAGTTTTTGCAGGTGTGGGGTGGGTACGGGGTAGCCGTAGGGTTGGATGTAGCGCCCCGTATCGTGGGAATGCAGGTAGAGGATGTTCATGAGCGGGTTTTCTTGGAAAGGATGGCTTCGTAATCCGCGATCATCTGATCCATCAGGCTGTCTATATGTTCGTCAATCTTCTGGCGGGCCGGGTTTTCATCGTACCAGGCCATAATTTCTTCCGCTCCGCGCGCAAATGGAATCACCGCCCGGAACTCTGGCACCACTCGCTTAATCTTGGAGTTATCAAAGATCATGCTGTGGGCCTTGTCGCCCAATAAAGAAGCGCCCCAATTGGCGTCGTAGGCGGCGATCACTTCAGAGGGGATATGAACCATCTGCGCGGTGGTTCCGGCGGCGCGGGCGACGATCTCGTAAATCTGGTTCCAGGTCAGCCATTCGTCGTTGGTGATGTGGAAAGCCTCGCCGATGGCGTGGGGGTTGCCCAACAGCCCGGTGAAGCCCAGCGCGAAATCCTCGTGGTGCGTCAGCGTCCAGATGGATGTACCGTCGCCGTGTACCACCACCTTTTTGCCCTTGCGCATCCGGTCGACCTCGGTAAACCCGCCCTGGAAAGGCAGCAGGGTTTTATCGTAGGTGTGTGAAGGGCGCACAATGGTGATGGGGAACTTGCTTTCGCGGTAGGCTTTGACGAGCATCTCTTCACAGGCAATTTTGTTGCGCGAGTACTGCCAGTACGGGTTATCCAGTACGGTGGATTCGGTGATCGGCAGCGCGGCGGGGGGCGTCTGGTAAACGGAGGCCGAACTGATAAAGATGTACTGCCCAACGGACCCGCTAAACAGCTCCAGGTCCAGCCGGATATGCTCTGGGGTAAAGGCGATCCAGTTGACCACTACGTCAAAGCTGTGTCCATGCAGGGCGGCGCGGGCCGAAGCCGGGTCGCGGATATCGCCGGGCAGTATGTATGCACCTTCTGGAATGGGGCGCGAAGTGGTTTTGCCCCGATTCAGCAGGTAGAGATCATAACCGCGTTCCACTGCGTGCCGGGAACACGCGGAACTGATGATTCCGGTTCCACCAATAAAAAGCACTTTCATCGCAATCCTCCATGAGCGGCTTTTCAAAAGAGATACCGCGGCCCCAGGAATGGACGAGGCCCCCAAAAGCCGCGATATCTGTATTGTAGCGCAAAATAACAAAGAAGGATGCCGACCCAAGAGAGTTGTGGAAGGCGTTCTGTTAATCTTTTACGGCTTGCAGTTTTAAGAACAGATCACGGAAGATCGGGTTGCGGTGCAGCGCCCAGGCCATTTTCATAGCGTGGCGCCCGGTCGGGGGGGCTTCCCAGGTGAGATCGTCCGTCAGGATGGGGCTGGGCTTCACCCGCGCGGGAACCCACTGCTCATCGAGCAGGTAAGCAATGGAAGAAATATCCCAAATTTCCTTGGCCCACGCGAAGTGATCCTCGTGGTACTCGCAGAAGCGCTCGAGCAGGAAATTACTGATGGCATTGCGGCCCTGGAGGGCGCTCTCTAGCTCAGGCACGGTGGTGAGCAGGTGCGAAGCCACGCCCTGACAGGGGATTTGCACCAGCGGGACGCCGCAGTCGAACATCAACTGTGAAGCGCGCTTATCTTGCATCAGGTTGAACTCGGTGGCGAAGTGCAGCCAGTGGGGCTGCCCCCCCAGCCAGACAACCACGATGCGGCGGATAATCTCTGGCTCGATCAGGATGGCCGAGGCGACGTTCGTGATAGCGCCAATCGCCACAACGTAAAGAGGGTCGCCTTCAGGAGAGGCCAGGGCCTTTTCAATCAGGTCCAGTGCGGCGGGACTGCGCTCTGGCTCGCTCCGCCCGCTCAGGTAAGTGGTGGAGCCGCGAAAGACGAAGCCAGCGGAGGGAACCTTCAGGCGGTTAAGCAGGCGCAGAATCTCATCGTAGCTCTTTTCCATGCCGTCGCCTGGGCCAGAAGAACGGTTGTTATGATACGGCGCGGCATAGATGGCTTCAACTTTAAGGCGCTCTGGAGAGAGCAGGGCATAGGCCACCGCGAACTGGTCGTCAATCTCATTATAAGTGTCGGTATCCAGCACCATGCGGATCTGGCGCGGGCCCTTTTGGGAAGGGTGTTCCAGGCGAGAGAGAAGCAGGTCACTGTTGAGTTGAGGGAAGGTCATGGAGGATCTCCAATCATGAAGGGATAGGCGGAATCTTGCTGCGCCTGAAATCGGACGGGGAAAATATAACCTCGCGAAGCAGAGAAAATTATAAGGCCGTTATAACGTCAGGCGGTAGAGAATCTGGCCGGCGGGTGTTACTTCACGGACAAAGCCAATGTGTTCCAGGTAGCGCGTATGGGCCGGAGCGCCCGGCGGGGAGTAGATTTTGTGGATGCCCCGCGCGCGCAGGGCCGCGGCCTGATCGTGAAAGACGAAGCGGGCCATTTTAAAATCACGATAGCCGGGGATGGCGTAGTCAAGCTCCACGTACAGGCAGTCGCCATCGCGCAGCTCGCCGATGATCAACCCGGCGGGGATGAGGTTGCGCAGTACGAAAAAGGCCAGGTGCTGGCCGCCCGGTTCGAGCGCAAAGCCCGGCTGGAATTTGAGGATGTCCTGACGGTAGTAATTGAGGAAGTAACGCAGGTATTCAGACGAAGGCGAAACTTCGAGCAGGCGGAAGAACTCGCGCGCGGAGCGCATCTGGTTCAGGTAATAGAGGTCAATGAGGACGATAAAGAAGTTAACCGCCGCCACCGGGTAAGCGCCAATCAGCAGGCCGTAGGCGGTGAAGAACAGTGCCCCCACCAGGTTGATGAGCCTCAGCTTGAGAATAGAACTCATCATTAAGGAAACCGCGACCAGGATAGAGGCCGCGTAGCCGATGATTTCATAGAGCAGGGGAGTATTCATGTGGAGAGCCGTTTGATTGAACGGCGTGTCCACTGCGGAGCAACCCCAGTGGACACGCCGTTCGGAACGCGATCCCTTAGAGGGTATCGGCCAGGGGTTGAGCGGCGGTCTCGACGGGGAGGCTGAGGGCCGCGCCGCCGGCAATGATAAAGGCGATGGCAAAGACCGTCAGCGGCAGAACCAGACTGACCGAACTGCCCATCAGGGCCGCGCCAAGCGGCGGGGCAATCGCTCCGGCAATGCGCGTCCAGCCAGAAGCGGCGCCCATGCCCGTCCCACGCAGGTTGGTGGGGTAGGCTTCGGGAGTGTAAGCGTAGAGCGCGCCCCACGCCCCCAGGGTGAAGAAGGACATCCAGATACCCATGGCGACCAATACGCTGGTGGACGTGGCGACGGCAAAGAGATAAGTGAAGACTCCACTGGCGATCAGGTAGAAGGCCAGGGTGCGGCGGCGCCCCCATTTTTCAACCAGGTAGGCGGCAGAGAAATAACCGGGCAGCTGCGCCAGCGCCAGAATGAAGCTGTTCTGGTAGACGGGCAGCAGGGCCATGCCGCTGGCGCGGAAGAAGTTGGGCAGCCAGGTGAACGTGCCGTAGTACCCCAACGAGATGGCAAACCACATCAGCCACAGCAGCAGGGTGGTGCGGCGCAGACCAGGCCGGAGCAGGTCTTGCGTGCGCGAAGGGATATGAGCCACCGGCAGGAGCGGGCGATCCGGCAGTTTGACGCCGTTTTCCGCCGCCACCTTCTCCAGCACCTGACGGGCCTGTTCGGTCTTGCCGTTGACCAGCAGGTAGCGCGGAGATTCGGGAATCTCGCGGCGGATGAAGAAGATGATGATGCCGGGGATGGCCGAGACGGCCAACAGCCAGCGCCAGCCAACCGTGGGGACGAGCAGCCAGGCCAGCCCGGCGGCCAATACGGCGCCCAGCGCCCAGAAGGCTTCGAGCAGTACCAGGTAGCGTCCGCGTTTGGCCGAGGGCAGGTATTCGGCGAAGATGCTGTAATCCACCGGCAGGGTGCCGCCCACGCCAAAGCCGGTGAGGGCGCGCAGGATGACGAGCCAGGCAAAGGATGGCGAGAAGGCCGAGAGCAGCCCAAAAACCGAGTCAATGGCGATGGTGCTGATGAAGCCAACCTTGCGCCCGATCAAATCGCTGAGACGGCCCCACACCAGCGCCCCGGCCAACATGCCCAGGAAGATGGCTGTGCCTAACAGACCGCGTTGTTCGGGGGTGAGGCCCCATTCTTCGCCGGCGGCCGGCAGCACAAACGAGATCAGCAGCACTTCCATGGCATCGGCGGCCCAACCCAGGCCGCACAGGATCATTAGTTTGGTTTGGAAGCGCCCAAAGCCAATCGCTTGAATGGCTTCTTCGTAGGAGATGGCTTGAGTAGTCATGGGAATATCCTGTTAGCGAATGCCGGCGACGACTTCGACGCCGTTGAGGAGCATGTGGTGCAGGAACACCGCGTGGAGCAGGTCGCCGGGGTGGGGAACAGCCCCAATTTGCAGGGCGGTATCAACCGGCAGGTCGTACGTCTGAATGCAGTCAGCCGGGGCAATGACTCGGCGGTTTAGCTGGCGGGCGTTGGCATCCAGCCGCAGGTACATGGCGAGCTGATAAGTGCACAGGTCGGTGCAGTCACCCACCACGATAAAGGTATCCACTTCGGGATGATCTTCCAGCCAGGCCGCCAGCTCGGTATTTAGACCCGAAGAAATAGAATTTTTCTCCATCACAACCATGCGGTCAAAGAACGGCAGGGCTTTAAACGCGCCGACGGTTTCAGCCTCGCTGGTGCCGCGGATGCAGTGCGGGGGGAATTGGGCGAATTCGACGGCGGCTGGCTCGTGAGTGTCTTGGGTGAGGAGGATGTGACGCACGCCGTGATCCCAGGCGCGCTTAAAGAGTTGGGCAATTGGCTCGACGATCCCAGCGACGCGCGGACTGGCGAGGGGACCCTCGTAGCAAAAACCGTTAATGATGTCAACCGAGATGACCGCAGCCCGGGCCGGGTCTGGAACGGCTTCGGCGATGGAAAGCGGGGGCAGTTGGGCCATCCAGCTTTCGAGGAAGTGGAGGTAAGGGAGAGAATTTTGAACGAGCGGATTGGGGGGAGCAGTCATCTCAATCTCCTTTGTGTAATAAGTACACTAAATACACTGTTAAAATTTAGCGGGAGAACCGCGTAAGGTTGTGCGGACGCCCGCCTGTTTGTGTCAAATCTACACCAATTCTAGCGGTTTTTTTTCAAATGTCAAGTAGGGAAATTCAAATTCTATAACTTTTCTAAAAGGAAGAGGGGAGTATTAGGCGCGCATCGCGCGCCTAATACTCCCCTCTTGCCGCCAGGTTTGCGCCCAGGCGCTAAACGGATTGGGTCATCAGATCCCGGCCGGGGCGCAGTTCTAATTCGTAGGCGGTGTAGGTGCGAGAAGCGTACATGCCGGCCTTTTCATAGAGGCGCACGGCCCCGGTCAGGCTGGAGGCGTCTACGCCCAACCCCGCACGCGGCTTGCCGCGCCGGTAAAACTCATTGAAAGAGTGCAGCAGCAGAGCCATCCCCAGGCCGCGCTTGCGCCATGCCCGCCGCACCCCCAGGGTTCCGACCCACGCCATGTCGGGGTCCATCTCCAGGTGATCGTAGCACAATGACACGCCGGCTACTTCATCCCCATCCATAGCGACAAAATATAGCGAGGGGTCGTAGCGGGGGTCGTTCTCCAGGCGGTGCATCCAGCGCTGATAATACTGTTCAAAGGGTTCTTCAACGAAGCCCCAGTGATCGCGGAAGGAATCATAAACGGCAGCAATTGCCATGCGTTCTTCGCCGCGCGTGATGCTTCGGATGGTAATGCCTTCTGGCAAGACCGGCTGAGCAGGGGGCGTATCCAGATCAATGCGCATGCGGTAATAACTGCGGACGTGATGAAAGCCGCGCCCGGTGAAGAGTTCGGCGGCGCGCTGATTGGTGCTGAGGAAGCTGTGGTGCAGTACGACGCGCGCGCCTTCAGGCGCAAGCTCAACGTTCTGCCTGGCCCGCTCGATTGCCCAATCAAGCAGCAGGCCGCCTAACCCCTTGCCCTGGTGATCGGGATGGACCAGCCCCCAGCAGAACAACACAGCATGGGGTTCGCCTCTGTCATAAAATTCCATGTAGGCTACCATCTGGCCCTGCGCATCCCACACCGCTAAGGTGTTCTCTTCGAGGATGTAGCCGGGTTCCTGCCATTCCAGGCGCAGATCTTCCACTGAGGTTTGGTTTTCGCCGGTCTGCCACTGAGAATACAGGTTAAACAACCCCGCCGCGGCGGCGGCATCCTCCAGCGTGACCGGGCGGATGCGATAGCCGCCGGCAAATTCGGTGGGAACGTTGACTTTCTGCAAGAGAGCCATGGCTGATTTCCTTTCTTCTTTCAATTCGATGAATTTTTGGCTTCCCACTCGCTGCGCAAGATGCCCATATAGAGCATATCCCAGCGGCGGTCAAAACGGTTGAGGAGCTGGCGCTGCCGGCCTTCGTGCTGGAACCCCAGCTTTTCGTAGCATTTAATCGCCCGCTCGTTATATTCAAAAACATTCAACGAGATGCGCTTCAGGTTCAGTTCTTCAAAAGCAAAGCGCAGCAAGATCTGGATTGCATCGCTTCCGTAGCCCTTCCCCCAATACTCGCGCTCGCCAATGCCCACACCCAGCCAGCCATCTCCAGCGGTCCAGTTGATGCCATCCAGATCAATGAAACCGACAATGCGGTCATCCGCGAGAGAGTGGATCGAGAAGGTAAACGACCCGGCGTTCCCTTTCTCGATCCACTCACGCGCTTGGGCCGGAGAATACAATTTCGACGGCCCCCAGTCGAGCAACTGCTGGTATTCGCTGTCGCGGTTCCAACGCGCCCACAATTCTGAGTCCTTTTCAGGGTCCAATACGGCCAAACGCACCAGTTTTCCGGCGAATTTTTCGGCGTTCATGCGTTGACCTCCGCCATCTGCTGCATTTTCCACTCGGGGCGGAGCAGGCCAAACCAGAGCTTATCCCACGAGCGCTTGTTCCAATAGATGGCCTCGCGCTGGCGCACCTCCAGGGTGAAATGGGCCTGGTGGAAGAGGTCTTTAGCGGCCTGGTTATGCTCGGCCACGACTGCGGTAACGCGGAACAGGCTGAGTTCATCGAATGCGTAGCGGAGCGCCAGTTCGAGAGCTTCGCGGGCGCAGGCTTGCCAGTCTTGCGGACTGCCTAAGATCAGGTCGAGGAAGGCCGCGCCGTGTACCCAGGCAATGTGGGCGATGCGCACCACGCCCAAGACGGCATCATCGTCGCGCCGGCGGATGGCAAAGAGGAACTGCTTGTTATCTTCGGCCTCTTTCTGCCATTTCTCGTAGATTTTCTTGACCTCGAAGGCCGGCAGCGGGCGGGCCGGCTCTTCCCGCAGGCGGCGGGCAATATCCAGATCATACGTCCATGAGGCGATTACCTGCGAGTCTTTGTCGAGGTCAATGGACGTAAGGCGCAAATTTTGGCTTTCAAACAACGGTTTTAATTTCATCTTTCTGACTTCTCCCTTCCGTGGACCTGCTGCCTGTTGCTGTAACAGAACCGCGTGCGGCCTGTGGACATCTGACCATCATTCCGGCTGTCCGTGAGGATGTGTTTGTGCCAAGAGACAACATTTCTTCTCCATAAGACCCCCGCGAGGCGTTGGGGGTTCACAGTACTGCTTGCGCAGAGGTTAATGAAAAAGGCCACGGGTTTTGTGACAATCCGTGGCCTTTGCTGGGCTTGAAAATAAAACGGCCACGGAGCCTGGAGCGCACCCGTGGCCGTCAGTCTGCACTGACCTGGTTTACCTGGGAACAGGCGCACTCCGAGAAGGAACGGCAACCCCACCACCAATGACGGCGTAGGCGTTGCGAGCAATAGAAAGATCGGTAAACTTTGCCATTCGGCTTTTTCCTTCTTAGAGATTAAAGATTTTTAACCAACGAGCAGAGTTTAGCACGGAGAAGGGGGGATTGTCAAGGGGGCAATTTTTGAAATTTAAGGGATTGGCAATGGTATAATTTTCTCGTGTTACCAGATTTGCAGTTGGAAGACCTCGTCACACTCCGCAAAGCGCACCCGTGCGGTGGGCGAGAGTGGAAAGTTGTCCGGTTAGGGGCCGATATTGGCCTGGAGTGCCTGACGTGCGGGCGGCAGGTGCTGCTGCCGCGGCGCGAGCTGGCCCGCCGTGTAAAAAAAATCCAAGCGAGAGGTTCCCATGAGCCTGGCAGGGGTGGTTCCGGTCAGACGTGAGCGGCCGCACATCGTTTTTTTGTTCTCCGATACGGGGGGTGGGCATCGCAGCGCGGCTAATGCCATGATTGAGGCGCTGGAACTGGAGTATCCGGGCCAGACGACCCAGGAAATGGTGGATATCTTCCGGCAGTACGCGCCGCCGCCCTTTCACCGCGCGCCCGATATTTACCCGACCCTGTCGCGGATGCCGCGCGTGTTTGGCGCGGGCTTTCACCTCAGCGATGGGCCGCGCCGGACGCGCCTGTTTTATCAGATGTTGTGGCCTTACATCCGCCAGGGGGTGCAGCGGCTGATTGCAGAGCACCCCGCCGACCTGATCGTCTCCGTCCACCAGTTGATTAACGCCCCTATGGCGTGGGCGCTGGCCCGCGCTGAGGCCCAGACGCCGTTTGTGACGGTGGTGACCGACCTGGTTACCACCCACGCCTTTTGGTATTCTAACCGGGCTGACCGGGTGATTGTGCCAACCGACATCGCTTTTCAACGCGGGGTGAAATACGGAGTTGCGCCAGAGCGAATGACGGTGATCGGTCTGCCGGTGGCCGAGCGTTTTTGCCAGCCGGTGGGAGACCCGTGCGCGGCGCGCCAAAAACTGGGGTGGCCGCAGGATCGCACAGTGGTGCTGCTGGTAGGCGGCGGCGAGGGGATGGGGCCGCTGGAATTGACCGCCCGGGCGATTGACGCGGCGCGTCTGCCGGTGGCGCTGGTGATCGTGGCGGGCCGCAACCACAAGCTGAAGGAGCGCCTCGAACGGTACGCCTGGAGAACCCCCACGGTGGTGCATGGTTTTGTGCAGGAGATGCCCGATTTTATGCGCGCGGCAGATATTCTGGTGACCAAAGCAGGGCCGGGTACAATCTGCGAGGCGTTTATCGCCGGCCTGCCGATGATCCTCTACAGCCGTCTGAACGGTCAGGAAGAAGGGAACGTTGATTACGTGGTAGATCACGGGGCGGGGGTGTGGGCGCCGCGGCCCAAAGAGGTGGTGGATGCACTGCGCCGCTGGCTGGAACACCCCGCTGAGCGTCAGCAGGCCGCTCAGGTGTGCCGGCGGCTAGCGCGCCCGCAGGCGGCGCGGCAGATCGCGCGGCTGCTAATGCAGCAGATCTGCCCACAGGTGGATTAGCCGCAGGGCGGATAGCAGAGTAAATTCGGGTTCGGATATAATAGCCTTATGCCAATCCTCGACGCGCGCACTTTGGAATTTTTTAGCCGCAGTCCCGAACAGACTCGCCGGTTGGGGGCGCGTTTGGGCGCGCTGTTGGAACCGGGCGACGTGATATGCCTTTCAGGAGACCTGGGGGCTGGCAAAACCACCTTTGTTCAGGGCATTGCTCAGGGTTGGGGGTCGTTGGATGCAGTTTCTAGCCCAACGTTTGTGCTGGTAAACATGTACCGGCGGGCAGACGGGGGGCGGCTGTATCACCTGGACGCTTACCGGCTGGGGAGCGCCTTGGAGGCGGAAGACCTGGACCTGGAATTGATGCTGGCTGGCGGGCCGCTGTTGGTGGAGTGGCCGGAGCGCATCCAGGCGGTTTTGCCCAAAGAGTGTCTGTGGGTGCGGATGCGCTACATTGCCGACGAACAGCGCGGCATGGTGTTTACCAGTCAGGGTGAGCGTTTTGACGAAGTGCTGGCGGATTTCCGCAAGCGGGTTTTTGGAGGGTAGGCGGATGCTGCTGGCAGTGGATACCTCTACGCAGATGGTGGGGCTGGCGCTGTATGATGGCGTGCGGGTGCTGTGTGAAATGACGTGGCAGTCGCGCAGCCACCACACGGTAGAACTATCTCCAGCAGTGCATGAAGTGTTAGAGCGGTGCGGTGCGCGCCCGGCGGATTTGCAGGCCCTGGGCGCGGCGCTGGGACCGGGGTCTTTTACCAGCCTGCGGATTGGGCTGGCGTTGGTGAAGGGTATGGCGCTGGCGTTGAAAATCCCAGTGGTGGGCGTGCCAACGCTGGATGCGCTGGCGGCGGGCGTGCCGACCGGCGGCGCGCCGGGAACGATGCCCCTGGCGGCTGTCTTGCAAGCAGGGCGCGGGCGGCTGGCGGTGGTATGGTACCGGGTGCAGGACGACCGCTGGCAGGCCCAGAGCGAGCCTCAGATGGTGACGGTGGAGGAGCTTTCGCAGAAGATCACCAAACCGACTCTGGTGGCGGGGGAGCTGGGAGCCGCCGAGCGCCAGATTTTGGCGCGCAAGCGGAAAAATGTGACGCTGCTTTCGCCGGCCCAATCGCTGCGGCGGCCGGGCTACCTGGCCGAGATCGCCTGGGAGCGGTGGAAGGCCGGGCAGGTAGACGATGTGGTGACGCTGGCGCCCATCTACCTGCATGTGGCGGAGGCGATTCCAGGGTAATGAGCGCGCTGGAGAGTCAGAAATTGATCCTGCGCCCCATGCGGCTGGACGATGTAGAGCGCGTTCATGCCATTGATAAGCTCTCGTTCAGTATGCCGTGGAGCGAGCGTTCCTACCGCTTTGAAGTAACTGAAAACGCCCACTCGTGTAACTGGGTGGCCGAAGTGGAGCAAAAGGGCCGGCGGTTGGTAGTGGGCATGGTGGTTATCTGGGTGATTCTGGATGAGGCCCACGTGGCGACGCTGGCAACGCACCCAGATTTCCGGCAGCGAGGGATTGGACGGCGGCTGTTGGCGCGCGGCCTGTTGGCGGCGTATGAGCGCGGGGCGCGCATGGCGTATCTGGAAGTTCGGCGCAGTAACCTGGCCGCCCAGGCGTTGTATCAGCAGTTTGGGTTTGTAGTCGTAGGAGAGCGGCCGAGGTATTATCAGGATAATTATGAAGATGCGCTGCTGATGACGCTGGAGCGGCTGGAGCCGGAACAGTTGAAGCAGATGGTTGAGAACCACCGATAGGAGAGCAGGCCTGTGAATGCGGCGCAAATCTTGGAAGCGATTGCCGCGGAGGCGGCAGAGTGTAAGAAATGCCAGTTGTACCACTCGCGCAAAAAGTCAGTGCCAGGCGAGGGGAAGCCGGACGCCGAAATCATGCTGATTGGGGAAGGCCCGGGGTTCTACGAAAACGAGGAGGGCCGCCCTTTTGTGGGACCATCGGGTAACTTTCTGGATGAACTGCTGGCGAAGGCCGGTGTGAGCCGCAAGGATGTATTTATCACCAACGTGGTCAAGTGCCGCCCGCCGGGTAACCGCGACCCCCTGCCCGAAGAAGTGGCGGCGTGCAGCGGCTACCTGGACCGCCAGATTGAGGCCGTCAACCCGTTGATCATCGTAACGTTGGGGCGCTTTTCGATGGCGAAGTTCCTGCCAAATGTAAAAATCAGCGAGGTTCACGGCCAGGCAAGTTGGGTGCGTGGGCGGCTGATTGTGCCGATGTATCACCCGGCCGCGGCACTGCACCAGGCCTCTTTGCGCCCGGCGCTGGAACGTGATTTTGCGCGGCTGCCGGAATGGATCGCCCAGGCGAAGCAAAGCGGACGCCAGCCCGCAGCGGCGCGCGCTAATCATCCAGAAGCCAGCGCGAGCGGCATGGCAGAGGGCGCAGCCGCCGCCGCGCCCCAGCCGCGCAAGCGCGGGACTGCCGCAGAACAGCCGATGCTGGGGCTGTTCGACGTATCTGCGTCGGAGGAGAAACCAGACCCGGAGGAGGGGGGGACTCTCCCCAAAGATAAGCCGACGCAGTTGAGTTTATTCTGAAAATAAGGTAAACTCACCCCTAGTGATCAACTGTATATGGGGGGAGAGACAACCACTATGGAAAACTCAATTAAAACGAACCTGATGAATCGACTATCTGACCGCTCCGCGGTCGTTGCCGTGCTGGGCCTGGGCTATGTGGGCCTGCCGCTGGCTGTAGTGTTTGCCGAAGCTGGTTTTAAAGTGATCGGCATAGACCCAATCCAACCCAAAGTGGATATGCTCAACCGCGGCGAAAGCTACGTGTTAGATGTTCCTACAGCGGCGGTTGCGCGGCTGGTGAAAGAAGGGCGGCTGGAAGCCACCACCGATTTTGCGGCACTGCAAGGCGTGGACGCGGTTTCGATCTGCGTGCCGACGCCCCTGCGCAAGACCGGCGACCCAGACCTCTCTTTCATTGTGAACGCCACTGAAGACCTGGCGAAGTATATGCACCCCGGCATGGTGGTGGTTCTGGAATCTACCACGTACCCCGGCACGACCCGCGAACTGTTGCTGCCAAAACTCACGCGCGGCGGGGAACTGGAAGTCGGCAAAGATTTCTTCCTGGCGTTCTCGCCAGAGCGGGTAGACCCTGGTAGAACGGACTGGACGACAATCAACACCCCCAAGGTGCTGGGCGGCATTACGCCAGAATGCACCGAAGTGGCTTCAGCCTGGTACTGTCAGGCACTGCAAACCGTTGTGCCGGTGAGTTCAACCGAAGTGGCCGAGATGGCGAAACTGCTGGAAAATACTTTCCGCATGATTAACCTGGGCCTGGTCAACGAACTGGCGATCATGTGCAACCGCCTGGGCATAGATGTGTGGGAAGTGATTGACGCGGCGGCCACCAAGCCGTTTGGCTTTATGAAGTTTACCCCCGGGCCGGGAATCGGCGGCCACTGTATCCCGATTGATCCACTGTATCTGTCTTGGAAGCTGCGCTCGCTCAACTACAACGCGCGGTTTATCGAACTGGCCTCAGAGATCAATACTGGCATGCCGCGCTTTGTGATCTCGAAGATTCAGGACGCACTTAACGATCACGGCAAGCCGGTTAAGGGCAGTAAGATACTGGTGCTGGGCGCGGCCTATAAGCCAGATATTGACGATGTGCGCGAGTCACCAGCGTTGGACGTGATCGCGCTGTTGCGGGCCAAGGGCGCGGACGTTTCGTACCACGACCCTTACGTGGCGCGGATTCATCACGAGCATGACGGCTGGCAGATGGAATCGGTCCGCGACCTGGATGCCGCCATCCGGCAGGCCGACTGCGTGGTGATTATCACCAACCACAAGAAGTATGACTACCCGGCAATTCTGGAAGCCGCTAACCTGATTGTAGACACGCGCAACGCTTTAGGCGCGTTGGGCAAAGGAAACCCCAAGGTGGTGAGGTTATAATGGCGCGCTACCTGGTGACGGGCGCGGCGGGGTTTATTGCCTCGAAGGTGTGCGATCTGCTGTTGCAGGCCGGGCATGGCGTGGTGGGCATTGATAATATGAATGATGCCTACGATGTGCGCCTGAAGCACTGGCGGTTGGCGCGGATGACGCCGCTGCCCGGTTTTACGTTCCTGATGCAGGATATTGTAGACCGCGTGGGACTGCAAGAGGTGTTCAGCGAGCAGGGCCCCTTCGATGCTGTCATTAACCTGGCGGCGCGGGCCGGGGTGCGCGCGAGCGTAGAAAACCCCTGGGCGTTTGTGGATACCAATCTGACCGGCACGCTCAACCTGCTGGAAGCCTGTCGGCAGTTCGGCGTTCCCAAGTTTGTGCTGGCGTCAACCTCAAGTGTCTATGGGGCCGATGCTCCCCAACCGACTCCAGAGGATTGGAATTCGAGCAAGCCGCTCCAGCCCTATGCGGCCAGCAAAAAAGCCGCCGAAGTAATGTGTCACGCTTACCACTACCTGCACGGGATTGATGTCACGGTGGTGCGCTATTTTACGGTATACGGCCCGGCCGGGCGGCCAGATATGGTCATGTTCCGCTTTGTCCAGTGGATTCGCGAAGGGCGGCCGGTGTATTTAAACGGTGATGGCACGCAGTCGCGCGGGTTCACCTACATTGATGACATTGCGCGCGGGACGATCCAGAGTCTTAAGCCGCTCGGCTATGAGATTATCAACCTGGGCGGGCATGAGCCGATCACGATGAACGACATGATCGCGCAGTTAGAGGACCTGATCGGGTGCAAGGCCAGAGTGGTGCACCGACCCTTCCACAAGGCGGATATGCTGGCGAACCTGGCGGACGTGAGCAAGGCCCGCCGCCTGCTGGGGTGGGAACCGCAGGTTAATTTGCGCCAGGGGATGCAAAACCTGGTGGACTGGTACCAGGCGGAGCGTCACTGGGCGAGTCAGGTGATCACGGAATGAAGCGGTGGGTGGTGGGCAACTGGCGGCAGGATCGCATTCTGAGCCGGGTGCTGCGCAACTCCACCTATCTGTTTGCCAGCTACGCGTTGGGGGCCGTGCTGACGTTTGTCACCGCGCGGCTGTTGGGTGTTGCCAGTTTTGGGGCGCTCGGCACGGTAACGGTTTTTACCGCGAATATCAACCGCCTGTTTTCCTTCCGCATGGGCGACGTGGTGGTGAAGTACGTGGGCGAGGCGCTCGCTCAGAAAGACCTGCCGCGCGCAGCAGCAGCGGCGAAGGCCGCTATGCTGGTAGAAGCCCTGACTTCACTGGTGGCCTTCGCCGCCCTGTTTTTCTTAGCTCCGGTGGGGGCAGTTTATTTTGTAAAAGACCCCGCCAGCACGCCCCTGTTTCGCATTTATGGGTTGGCGATTTTGTTCAACCTGGTGGCCGAGTCATCCATGGGAATTTTGCAGGTGACCGACCATTTTAAGAGCCAGGCCCTGATCAGCTTCTTGCAGACAGTGCTGGTGGCTGTGCTGTTGGGCATTGCCGCGGCGACGGGGGCCGGGCTGATGACGGTGCTGTGGATTTACCTGGTGGGGAAGGCCATTTTGGGCCTGGGGCCTATGGCGAT
>DAOUAC010000147.1:0-38395 GCA_034434155.1 Anaerolineaceae bacterium
CCACGCAGAACGCGCAGATCGCGGCTACGGCCACCCAGGCAGCGGCAGATGCCGGCATTGCAGCCCAACTGCTGACGCCATCCGTCACGCCTACGGCTACGCAGACCCAGATTCCGCCCACGCCGACCCATACGCAGGTGGTGGCCCAGTTCACGCCCACCGCTTCACCAACGGCCACCTTAGACCCTTCCAGTAACCAGGCGAAGACGGCCACAGTAGCCGCCCTCTTTACCCAGGCCGCTGAGGCGCGCATCACCCGCACGGTAACGGCCACCGGCCAGACGGGCGGCCTGGCAACGTCCACCTCTTTGCCCAAGACTGGCTTTGCCGAAGATGTGGGTCTGCCGGGGCTGTTTGGCCTTTCGCTGGTGTTAATCGCGGTGATTGTGCTGGTCCGGCGGCTGCGCCTGTCTACCAGCTCTTAATCCCTTAAAAAAATTAAGCCGGATAGATGCCCCGCACAACGGGGGGCATCTATCCGGCTTTTTTAATGATTTTAGGTCACGCTGGCGGCGATTTGCTCGCCATAGCCGAGCAGGGCGCGCACCATTTCGGGCGAGCGGCCCTCCGCGTAAACGCGCAAGACGGGTTCCGTCCCAGAGGGGCGGATGAGCAGCCAGGAGTCATCGGCCAGGATGTACTTCACCCCATCTACCGTTACCACCTCGGTAATGCGCTCGCCGCCAATTTGCGCGGGTACGTCCGTCACCAGCTTTTGGGTCATGGCGCTCTTTGAGACCGGGTGGCGCAGGCGAATATCTTTGCGCTCATAGTGGGCCGGGCCAACTTCGCGCAGCAGGTCTTCCACCAACTCATAGAGCGAGGCTCCCGAAGTAGCGACGATTTCCAACAGCATCAGGCCCATGAGGATGCCATCGCCTTCTGGAATATGGCCTTGGAAAGAGATGCCGCCCGATTCTTCTCCGCCGATTAAGACGTTTTCTTTCAGCATGTAATCGGCGATATAGTTAAAGCCTACCGGAGTTTCGTGGAGCGGCAAACCATGCTTTTTTGCCAGCCGGTCAATCATGCGCGTGGTGGAGACGGTGCGCACCACCGAGCCAGAGCACATATTACGCTTCTCTGCCAGGTAGCGCAGGGTGAGAGCCATAATCTTATGGGGATCCACAAAATTGCCGCGCTCATCCATCGCCCCGATGCGGTCGGCGTCGCCATCCGTTGCCAGACCGAAGTTGCCCATGCCGCTGCCGATGGCCCCGGCCAGCGCGCCCAGGTATTTCATAATCGGTTCGGGATGGACGCCGCCAAAGCCAGGGTTCATCTCGCCGCGAATTTCGCAGACCTCACAGCCCGTCCCTTGTAAGATCCCGCGGATGACGCCCCGGCCCGCGCCGTACATCGAATCCACTACGATGCGCTGCGGGTTGGCGGCAATCGCGTCAAAGTTAATCAGCTTGCGAAGATGATCATCATAAGCCGGGATGGGGTTAAACCGGATGATCTGTTGGGTGGCAATGGCCTGGTCGTAATCCATCAGGTTGGGGCCGCGCGCTTTGGCTTCGTTATCGTTCAGATAGACTTCTACTTCGCGGCACTGTTCGGTCAGAGAAGAGCCGCCGTAGGAAGATTTAATCTTCACCCCGTTGTAGCGGGGCGCGTTATGCGACGCAGTGATCATAATCCCGGCAATGGCGTTCAGATTGCGCACAGAGAACGAGGTGGCCGGGGTAGGCACGTCAGCCTGACTCAGGTAAACAGTAAACCCGTTGGCGGCCAGCACACGGGCGGCTTCGCGGGCGTACCGGTCAGATAGAAAGCGGGTGTCATACCCAACTACAACTTTTTTGGGATCAACATTCGGATTGTATTTTTCGCCATTTTCCCACGCGCCAGAGGCCACAGCATCCGCAATGGCCTGCGTAACCATGCGCAGGTTGTGAAAGGTAAAGGTATCTGAGATGACGGCACGCCAGCCGTCCGTGCCAAAATGAATAGGCATAAGAGCTTACATTCTCCTTTGTAATATAATCCTGCTACTGGTTTGGAGATGGTGTGGCAGTGGTCAACAGTGAACTGACTACCCACCCTATTTTATCATCAACGGTGCGAATCTGAACCCACCTTACGTTACCGTCAATGACCTCTTCCGGTAGTAATTCTACCAGGGTATTGTTCAGCAGGCTGGTAACAACCGCGGATGAAAAATTGGGTTCGGCGCGTACCAGCACCCCATTGCCTTCTCTGGCCGTGATCTTTGCCCACACCGGCGTGGGCGCAGGGGAGAGGGTGAGGGTGGGCGTGCGCGAAGGGATCAGCGTGCGGGTAGGGGTAAAGGTTGGGGTAGGCGGTTCGGGCGTGGCGGATGGCGTGCTGGTCGGCTGAGTGGGAGTGATCGTCGCGGTCAGAGTGGATACGCCCGCCGCCGTAGAATCCTGAGTGGGCGCTTCGTTGGGCGGAGTGGGAGAAGGAATCAGCCCGGCGATGGGCGAGGGCAAAGGGCTTGCCGTCCATAAGGCGAAAGCCAGGCTGGCGGCTCCCAGGAAGGCAAAGGCCCCAGAGATCACAATTCCGGCGCCGGTGAGCGGACGCAGCCCCAGGCCTGCGAGCGTTAACACGCCGATGAGAATGGCCCATGCCAGGTGGACGGTGAAGAGTACCAGGCCGCCGGCCAGAAGCGCGCCCTGGCCGCTGCCGGCCCCAAACCCGGCTGCGCCCACCGGCAGGTACAGACTAAAGGCAATTGCGGCGCTGCTCACCAGCGGCTTCTGCTGCGGAGAGCGCACCATCAGGTAAGTGCTAAAGCCGGTTCCCAGCGCCAGCACGGTGAAGCCCGCCCAGGTGAACTGGCTGTAGGCGGCGGCCTGCAAGTAGGGCTGGGCGGGCAGCAGCATGGCGGCCCACCCGGCCAGCATTCCGAACAGGAAGATCATCACGCAGGCGATCAACAGGCTTGCCAGTGATTGGAGCAGGTAGCGCCCCGCTCCGGTAATCGCCCCCAGTGAGGCTCCGATGACCGGAGCCATAAAGGGAGCCAGCAGTGCCGCCAGGAACATGAGGGCGGGCGAATCGACCAGCAGAGCCGCCGCCAGCACTAACCCTGCAAGCAGTGAGAATAAGAAGAAGTCAAACGATGGAATCGCCCGCTCCGACAGCTCTGCCAGCAGTCCGGCGCGCTCATGCTCGCCAGCGGGGACGATAGTGCGTCGTCTCCGGCGCCGGCGGGCGGGGGGCAGCGTTTCACTGCTTTCAGGTGGGAGGGGTTCGACGGTAGGCAGGCTCATTTGCGCATTGTGGCGACCAGCCGCAGTGGGTTCTCAAGCAGGCCCAGAGCCGTCTGAATGTTCGGAACGATGACATCGGCGGCGGCCAGGGTTTCGGCGGCGACGCCCTCCAGCGATAGTACGCAGATGCCAATACGGGCGGCGCGCAGCATTTGGGCGTCGTTGGCGCCCTGCCCAATCGCCGCCACGCGCGCGGCGGTCAGGCTTTCTACGTATTCGGCTTTTTGGCGAGCCTCATTCCCTGGTTTCAGCCGCACCGCCCGCAGGTTCAACTGCTGGTCAATAATGCCCTGCCGGCCGTAGGTGTCGGCAGTGACCAGGTGAACGGTCAGACGGTCTTGCAGGATGCCCAAACTGCGGGCCACGCCGTCAATTAATTTACCATCGATTGCCAGGGTGCCGTTGACATCGCAAACCAGGTGTTCAAGCTGGATCAGCCCAATGCCAGGGATATTCAGCTCAATCATAGGAATAATTATAATACACTCTTTTTGAAAGCACTTTCTCGGTTAAAATGTCCTCTATGTCGCTGAAAACCCGTTTTCTCATCTTTCTGACCCTATTGGTAACTCTGCTGGCGAGCGCCGCCTGTGCGGGCGCGCCCCTACAGCCTCCCCAACCGACTGCAACCCAGGCGGCCGCTGAAATGCTGTCCACGGCCACGCTGCGGCCCCCTGAACCGACCCTGGCTCCGACCGATGCCCCACAGCCGAAGAAAGCGGTCCTGGTTGCACCGTCTGGTAGTGACCCGCAACTACTTCAAGAGGTCCAACAGGCCCTGGCCGAACTGGCCGCCCCCGCGCAGATGGTGACAGAAACCCGCGAATCCCTTCAGCCGGGCGATCTGACTGCTGAACTGGCCGTGGTGATCTGGCTGGCTGCGCCCGCTAACTTGAATGAACTGGTGGCGGCGGCCCCTCAGACGGCCTTTGTGGTCTTCAGCGCCGCAGACCTGCCGGTGGGCGGCAACCTCAGCGTGGTGCGCCTGCAGCCCGAATTTCAGGCGTTTGTAGGCGGGTTTATTGTGGCGCTGCTTTCACCCAATTGGCGCGCGGCCGGGCTTCTGCCGGGCGATGGGCCGTTGGGCGAGGGGTTGGTGAATGCTTTTGTCAACGGTGGGCGGTATTTCTGCGGCGTGTGCGCGCCCGGCTGGCCGCTTGGCGTTAAGTATCCCCAGACCGGCGTTTTACCCGCCGCCGCCGATGGAGTGGGCTGGCAAACTGCCGCCGCCGGGTTGTTTGACGTTCAGAAAGTGGATGCCTACTACCTTGCGGCGGAAGCGGCGAAGGGCGAAGTATTCGCCTATTTACAGGGGAAAGATCAATTTGGGGTTCCGGTGCGCGTGGCCGGGGCCATCCAGCCACCCGTTGAACTGCAAAATCAGTGGGCCGCGACTGTGCGCTTTGACCTGGCCGCCGGACTGCGGCAGGTCTGGCCGGATGCCGCCGCTGGCAAAGGCGGGCTGACGGTCTTTGCTCCCATTGCCGTGGTTAACGTCAATCCCAACCATTTGGGAGATGGCAAAATGCGGTTGGTCCGTGAACTGCTGGCCGAGATCGCCGCGGGTAGGGTTTATCCGTTCACGGTTCCTGCGGAGTAGCGGGGTCTTGCGCGGCGTTGCCCATAAATTCGTGCATGGTAGCGTGTCCTGGCTCGCTGATGCCCTCGCGGCGCAGTACTTTCCAAAAAGTTAGCGCCAGGATTTGCATATCCAGCCGCAGGCTCCAGTGATCCACATACCAGGTATCCAGGGCAAAGCGTTCATCCCAGGTAAGGGCGTTGCGCCCGTTGATCTGCGCCCAACCGGTGATGCCGGGCAGTACCTCGTGGCGGCGCATCTGCTCAGCCGAGTAGCGCGGCAGGTAGCGGGCCATCAGCGGGCGCGGGCCGACCAGGCTCATCTCGCCGCGCAGCACGTTGATGAGCTCCGGCAGTTCATCCAGGCTGGTTGCTCGCAGAAAATGCCCCAGCCGGGTGATGCGCTGTTCATCGGGGAGTGGCCTGCCTTGGGCATCGTAGGCTTCGCGCATTGTGCGGAACTTCAATACGTTGAAAACCCGGCCGTTCAACCCGGCGCGCGCCTGCCGAAACAGGATCGGGCGGCCCTCGGTAATCAACAGCACCAGCGCAATGATCCCCAACACCGGCGCAACGAACACCATCCCTGGCAGAGTGAGGGCCAGGTCAAAAATCCGCTTGCGCAAGGGGATGGCGCGGGGCTTGCTCACCGGGCGTGTAGGATCAGAATAGGATGGCGCGGTTGGCATACGAGCATTGTACCGTAAAACGCCCGAAAAACGGTATGATATAATATCTCTCAATCCTCAGTTCGTGTTTGGATGCCTCATGGAGGCCGGCAGTGCTGTTAAAGATTTCCATTACCTACTGCGCGGTGTGACATTACACCGAAAAGGCCGTCGGTCTGGCGGCTGACCTGCTCAGGCTTTACGAACCGGAGATCGCCAGCCTTACGCTCATCCCCGCAGAGGGCGGACAGTTCGAAGTGATTGTCAATGGAGATTTGCTTTATTCTAAACTGGCGTCCGGCCGCCATGCCAAAACCGGCGAGATTTTGGATCTGGTGCGAAATTATTTAAAGGATCGTTCATGATGATGAGTGCAAAGAAAGGCCGCGTTTTTTCTGGCGCTCGCCCGACCGGGCGCCAACACCTGGGCAACTATCTGGGGGCCATCCGCAATTACGTTGCCTTGCAGCAGGATTATGAATGCATTTACTGTATTGTTGATCTGCACGCCCTGACGACGCTGGAAACCACCCGCGATCTGCGCTCTAACACCTATGAAATGGCGCTCGACTGGGTGGCGGCGGGCATTGACCCCAAAGAGTCGATTATGTTTGTGCAGTCGCAGGTTCCCGAAGTAACTGAACTGCACCTGATGCTTTCGATGGTCACGCCCTTGGGCAAGCTGACGGACCTGCCCACCTTTAAAGAGAAAGTCCGCCAACAGCCCAACAACGTCAATTACGGTCTGGTTGGCTATCCTGTGCTGATGACGGCGGATATCGTGCTGTATAAGGCCGATACCGTGCCGGTGGGCTTGGATCAACAGCCTCACATCGAGTTTGCGCGCGAAACGGTGCGCTCGTTCAATTACCGGTATAACTGCAACGTCCTCATCGAGCCGAACATGAAGGTGACGGAGATTCCAAAAGTCTTAGGGATTGATGGGGTGCAGAAGATGAGCAAGAGCCTGAACAATCACATCGAACTGGCCGCCACGCCCGAAGAAACTCAACAGCGCGTGATGAGCATGGTGACAGACCCTCAGCGCGTCCGCCGCAGTGACCCTGGCAACCCGGATGTCTGCAACGTCTTTACCATGCACAAGATTTTCTCGACCCCCGAAGAGGTAGCGCGCATCAACAGCGACTGCCGCACCGCCGGGATCGGCTGTGTGGAATGCAAGAAACTGCTGGCGAAGAACATGAATGCCCATCTCGCCCCGTTCCGCGCCCGCCGCGCGGAGTTAAATGAGCGCCCCGACGAAATTTGGGATATCCTGCACGACGGCGCGCGCCGCGCCCGCGTGCTGGCCGCGCAGACGATGGAAGAAGTCCGCGATGCGATTGGACTGGCAAGATAACAGCTTTTAGGATCGTGGGGCCGCCCGGCGGCCCCACGATTGCTTGGGATGCCCCATGAACCCTATCCTTCCGATCCAGCACTTTGTTCCTGACGCTGAAGCCCGCCAGTGGAGCGACGGGCGCATGTACCTGTACGGTTCTTACGATATCAGCGGGCGCACGAGTTACTGCAGTTGGGAGTACCACGTCTTTTCTTCCGCTGATCTGATCCATTGGGAGCATCACGGCGAGAGCTTTCGCTCAACCGCGCCAGACTCCGACGTTCCCTGGAGCAGTGCGCCGCTGTATGCGCCAGACTGCATTTACCACAACGGGCGCTACTACCTCTTCTTTTGCAACGCCGACCGCACCGAGGGCGTCGCCGAGAGCCTCTCGCCCACCGGGCGTTTTACCAACGCCGCTCCGGTAGAAGGTGCGAATGGCGACGCCATTGACCCGGCGGCCCTGGTGGACGATGACGGCCAGGTTTATTATTATTGGGGGCAGTTCCACCTGCGCGGCGCAAAACTGCGCCCAGATTTGCGCGGTATCCAGCCAGAGACGCTCCGCACCGACCTGATCACGGAGGCCGGTCATGGGTTTCACGAGGGCGCTTCGATCCGCAAGCGCAACGGCATTTATTACCTGGTGTATACCGATATCAGCCGGGGGCGGGCCACCTGCATGGCTTATGCCACCAGCCGCTCCCCGTTAGGGCCGTTCACCCGGGGCGGCATAATCATAGACAATACCGGCTGCGACCCTGAGACCTGGAATAATCACGGCTCGATAGCCGAATTTAACGGCCAATGGTACGTCTTCTACCACCGGTCATCCCAGGCCAGCCAGTTCAACCGCCGCGTCTGCGTTGAGCCGATTCACTTTAATGCGGATGGCAGTATTAACGAGGTGGAGATGACCACCCAGGGCGTCTCTGGCCCACTGCCAGCCGCCCGCCCCATCGAAGCCTGGCGGGCCTGCCTGCTGCACGGCAAGGTACGCACTGCCGCCGAAGGCCCCACCGAGCTTTCGCCTGCCGTCCGTGAGTACCTCACTCTCATCCATCACGGCGATTGGGCCGGCTATAAGTATGTAGATTTTGATTCTCAGCCCTTTAGCCGCTTTTATGCGCGTGCTGGCAGTCTGGCTTACGGCGGCGTCATCGAAATTCACCTCGATCAGCCCGACGGCGAACGAATCGGAATCTGCGATGTGCCCCGCACCGGCGGCTGGCAGAAGTGGGCCACGCTTAGTTGTCCCGTGAGGGGAGCCAAAGGGGTGCGGGCTGTTTACCTGGTGTTTAAAGGCAAAGAGGGCCGGCTTTCAGACGAGATGCGGAAATTCGACCCCGAAAGGCTGTTCGACCTGGAAAGCTTCTGGTTCGCGCCCTGATCAAGAGGCGATGAACAACTCACGGTCTAAATACCAGCGGTACCAGCCATAGGGGTTGGTGCTGAACAGCCGGTGCAGGCGGATGCGAGCATCGAGACTGCTGGAATCGTGGTACTGGTCTTTGAGAAATTGGGGCGTGGTCATAATTTACTCCCTGGCGTACTCCCTTTCCAAAGCCAGGATCCGGCGCAAGATAGCGATGCTGGCGGCGTAGGTGGAATCCATGCCAAAGTAGGAAAGGGTTCCGGCCCCCAGGTTCTTACCTTTGCTCATCGGGGTATCCGAGACGTAGTGAAGCACGCCGAAGTCAATGGGGATTTTATAGAGGTTGACGATCTCATCCAGAGGGTAGCGTTTGGGGCGGGTGGCTTCGTAGAGGGCGGAACAGAAATTGCCCAGCTCCATTTCGATGTCGGCGTACCCCTCGCGGTAGAAAACATCCATCAGGTGGACGTTTTGCAAGAACGTCCCCAACACGCACAGGGCCTTCTGATTATCTAGAACCGTCCCGTACGTCAGGTAGGGGGTAACTTCCGCCGCGGAGAAGCAGTTCTCGAACAGGTAGGTGTTGCGCGAGTGTTCATCTTGCACTACGTTGGGGATCAGAATATCGCCGCGCGCGGCGTTGAGCGAGGCGGATTTTCCCATAATATACACGCCGCGCACTTCAGCGGCCTGTTCGGTGATCTTCGAGAGGATGTGGTAAGCGCCCAGGCCCAGCGGGTAGTCAATATTGAGCAGCAGGGCGTCGCTGTGCCGCAAAAAGTCGAGCGCAGTGTCAGCGGCCACGCGAGGGTCCAGTCGGGCCGGGTCCAGGCGGTTCAGTTCGATCACCTGGGCTTCAACCTCGAAGGAATGCTCGCTCGTCACCCGAATGATGCCGAGAGCCTGTTCCTCAGCCTGCTGGGCGGCCAGTAGCGCATAGCCCTGGGGAGTATTTTGAAACTTCTTCAATACGTAATAGAGGAAATTCTCGCGGCTGGAGCGAACCTGGCCGGTCTGAATATTTTGCCACTCGGCCCGCAGGTCGGGATCGCCCGAATGCTCCACATAATTGATTAATTCTGGCTCGTGCCGTAGAGCAAAGCCCGTCAGCAGGTTGACCAGGCTGTGGGTGTTGCTGGAGACGAAATAGATCGGTCTCCGGGTGATGGCGGGGAACGTCTGCCGGATGTTCTCAAACCAGGCGTGGGTGGCCTGCATATACTGGCTGAGTGAACCGCTCAACAGGCGGATGCCCATGTTGCGGCGGGTCCGGGAGATGCGTTCCAGGGTTGGGGCGAAGTTCCCCCGCCAGAGGATGCGCAGGCGTTCCAGGTCATCACGCGAGATTTGCAAGAGGTCTGCCAGCCGGCCCGCCGCCTGGGGGTCGCTTTCGACGGCGGCAAAGTCTAAATCTGGGGGCCGGCGCTGGAGCAAGAGGTTCATTTTGTTCCATTCTATCTGATAAGCCGTCAGCGCGGGGACGATATCTTCAATATCTGAGCGCGAAGCGATGTAGCAGGCCAGGGTTTCTTTGCCATCAAAGAAACAGCGCCGCCGCCGCGCGCGGGCCGTCACCGACTGCCAGCTTTCGATCTGAGTGTAACCATGCCGCCGGAACAACTCGGTGTTCTGTCCTAACACTATCGAGCGCACGGCGGGCAGGCAGTCGGGCAGGCGCATGGCGCTGTAGATAAACGCGGAGATGTCGGGCTGCGGGCGGCGGGCGTCGGGGTGGAGCAGTGAGTTCATCCCGGCGTGAACTTCTTCCAGCGTGCGGATTTGCACCTCGGTGCTGGAACGGAGCAGCGAATATAACGTGCTGCGGTAGAGCTTGATTTCTTCAGAGGTTGCGCTGGGGACGGTACGTTCCATTTCGTTCCTTTTTTCTCCTTCCCCGCGTGGATGGGGATGTTCTGATTATAACGAAGGATTCAACGGAGCTTCCGTTTT
Source organism: Anaerolineaceae bacterium (assembly GCA_034434155.1). Classification (GTDB taxonomy): domain Bacteria; phylum Chloroflexota; class Anaerolineae; order Anaerolineales; family Anaerolineaceae; genus DSYU01. The sequence continues at coordinate 10,156 of DAOUAC010000147.1, forward strand.
GCGCTGAAACTTTCCTGGCGTTGGAGGAAACAACGCCTTCTTGACAAGAGCAAAAGCGGAATGGCGTTTTTCTGTATGGTTCGTTGAGGGTATTTAATGGAAGGATGTGGCACAATGAGTTTTGGAAAGGGTGGAAGTTTAAGAAAATGGATGATCATACCAGAGAAACGATCCCGGCCCGCGGGCCGGAAGATACACAGCCGGTGCGGCGCGCGGGGGGTGGGTCGCCGGTGAAAGCCTACGCGGTGCAGCATCAGCCAGCATCTGATGCCCTGCCGGTGATGGGCGGCGGGGAACCAGGATTGATCGCCTGGGCGCGTGGGCTGACCAAGGTGTTTGGCGAACAAGATGCCGTCCGTGACCTGAACTTTCAAATCCCCCGTGGGGCGATCTTTGGCTTTATTGGTCCCAGCGGCTGTGGAAAAACGACCACCATCCGCCTGCTGACCGGCATTTACAAACCCACTTCTGGTGATGTGCAGGTGTTAGGGCGGTCACCGGCCCGATTTTCTCGCCGCTACCGCGAAAAAATCGGCTATATGACTCAGGGCTTTGTATTGTACCCTGACCTGACAGTGCTGGAAAACCTGAGCTTTGCCGCTTCGCTCTACGGCGTGCCGTTTTTCCGGGGCAAGCGCATCCAGCAGGCGTTAGAGTTTGTCGAGCTGGATCAGCACAGGCACAAACTGGCCCGCAACCTCTCCGGAGGAATGCAGCGCCGCCTGATGCTCGCTTCTACCCTCCTGCACCAGCCGGAACTGCTGTTTCTGGACGAGCCGACCGCCGGAATCGACCCGGTTCTGCGCCGTAAGGTGTGGGATTATTTTGAAGTGCTGCGGTCGCAGGGGTTGACGCTGTTTGTCACCACCCAGTACGTGGGCGAAGCCGCCTACTGTGACTACGTGGGCGTGATGTCGCGCGGGCGGCTGCTGCTGGTGGAGACTCCCGAAGGACTGCGGCGGCGGGCCTACGGGGGCGACGTGATTAACCTGCGCACCAACGCGCCTGTTACGTCAGAAATGCGCTCCGCGCTCGACCGGCTGCCCTTTGTCTTACAGCCCGCCGTGCAGGTCAGCTCGCGCGAGGTGCGCCTGATCGTAGATGAGGCCAATACCGCCATTCCCCCGTTGATGGATTGGGTGCGCAGCCACAATGTGGAGATCGAGTCGATTGGGGAATTTCTCCCACCCTTTGACGATGTATTTGTCAAGCTGGTCAAGGAAGAGGAGCAGCAGGTTGATGCGTAGCATTGCCGGTTTTATCATCCGTTCTTCGGCGTTTATCCAAAAGGAACTGGTCGAAATCTTGCGACAGACGCGGCTCATCCTGGCGCTGATCTTGGGGCCGTTTCTCATCCTGCTGCTGTTTGGCCTGGGGTTCCGTAATGAAGCGCGCGTCTTGCGCACGGTGTTTGTGATTCCAGAGAGCGACGAAATTTCAGCGGCGCAGATTGAGAAGTACGCCACCACTCTGGGGCCGCAGCTAGACTTTCGGGGCGTTACCACCAACCAACAGCAGGCTTTATTTGACCTGGCGCGCGGGCGGGTTGATGTGGTGGCGGTCATCCCTGGAGATGTGGAGGAAAAGATCCGCAATTCCGAACAGCCGCTTGTCAAGTTATATCACCGCGAGATTGACCCCTTGCAGGCCAGCTACGTAGAATATTTTGGGCAAATCTACGTGGGAGAGTTGAACCGGCGCATCTTGCGCAGCACGGCGGAGCAGGGCCAGCAGGAAGCCGCCGACGTTCAGGATGACTTGCAGGCCGCCAGGGCCAGCGCCCGCGCCATGCGGATTGCCTTTGAGCAGAATGACGCTGCCACCGCCCAGCAGCGCCGCCGCGAAATGCGTACCTCGTTGGACACTGTTGCGCTGGGGGTAGGGGCCAGTCTGGGCGTTCTGCAAGGCATCGAACAAACGATGTCCCCCGGCGATCAACCCTCGTCGGGAACCGCTTCGCAAATCTTGGGGACGATGGGTGACATCAACAGCGCCGATGCAGAGATACAGCAGGCCGGAGATGAAAAAGAGAGTTACAGCGCAGAAGCGCAAAAGGCCGCCGAGATGGAAACAGATCTGGCCGAGCTGGAAGAACAACTGGCCGACTTCCGCCGCGTGGACCCCGATATCCTGGTGAGCCCGTTTAAGTCAGAGGCCGAAAGCGTGGTCGGGGTGAAGTTGGAAACCGCCGACTTCTTCGCGCCCGGCGTCATTGTGCTGCTCTTACAACACCTGGCAGTCACCTTTGCGGCGCTTTCGATTGTGCGCGAGCGCAATTCGGGCGCGATGGAACTGTTCCGGGTGTCGCCCATTTCTGCCTTTGAAACCCTGATCGGTAAATACCTCAGCTACTTCCTGCTGGGGGCGGTGCTGGCGGCGTCCATCTCGGCGCTGGTGGTGCTGGTTTTAGGCGTTCCCATGTTGGGGGACTGGAACCACTTTGCCCTGGTGCTGGCGGCACTGCTGTTTGCCTCGTTGGGGCTGGGGTTTTTGCTTTCGCTGGTTTCAAACACCACCAGCCAGGCGGTGCAGTACTCTATGCTGGTGCTGCTCTTTAGCATTTTCTTCAGCGGGTTTTTCCTTGATTTGCGTCTGATGACCCCCGGTCTGCGTTTCCTCTCGTGGGGCATTCCCACCACCTATGGGATGCAGATGCTGCAAGAGATCATGTTCCGAGGCGCGCCGCCCAACATCACTCTGACGGCCGGTCTGGTCGTGATGGGCGTGTTGTTGTTCGTTATTTCCTGGCTGATCCTACGCTATCAGATGAGACTGCATTAAGGGGCGATTCCTCTATTTTTTTCCAGCAATTGGGTTTCTCTTTCGCGGCTCAGGCCGGCGCGCCAGCGGTGATCCGCAGGGCGCGACTGCGCCCAGGCCAGCGTGTCGCGGATGGTCTCAAGCGTGGGGCGGAAGGTCAGGCCGGCCCGCACGGCTTTTTCGATGGAAGTTTCCACCAGCCCGCCTTCTGGGCCGGTTTCAGCGATCCATAGCGGTACCTCAGACCAGGGCTGGACGCCGTTCTGGAGCAAGAAGGCTTCGCTCACCCAGGTGAAGCGCGCGTCACTCGCGGCGGCCTGACGGCAGAGGTCGAGCAGTTCTCCGAAAGGCAGTGGGTGGCGCGGGCCGGTGGCGTTGTAGGTTCCAACGCGGCCTTGTTCGATCATGGCGATCATCCAATCGGCCAGGTCGCGCGCGTCAATGAATTCGGTGGGGTAATCGGGCCGTGAGGGGGCCAGCACTTCGCCGCCCTGGGCCACGCGCCAGGGCCAGTAGGTGAATCGATCGGTAGGGTCCCAGGGGCCGACGATCAGCCCGGGGCGCACGTTCAACACGCGTCCCGGCATGGCCTGTTCGGCGGCCTGTTCGCACAGAGCTTTGAGCGGCCCGTAATACTCAATATTGAAAGGGGCATAGGGGTCTGCGCCGGGCGGCAGTTGAGCAACAGGGCTGTTTTCATCGAGCGGATACAGGCCCAGCCCGGCATAAACCGATATGGATGAGACAAAGGTGTAGTGCTGCACTGCGCCGGCCAGGAAACGGGCCGCCGTGCTCACCTCTTTGGGCGTATAGCCGCAGGTATCAATTGCCGCGTCCCAGGTACGCCCGGCCAATGGCTCCAGGCTGACCAGACGGTCGCCGTGGATTTGTTCGACGTTGGGAAACAGACCGGGGTTCGACTGCCCCCGGTTGAACAGGGTGAGGGTATGCCCGCGCCGCAGCGCTGATTCCACCAGGGCGCGGCCCAAAAAACGTGTTCCACCAATGATGAGCAGGTTCATGCTGTTTAGTGTACAAAAGAAATCTGTGCTGGTCAACGTTAAATAAAAAGTGCGGCGCAGGGGAGCGCCGCACGGCTGCCTGGCCCGCGCCAGGACGTCAATTCTGGACGATGCTTACTTCTTGCGCCTGAAGTCCTTTTTTACCTTCGATGACGGCGTACTCTACCCGCTGTCCTTCTTCCAGTGAGCGATAGCCCTTCGCATTGATGGCGCTGTAGTGGACAAACACATCTCCACCAGAATCGCGGGTAATGAAGCCGTAGCCTTTTGTCGCGTTAAACCATTTAACGGTTCCGGTTTCGCGCTCTACCATAATACTTCCCTCCTGAACGGGTGATCCAAAAGATGAATGAATGAGAGAGGCAGAGCGTTCCAGACACCTACAGAAGATCCTTCCGCCATTCTAACCAGCCCGCAGAATGGCTTTTGTCGGTAGGTATCGCCGTTATGGGCGAATTGCCGCTTGCGTTTCGTATTCAACCGCATAACCCGATACAACAACCTTTCGTCTCTATCCTGCTGAACCAGGTTAGAACTGTACTCCTCTGAATGGACAGAAACGAACTGCCGATGAGCATATATTAGCATAGAGGCAATCGGTTGTCAAATAAATTGTAACGGAATTTAATGGATCAATGAACTATTCTGGCCCCTCAGGGGATGATTTTTTTACCTGCTGAAAGAACCAGTTCGTACCTGCTCGTAGTTCGGATGCACAGGCATCCCCGCTTCTTCAAAAAACTGGATCAGAATATCGGCCTGATGGCGGGCGGCTGCTTCCAACTGCCCGGCATACACCAGCGCCCGCAAACGCGGCGCGCCCGCGCGAATGCGGCGTGCCTGGTCGTCCCAACGCCGGTATGGTTCTAAGATATCGGCAAAACGCAGGCACCAGGTGAGGGGAGCGTGAAAGTTCGGACCTGTTCCCACCCAGGTATGCATGGCGATAGCATCCAGAACGAAGGGGTCGCTGATCTCTAACGCTTTGGATACGTAGTATGCGCCTATCGGCCCGTGCAAATAAAGGCTGTATTCGCGTTCGCAAGGGTAGCGGAATTGGATCCCGGCTTCCTGGATCAGCGGCTCGTATTGGGCCGGCGGCAGGTCTTTCGCGGCGTCGTGCAGTAAGCCGGCGGTGAGCGCGGCCTCGCGGTTCAGGTGGTAAATGCCGGCCAGTTCTCCCATCACCTGCATGACGCCCAAAGAGTGCTTCAGCCGGTTGGGGGTCAGAACGCCTTCTAAAAAAGCAGTGTAGAGGGGTATTTTGTCCATTCTCTTGAATGAGAATCTTAATGTTGGGTCAGCGCGGCGCGGGCTTCGGCCAGAGCCTGGTCATAGGCGGCCTCCAAGAGCGGGTTGTGCCCGCGCAGGCCGTCAACCACCTGCTTGCTCCATTCCAGGTACTCGCGCTTGCGCTCCAGCGGCCAATCTTTGGGCGGGTAGTGCGTGATGGTATACAGGTTGTTGATTTTGTCGGCCAGCTTGATCTGCCGGGCACGGAGCGAAATATGCGGAGCATGTTCGATCTGCAAACGCTTACGCTCCGCCTTGGGCAGAGATTTATCATCGGTCACTTCCAGCACCAGGGCGAGAACCTCCTCGCCAAACTGGTCGCGGATTTCGTCAGGCCGGGTGGGGGTATCTTCAATGGTATCGTGCAGCAGGGCCGCCAGCAGGGTGGCGATGTCGCGTACGCCAGCATTCCAGAGGATGAGGGTAACGTCAATGGGATGATTGATGTAGGGGATGACGCCGTCCTTGCGTTTCTGTTCTTTGTGCTTATCGGCGGCGAACTGCAAAGCTCTTAAAAACCGGCTAAAATCAGGTTCGGATAGGGTAAACATCGTTTCACTTCCTTTTACAATGGTCTTCCGAGAAATAGAATTGGCGAGAGAAAAATACCAATCAGCGAGGTGTGAAATGCGGGCAGTGCTTCAAAGGGTACGGCGCGGCAGGGTGGTAGTGGGGGGGCAAACCATCGCCGAGATCGGTCGGGGCTATGTGATTCTGCTGGGGGTTGGGCATGGCGATAACGAAACAGCGGCCCGCGCCCTGGCGGAAAAGATCGCCAACCTGCGCGTTTTTGAGGATGAACAGGGAAAGATGAACCTCTCGGTGCGGGATGTGGGGGGAGCGGCGCTGGTCGTATCACAATTTACCCTCTATGCCGATACGCGCCGGGGGCGGCGGCCTTCTTTTACCGACGCCGCCCTGCCGGATGTAGCCCGCCCGCTGGTAGATCGCTTCGCGGCCTTGCTGGCCGAACTGGGAGTCCCCACGCAGACCGGCGAGTTCGGAGCCGCCATGTTGGTTGAAATCCACAACGACGGCCCTGTGACCATTGTACTCGACAGCGCGCTCCTCTAACTGGCCCAACCGCGCCATAAGACGGCGTCTAATTGCACGGCGGCGGCCCCAGCCTCACGCGCAAGCTGGGCGTCTTGTGGCCGGTACAGACCGGCCCCAGCGATCACCTGTAACCCCAACCGGCGGGCCGCGTGGATGGCGGCCAGCAGTTGCGGCAGCAGAGCGGGGCCGTACAGACGCCCATTCACCGGGCGGCCGGCGCTGTCTACCAGGATGCCGCGCGGGGCCGACAGGCACACCGCGCCCGCACCCCAGCGGGGCAGTTCCGCCACCCAGGGTTCCTCAACCATTGTCAGCGGCAGGCAGACCACCAGCGGCAGTTCGCCGTAGGCGGCCTGTATCCATTCCTGCGCCTCTGCGCCGCGGAGGCCCGGCGGCAGGCCGATTTCCAGCGCCATAACGCCCTCCACGCCTTCCAGCCGTTGTGCCATCGTCCGAATTTCATCAGGGTCCGAGGCCAACAGGTGTACCCACACCGGCAGGGACGACTGTGCCCAGCGCGCAGCGTAGCGCCGCAAGACGCGGTTGAGGCCGGGGTTGGGGTGCCCAGAATGGAGAAGAAAGCCGCCGGGGAAAGACACCAGCGCCCGTCCAGCGGCGGGGGCGCGCGGCGTCAGGCTGATAGGGTTGGTAACAAATGCGCCCGGTGATTCTGGCAGCGGCCAGCGCGCTGGCGGAGCAAAGCCCAGCGTACCAGCGGCGTTCATCCATGGAGAGGCCAAATCCACTTCCAGCCCAAGCATAACCTTTTGCCTTCTTTTTAACTACATAACCCGCACCAGCCCGCTTTGAACCAGCAGAGCGGCCAACGGGTCTTGGAGAGCGCGCCCATCTTCGACCGGCGGCCAGACGCGCGTCAGGCTTTCGACTGGCAGAATCACTTCGGGGACGGTCAGGCGGCGGCCGGCTTCTTCTGAGCGGCGGCGCACAAACAGGCTGTGCTGGGTTTTGTGACACAGCGCGGCCTGGGTTTTTTGTTCCAATACCGGGGTCACGTCAATGACCAGGTGGGCGGGGGCGTCGGGGTTGAGCAGGCGCGGGTAGGGGCTGTCGGGGAAGTGCCCCATAACGGTGTAAAGCAGGGGAGCCTTTGGCCCCAGCCGGGCCACGGCCTGCGCCGCCGCCTGATGCGCCAGGCGGTGAGCAGGGTGACCATATTCGCCGTTGACGCCGTGCGTCAGCAGTACCCCTGCGCCGGTTGCGCGGATGGCCCCCACGAGTTCCCCAACGAGTGCATCGAAGTCCTCGGTAAATGGGAAAAGCTGGTCGTTAGGACCAACGGTCGGGTCAATGTAATCCATCAGCAGTAGTTGAGCCGCGCCCAGTGCCTGGGCGGCGCAGCGCAGTTCTTGCTCGCGCACGCGGCCCAATTCGGCGCGCTCGCAGATGGGCGGGTCGCCTACCTCGCCGCCTTCGCCGCGCGTGGCAATGAGGATATGCACGCGCGCGCCCTGTTGTGCCAGCAGAGCCAGCGTTCCGCCGCACAGCATGGTTTCATCATCCGGGTGGGCAAAGAAGGCCAATACATCCATGCAGATTCATACCTCCAGGCGATTCCAATCGAAAACCGGGCCATCCGAGCAGGCCAGCCGCCAGCCGTCGCGCGTGGGGACGGCGCACACGCCGCATTCGGCCAGCCCGCCGCAGGGCATGGGCGCAGCAATTAACACCTGGGCCGGGCAGGCCAGGCGGTCGTAGAGGCCCAGTTTTAAGGCCGGTCGCAGGGTTGGCAGATCATGGATGGATACATCCATGGCTAAAAAGTCGGCCCAGGCCGGGGCTTCGGGCAGCAGGTCGAGGGGTAGCACTTCTACCTCGGCGGGCAGCCCCAGCGGGGTGGCGCAGGTGTAGAGCGTCACAGAAGCGCGCTGCGCCAGGGCTTGAAAAGCCAGGGGCAGCAGGCGGGCCGGAGAAGCGTCCAGCGCGGCCAGTGCCACCCGGCGGGCCGAAGACGGCAGGCTGAACCCGCGCCCCAGCGGGCCGCGCAGTGCCAGAGATAGGCCAGAAGTCCAGTGCTGGGGAAGAGGCGGAGCGACCAGCAGGTCTTCGCCTTCCAGCCCCGATGGAAACAGCGCCGTAGGCAGTGGTTCGGCCAGGCTGGGGCCGGCGGCCAACAGATATTGTCCGGGCGCGGGGCGCAGGCCCGGCGGGCAGGTGATCTTCCCGCTGACCAGCCCAGAGGGTTCGAGGCGTAGTTCGATGAGTATGCCGCTTGCAGTTGCCATACCCGTAAATCGTATCACAGGTTAGCGCAGTGCGTGAGGCTGTTGCAGAGCGTTTTTTAAGAGGACCGTGTCAGATAGAACCGGGTTGAGTGAGGGGTATAATTCAGGCATAATGAACGTTGAGGAGATTCTCGGATGAGCCAGGTTGTCCCTTCTGGAAAGCAAATCCGCCTGACCAGCCTGTCGAACTGCGCGGGCTGAGCGTCCAAACTCAATGCGGAAACGCTGGCGCACGTGCTGCGCCCAATTCAAGAAATCTTTCAGGCCGCGGATTACCCAGACCTGCTGGTTGGGGTGAATTCGCCGGACGATGCGGCCGTCTGGCGCTTGGATGAACGCCACTGGTTGGTGCTGACCACCGACTTTTTTACGCCAGTGGTGGATGTTGCTTACGATTACGGCGCGATTGCCGCCGCCAACAGCCTTTCGGACATCTATGCCATGGGCGGACGGCCCTTCCTAGCATTGAACATCGCCGCACTGCCGCCTGGCTTGCCGGCAGACGTGCTGAGTGATATCGTGCGCGGCGGGGCCGAAAAGGCCCGCGAGGCCGGGGTGGTGATCGCCGGAGGTCATACCGTGCAAGACCAGGAGCCGAAATATGGCCTGGTGGTGGCAGGTATGGTAGACCCCGGCAAGATGATGACCAAAGGCGGGGCGCGCGCTGGCGATCAATTGGTTCTTACCAAGCCGCTCGGTTTTGGGGTGACAACCACGGCCCTCAAGCGCCAGCAGGCCGACCCCGCTGACGTGGAAGAAGTGACCGGTTGGATGAAACGGCTGAATCGTGCGGCGGCGCAACTGGCGAACGAACTGGGCGTGCGCGGAGGGACGGATATTACCGGCTACTCACTGCTGGGCCATGGCTTAGAAATGGCCCAGGCGGCGGGCGTCGGGCTGCGCCTGTACCTGGATCAGATCCCGTTTGTCGCCGGGGCGCGGCGCTATGCCGCCCTGGGCGCTTTTGCCGGTGGCGCCGCCGATAACCGCCTGTACTTTGGCCGGTGCGTGCAGTTTGAAGAGGGCATCGCAGAGCCAGAACAAATGCTGCTCTTCGACCCGCAAACGAGCGGCGGCCTGCTGCTGGCCCTTCCCCCGGAGCGGCTGGACGAGTTTTTCACCCGCGCCGCTGAGGTTCAACAGCCCGCCTGGTGGATCGGCGAGGTAGTCGCCGGAAGTGGTGTTGAAGTGGTTCAGGAGCGCCGCCATGCAAGCCTATAGCGCCGGATTCGCCAAAGTCTATAACCTGCGTTGGACCCGCTTTGCCCAGCAGTTGGCCCCGCGCATCCAGGAATATTATGAACGTACTTCCCTGGGCCAGGCCGAACACTCCCTGCTGGATGTGTGCTGTGGAACCGGACAGCTAGCGCTGTATTTTTTAGATCAGGGTTACCGCGTCACGGGTATTGACCTTTCGGAAGCGATGCTGGAATATGCCCGCTCCAATGCCTCAGCTTACATTGTGGCGGGTCAGGCTCAGTTTTTCCAGGGCAACGCGGCGGATTTCCAGGTAAAGGCATCCTTTGGGCTGGCTGTCTCTACTTTCGACGCGCTCAACCATCTGCCAGACCTGGCGGCCCTGCGCGGCTGCTTTAACTCGGTCTACGCGGCTCTGCGGCCCGGCGGGACGTTTATCTTTGACCTTAACACCCACCTGGGCCTGCGGCGCTGGACTTCCATTACCGTGGAGGACAGCGATGAGCTAATGCTGGTCACGCGCGGGCTGTATGTTCCCGCCCAGGAGCGTGCCTATACCTGTATTTCGGGTTTTCTAAAAGTGGGAGAAAACCTATATGAGCGTTTTGAGGAAACGGCTTACAACACGGGCTTTGCGCTGGCGGATGTGCGCCAGGCGTTAGAGCAGGTGGGTTTCCGCCAGGCGCGCTTCTGCCGCCAGTCAGACCTGAACACCGCCGTAGACGACCCCGAGGCGGAAGGGCGTATCTATGTGGTATGTGAAAAGTAATCGTTGATGGGAAATCGCCAAATGAACTCTCCAGCATTTCAACTCCCCCCATTTGAGTTTGCCTCGCGCCGTGCGCCAGCGTTGGGGCGCGGCGGGATGGCCGCCGCCACGCAGACGCTGGCCGTAGCCGCCGGTCTGAAGGTAATGGAACAGGGCGGCAACGCCGCCGACGCGGCTGTGGCTGTCGCGGCGGCTATGAACGTGACCGAGCCGTGCAGTACCGGCCTGGGCGGCGACGCCTTTTGCCTCTATTATGAAGCCGCCACGCGGCGGGTATTTGCCCTCAACGGTTCGGGGCGCGCTCCGGCGGCGCTGACGCTGGAGCGTTTGCAGCGTGAGGGCTATGGAAATGAACTGCCGCCTTTCCATGCCTATACCATCACGGTTCCAGGAGCGTGCGCGGCCTGGTGCGATACGGTGGAGCGTTTTGGCCGCCTGAGCATGGCCCAGGTGTTAGCCCCGGCTCACCGGCTGGCGGAGGAAGGGTTCCCGGTAGGGCCGCTGACCTCGCTGGCGTGGAAGGGAGCCGCCGCCGGCCAGCTTCGTCAGGCCGTTAATGGTGTAGAGATGACCCTGGACGGGCGCGGTCCAGAGGCCGGGGAAATCTGGCGCAACCCAGGCCTGGCGCGCGCTTTTGAGCAGATCGCCGCCGGTGAAAAAAAAGCTTTTTACGAGGGTCCCATCGCTCGCGCGATTGTCGAAGTGGTGCGCGAAGCAGGCGGCTGCATGACCGAGGCAGACCTGGCGAATCACCACAGCACCTGGGAAGAGCCGGCCCGGGTGCGCTACCGCGACCTGCACATTTGGGAATGCCCACCCAACGGTCAGGGCATTACCGCGCTGATGGCGTTAAATATCCTCTCCGGCCTTGACCTGGCGGGCCTGCCGCCGCTTTCGGCTGAGCGCCTGCACCTTATCATCGAGGCACTGCGCCTGGCCTTTGCCGATGCCCACTACTATGTGGCCGACCCGGTTTTTCGGGCCATTCCGCTGGCGGACTTGCTTTCGCAGGAATATGCCGCCGAGCGCCGCAAGTTAATCAACCCGCGCCGCGCCAACCCTGCCGTTCGCCACGGCACGCCCCAAGCCAGCAGCGACACGGTGTATTTCTCGGTGGTGGATGGCGAAGGCAACGCCTGCTCGTTCATTAACAGCAACTATATGGGCTTTGGAACCGGCATCGTCCCGCGCGGGTGGGGCTTCACCTTGCAGAATCGCGGGCATAACTTCAGCTTACAGCCCGGCCATCCCAATCAGTTGGAACCCGGCAAGCGCCCTTACCATACCATCATCCCCGCTATGGCAACGCGGGCCGCAGATGAAACCCTGTTCGCCAGCTTTGGGGTGATGGGCGGTTTTATGCAGCCGCAGGGGCACGTGCAGGTGGCCGTTGCCCTGGCTGACGATCACCTCGACCCGCAGTCGGCGCTGGACCGCCCGCGCCTGTGCCTGGCCGCCGACCAAATGAAAGACGGCGGCAGCACCACCAGGGTGAGCATCGAAGAGGGAATCCCAGACAGCACCCTCGCGGCCCTGGCGGAGATGGGCCATACCCCGGTGCGCGTTTCGGGCATGGGACGGATGTTGTTTGGGCGCGGGCAGGTCATTTACCGCGACCCCACCAGCGGCGTGCTGTGGGGCGGCAGCGACCCGCGCGGCGATGGCTGCGCCATGAGCCTGTTTTAAACCTTTACGGGCGTTTGCGAACCTGTTCTTCGACCACGCTTCCGGCCTTATCCACCAGCGTCTGGATGCGCTCCAGCATATTGATCGTTTGCGGCTCTATGGGCGTCATGCTGTTGCGCAGCGCGGTGCGTACCTGCTCGATGCGCTCGCGTAGTTCGGCGATGCGCGCAGCCGATTCAACCGACAGCGGCGTGGCGCGCGTTTGCAGCGAGTAACGGATGATGAGTTCAACTGCCGCCGCCAGGGGCGGGGCGACGATGAACCCTAACAGCCCAAATGGCTGTGATAGCGCCATAATCATTAAAATGCTGAGCAGTGAGCTGTACTGCCGGCGTTTTAAGAAGCGCGGCTCGACCACCAGTTCCATCACAAATAGGGTGATGATCGTGTAGAGCGAAGTGCTCAGCCCTAGCCAGAAGTTTGTGGAAAACCCAACCAGGGCTACCGGCAGAACGGTCAGCACGCCGCCCATCCAGGGGATAAGCCAGAACAGAGCGCCAGAGGCCCCCAGCAGGGTCGGAAACGGCAGTCCCATGGCCCAGAAGCCAATGCCCAAGATGATGCCAACCAGCAGGCTTTGAAGGGCTTCACTGCGAATGTACACCCCTAGATCGCGCTCAATCGCGCGCCAGATGTCGCGGTAGCGCGCCCGTGCCTCAACCGGAAAGAGCGAGAGCCACAGGCGTTCAAAATGCACCTGGTCCAGACTCCAGTAAAAACTGAGGAAGATCACGGCAAACAGGTTGCTGATGATGGTAAAGCTGCCCAGGGTAAAGCCCAGCAGGGCCTGCATGGCAGAGTTCTGGCGCTCAGGCGAAAAACTCTGATACAGTTCGGCAGGTTCGGGCAACTGCTGGACGATCATCTGTTGAACTTCTGTGCCTCCCGGCCATTCGATCCAGATGCGGTCGTAGGCGCGCACCAGCGCGTCGGACATGCGCTGTAGTTCGTTGAGTAAAGAATAGCCCGCCAGCATCACCACACCGGCAAATAAACCGATGCCCATCAGGTAAATAAGCGCCAGCGATAGGGTTTTGGAAAGGCCCCGCTGATTGCCCCGTTCGACCCAGGGGCGGATGGCGGCAGCAACCGACAGAGAAAACAGGAAAATCACCAGAGCCTGGCGAAATTCCCACAAAAGCAGCGCGCCCAGCAGAACGGCCAATACCACTGCGGCGTTAATGGCTACCCGGCGATAGTTCATCTCCCCCTCTCCCATTGGGGTTGGCCTCGTTGCGTTCCACTTCTGCCAGAATCGAATCCAGATCCTGCACAACGGCTTCCATGCTGTCCTCTACCTGATCTGCGCTGGCTTCCAATTCCACGTCTTTATCGCGCACCTGTTTGCGCACGTCCTGTACCAGGTCCTGAGCCTCATAGCGCAACATACTGATGGCATCCCGCCGAACCAGAGGGGCCTGTTCGCCGGGGCGGGCCTCAAATAACAGGCGGTTGAGGATAATCTGGATCACGGCAGCCAGCGGCACGGCCAAAAGCGCCCCCACAAACCCAAACAGCGAGCCGAATGTTAAAAAGGCCAGAAAGCTGGCTATGGGGTTCACGCCTACGGCCTTATCCATCACCTTTGGAGCGATCAGGTTATTTTCGAGCATCTGGATGATGGAAGTGGCGATCAGAACGTAGATGACTTTATCGGGCGTGGTGGAAGCCGCTACCAGCAGGGCCGGGATCGCGCCTAAAAGGGGGCCAATGAGCGGAATCAGCTCAAAAATCCCCGCCAGGATTCCCAATAACAGCACATTGGGCAGGCCGATGATGAGGTAAGCGGCGGCCGAAAGCACGCCCACGATGGTGGTCAGAATGGCAAGGCCGCGCGTGTATGCGCCGACCTTCTCTCCGGCCTCGGCTAAGAAGCCGCGCACCGGCTCGCGCCTGCCGGCAGGCAGGGCCAGCAAGAAAATGCGCCCCAGCCGCTCGCCTTCCAGAATCCATACCCCGGCCAGCAGTCCGGTAGCGGCGACGACCAGGATGTCACGCACAATTGCGCCGCCCAGAGTGAAGGCCTGTTCCACAAATGCTACCGTATCCACCGGCTCATCCGAGGCCGGCGGCCCCAACGTCAGCGGCAGGTTGATCGGCAGTTGGTAGGCAATGCGGCGCACCAACAGGCTCGGAGATTGAAGCAGCGCCCTGTTAACGTCGCGATACCAGTCCCCCAGCAGGGCGGCCAGGGTAGCCGACTGTTCAATGATGATCGGGGTGAGGGCCACCAGAAACGCAATGATCAGCGCCAGCAGCAGCAGGGCAATGATGACCACGCTGATGGTGCGCGAAATCTTCCAGCGCGAGAGCAGATCTACCAGGGGGTTGAGAGCCGTGCTGAGGACAATGGCCGTGAACAGCAAAAAGAACACCAACCGGAAGGAAATGAGCAGGTAGAACGCCAATGCAACCAGCAGCGCCGTCACGGTCGCCAGCGCGACGCGGCGCGGGGTCCAGAAAATAGTGGGTGTAGAAGCGTTCTGTTCCATACGTCAGTTGCATTCTTACACGAATTGTGGGCGCTTGCAATGATCTGAGGCCAAACCTTGATGGAACTTTGAGAATGGCACGCATAATCATTCGGCGAACGACCGTCGAGGAGGGGAACAACTCTTTGTTTCGTATAGAACATATGATAAAATTCGAGCTATGATGTCCGTTTCTGATCATTTGCAGGGGATTCTGGACACGCTGCCCACCCGGCCCGGCTGCTATATTATGAAGAATGCCGAAGGGACGATCATTTACGTTGGCAAGGCGATCAACCTGCGCAACCGGGTGCGCTCTTATTTCCACAGCAGCCACGATCAGGATCCAAAGACGCGCCAGTTGGTAAGGCAAATTGCCCACATCGAGTGGATTGTGGTCGATTCCGAGCTGGAAGCGCTCATCCTGGAAATGAACCTGATTAAAAAACATCGGCCGCATTTCAACATCCGGCTGAAGGACGATAAACGCTACCCGTATGTCAAAGTCCACTGGGCCGATCCTTTTCCGAAGGTCACGGTGACGCGCCAGATGGTCAAAGACGGGTCGCGCTATTTTGGCCCGTATACCAGCGTGTGGGCCGTCCATCAGACGCTCGACGTACTGCGCCGCATCTTTCCTTACCTGACGTGCGACCGCGAGATCACCGGAAAAGACGCCCGCCCCTGCCTGTATTACGACATTAAGTTATGCACCGGGCCGTGCATTGGGGCGATCAACCAGGCCGGCTACCGGCAGATGATTGACGATTTGTGCCAGTTCCTGGAAGGCAAGACCGACCCCATTGTAGAGCGCCTGCGTCAAGAGATGGAAGCGGCCGCGGAAGCGTTGAACTTTGAAAAAGCCGCCGGTTTGCGCGACCAGATTCACGCCATTGAGCGGGTGGTGGAACGCCAGCGGGTGATCTCGCCAGAGCGCATGGATTCAGACGTAGTGGCGATGGCGCGCGCCAACGGCGAAGCCTGCGTGCAAATTTTCTTCATCCGCAGCGGCAAGTTGATCGGGCGAGAATATTTCGTCCTGGAAGGCACCGAGGAAGAAAGCGATCGCGAGGTGATCGCGGAGTTTTTAAAGCAGTTCTACGCCGAAGCCGCCTCGGTTCCGCCGGAAGTACTGCTGCCCAATGAGATCGAAGAATACCAGGTGATTCAGCAGTGGTTGAACACGCGGCGGGGCGGTCAAAAGGTGGAACTGCTGGTTCCACATCAGGGCAGCAGCGGGCAAGAACTGGTGCAGATGGCGACCGAAAATGCGGTGGAGACTCTTGCGGCGCTGCGCGCCCAATGGGAAAAGGACGCCCACAAGCAAAGTGAGGCGCTGGCCGAGCTCCAGCAGGCGCTGGACCTCGAAGGGCCGCCCAACCGCATCGAGTGCTACGATATTTCGAACACGCAGGGGACGGCCTCGGTGGGCAGCATGGTGGTGTTCGAGCAGGGCGTGCCGAGCAAGGGCATGTACCGGCGCTTTAATATTCAGTCGGTCGAAGGCCCAGATGACTTTGCCAGCATGGAAGAAGTTCTCACCCGGCGCTTCCGGCGCTGGCAGGCGGCCCAGGAAGAGAAGAAAAACCCCGGCGCCAAAGTGGATGAATCCTTTGCCAGACTTCCCGATCTGCTCATTGTTGATGGCGGCAAAGGGCAGTTGGGGCGGGCGGTGGCAGTACTGGAGCGCTTTGACCTGCTCAGCAAGGTTCCGGTGGTGGGCCTCGCCAAACAGCAGGAAGAGTTGTTCCTGCCGGGCGAGAGCGCCTCGTTGATGTTACCGCGCAACTCGCAAGGGCTTTACCTGTTGCAGCGCATCCGCGACGAGGCTCATCGTTTTGCCATCACGGCCCACCGCAGCCGGCGCACCAAAGCCGGGCTGGCTTCCACCTTAGACGCCGTCCCCGGCATTGGCCCGGCCAAGCGCAAGCGTTTGCTGGCCTACTTTGGATCTATTGAAGCGATTAAAGAAGCCAGTATCGAGGAATTGACGGCCATTAAGGGCATCACCTATGCCGATGCCGAGATGCTCAAAACCAGCCTGGGGTAGGTGAGCCGGATGGGCAATTGTAACAAAACCGGCTTGAACGTTGTTTAAAAGATAGATAGGATGGAGGCAAGCAAGACTCGTATGAACAGTAAGCGCGAACAGCTCAGACCGAAAAAGGGCATGGATCCGTATCAGCGGCAGGTGCGCCGTAACCAGATTTTATTGATCGTCCTCTCGGTCGTGTTAATCCTTTCGATGTTGATCTCGGCCCTGGTGCAGTTTTAAGGATTTTTAGGTAATGGGGTGTGGTGAGCCGCTCGCCGTACCCCGTTACCTAAAAATCAAAGCCGTACCAGCTCTGTTTAAGCCTGTCGGGCGATCCCTTCCGGCGTTGGTGAAGCACTTTAAGCGGCCAGATACGCCGCCAAACCTTCTCGCGCGGTTTGGGGCAGTGCTGGCCTGAGCGCCTACCCCGTGAGAGAGAATGCCTACGGCAGTGATGGGGTTTTCGACCAGGATAAAGTCCTGCTGAACTGCGCCAGTGTGAGATATTCCGATTAACGATAGCTGCCGCTCGTGGTAGAATTGCGAACATTATGAAACGCTGGCAGTTCTGGGTTGGGCTGGTCATCAGCGCGGTATTTTTATACTTCGCTTTGCGCGGGCTAAAACTGGATCAGGTTTGGGAGGCGCTTCTGCACGCCCGCTACTTCTGGCTGATTCCAGGGGTGGCGGTGTATTTCGTGGGCGTATGGGCGCGGGCCTGGCGTTGGCATTATATGCTCAGGCCGCTGAAGAAGATCCCAACCGCAACGATGTTCCCGATTGTGGCAATTGGCTATATGGGCAACAACATCTACCCGGCGCGGGCTGGCGAGGTACTGCGGGCCGCGGTGTTGAAACAGCGCGAGGGCGTGCCGATCTCGGCTTCGCTGGCAACGGTGATCGTCGAGCGCATCTTCGACGGGGTGGTGATGCTGGCGTTTGTCTTTCTCAACCTGCCAGAACTGGCGCGGCTGGCGCGGCAGGCCGTGAAAGTCAGCGGTTTTGGCATCGAAACGGTGGCCGTAGTGGGTACGCTGGTGTTCGTGGGGGCGCTGTTGGTGTTTCTGGCCGCCGCGATGTTCCCCCAAACGACGGAACGCCTGGTAGATGTGTTCCTCAAGCTGTTACCCGTCCGGGTGCGCGAGCGCGCCCGCGCGCTGGTGATGCGCTTCCTCTCTGGATTAGAATCACTGCGCTCGCCCCAGGAAGCCCTGATGATTTTTATCACGACAGTGGTGATCTGGCTGTTGGAAACGGCCAAATACTGGTTCGTGATGCATGCTTTTGATTTTTCCGTCAGCTTCTTTGCCCTGATGCTGATGAACGGCATTGTCAACCTGGCAACGACCCTGCCTTCTGCGCCGGGGTACGTGGGGACGTTTGACGCGCCGGGAATTGCCGTGCTGACGGCTTACGGCGTACCCGGCGAAGTGGCCGCGGGCTATACCCTGGTTCTGCATGGGGCACTGTGGGTTCCGATTACTCTGTTGGGGGCCTATTACTATTTCCGCCAGCCGCTGCGGTGGGGCCGAGAAGTGCTGCGGTCGGAGGCGTAAGCGTATGAAAATCGCAATTATTGGAGCCGGAGTGGGGGGGATGGCGGCGGCGTATGACCTGGCGCTTCGGGGTCATGCAGTGCATATCTACGAAGCCGCCAATTACGTCGGCGGGCTGGCGGCGGGCATTCAAGAACCGGGCTGGAAGTGGTCTGTTGAACGTTATTACCATCACTGGTTCCTTTCGGACCGCCACGTGTTTGAACTGCTGGATGAACTGGGCTGGAGTGACCGGGTGGTGGTGCGCCGGCCAAAGACGGTGGCTTACCATGCCGGCAGGTTTTACCCGCTCGACTCGCCTTTGGCCGCGCTGACCTTTCCAGGCTATAACCTGATCGGCATGGCCCGTTTTGGCCTGGCGACGGCCTATCTGCGCTACATCGCCGATTGGAAGCCGCTGGAAAAACACCGGGCGGTGGATTGGATGCGGCGCTGGTACGGCAAACAGGTCTACGAGGCCCTTTTTGAGCCGCTTTTGGTTGGAAAATTCGGCGATCATATCCATGAGGTCAATATGGCCTGGATGTGGGCGCGGCTGAAAGCACGCACTACCAAACTGGCGACCTTTGAAGGCGGCTTCCAGGCGTTTTGTGACGATCTGGCCGCTTACCTGCGCAAGAAAGGGGCACACATCCACCTGGAAACGCCCATTCACAAGATCGAACCTCTGCCCGAAGGCCGGCTGCGGGTTGATTTACCCAACGAATCGCAGACTTTTGACCAGGTTTTGGTGACGACCTCGCCCGCGCTGCTTGCGCGCATGGTCCCGACCATGCCGCCCTATTATTTAGAAGGGCTTCTCAGCCTTAAGAGCATGGGGGCAGTGGTGATGATCCTGGCGCTCCGCCAGCCGGTTTCAGAGAAGGGGTATTACTGGTTCAATATGCCCAAGTCGGCGGGGTATCCTTTTTTGGCACTGGTGGAACATACCAACTTTGTACCGCGTGAAAACTTTGGCGGCGAGTCGATCGTATACTGCGGCGATTATCTGGACCCCAGCCATGAATACTTCCGCCTGAGCGATGAAGAACTGCTGGAACGGTTTATCCCTGGCATTCAGCGCCTGAACCCGCGCTTTGAGCGCAGTTGGATACGCAAATTTTGGGTTTCGCGCACGCCTTATGCCCAGCCCATCCCCTTGGTGAATCACTCGAAGAACATCCCCAGCATTCGCACGCCGCTGCCCGGTCTGTACTTTGCCAGCATGAGCCAGGTCTACCCCTGGGATCGGGGCACCAACTTCGCCATTGAGATTGGCCGCCGCGCCGCCGCTCTCATGTTAACAGATGGGCAAAGGTAAACGTGCCGGGTGATCCAGGGATTCTGGGGCCAAAAAACCAGATTCCAAAAAATGATTGTGATCCACTCGAAAACGCTCAGAAAAGGCACGTTAATTTTCGAACGCAGATGGGCACATATTGGTAAATGCTGTTTACAGCGAAAGCAATCGCCATATATGGGGGTATAAGAGCGGAGATAACCCTAGCTGTGGTTTGTGCTTCTGCGCGGCCAGGGGATGAATGTTAAAGAAAATCTGATGGATTCTTTAAGGTTCGGAATCTTAAAGAATCCCGTATTTTTAGGGAAGCGTAGGGTGATTCATCTTGTTAGAAGCGGGTTTATTTGCTAGAATCACCACAGATAGGAACGAGGCCAATCAGATACACCTTACCTCCCGCTGCTGAAGCTCGCAGCGGTTTCCTATCTCACTTGCTTGTTCCATCCACAACCACCCGGGAGGGTTAGTTAATGAATGCACAACAAGCCTGGCAGGCCACCTTGGGCCAACTTCAGATGGAAATGGCTAAAGCTTCATATGATACCTGGGTACGCAACGCCGAACTGGTTTCATATGAGCAGGACGTTTTCACCGTGGGCGTGCCCAACGCGTATGCGCGCGACTGGCTGGAGAGCCGCCTCTCCAGCACAATTACGCGCCAGTTGACGGGCATCATGGGAAAACCACAGACCGTCCGGTTTGTTGTGTGGAACAAGGATTATGAGGCGGCAGACGAGGGCGAATCTCTTGCCGAAGAGAGCGATGGAAGCGAGACGGTAAGAGATGCCGCCGTTCGCTCGAACCATACCATCACCCCCCGTTACACTTTTGAAAACTTCGTGGTAGGGGCCAGCAACCGGCTGGCGCACGCGGCCTGCCTGTCGGTGGCTGAGAACCCGGCCCGCTCGTATAACCCGCTGTTCCTGTATGGCGGCGTTGGGTTGGGCAAAACCCATCTACTGCATGCCATCGGCAACACGGCGCTGCGCAAGGGCCTGCAAGTGATGTATGTTTCTTCTGAAGAATTTACCAATGATCTGATCAACGCCATCCGCACCCATAACACCCCGGCCTTCCGTGACCGCTACCGCCGCATTGACGTGCTGTTAATTGATGATATTCAGTTTATCGCCGGAAAAGAATCGACCCAGGAAGAGTTTTTCCATACGTTCAACACTCTACATGGGCAGGACAAGCAAATCGTCATGTCTTCAGACCGCCCGCCCAAAGCGATGGTGACGTTAGAAGAACGACTGCGGTCGCGCTTTGAGTGGGGATTGACGGCGGATATCCAGCCGCCCGACCTGGAAACGCGGATTGCCATTCTGCGCTCCAAGGCCGAGCGCGCCGGCCGACAGGTTCCAGTAGAAATTCTTGAGACGGTAGCGCGGCTGGTGCAGTCGAACATCCGTGAGTTAGAGGGGGCGCTGACGCGGGTTTTGGCTTTTGCCGACCTGAGCGGCCACATGCTCTCACAGCAGTTGGTGCAGATGGCGTTGGCCGACCTGCTCCCACAGCGTGGTTCATTAGAACCTCAACAGGTGGTGCGCGCGGTGGCCGAGGTTTTTGGCCTGACGACCGAAGACCTGTTGGGCCGTAGCCGCTCGCGCGAGGTGGCTTTGCCCCGTCAGGTGGCAATGTACCTGATGCGCGAAGAAGTCAACGCCTCTTTGCCGCAGATCGGCGAAGCTTTGGGTGGGCGTGACCATACCACCGTGATGTATGCCTGCGAAAAAGTGGCCGATCTGATCGAACGCGACGACCGCCTGCGCCGCCAGGTGCTTCAGATCCGCGAGCATTTGTACGGTCAGGCTCTGGCTTAAACCAATAGAGCTAATTTTGACATTTCATCCTGAATGTGTTAAAATCCTCAAAACCGGTGTCAGAAGGTTCAGCCGGAGTACTGCGGACCCGTAGGCGTGAAATCAATTGTCTACATCAGGATGCGACGAGGCTGCCCCCAGTGAAATGTTGACACCGGGGGTGGTTTTTTTAAAGAAACCACATTCAAAATCAGACTCAAGGGGGTGAGCAGCCATCAACGCTGTTCCCCTTTAATTTGCAATGATCTTTTGGTTCGATTGATAAAGGTTGTAGTGTTATGAATTCAACAAAGCTTCGAATGATTCCCCTGGGGGGCTTGGGGGAAGTCGGGCGCAATATGATGGTGTACGAGTACGATGGCGATATTCTCATCGTTGACGCCGGCATCATGTTTCCCGAAAACGATATGTTGGGGATTGATTACATCATCCCCGACCTCACCTATCTTAAGAACCGCAGCCATAAAGTCCGCGGGATTGTGATTACCCATGGTCACGAGGATCATATTGGCGCGATTCACCACGTTTTAGAATGGGTTCAGGCCCCCATTTACGCTACGCCGCTGACGCGCGGGCTGTTGGAAGTCAAGCTGGCGCGCAACGGCATGTTAAGCAAGGCCGACCTGCGCACCGTGCAGGCCGGTGATACGGTGGAGGTCGGCCCCTTCAAGGTGGAATTTTTCCACGTCTGCCACTCGATCCCCGATGCCGTTGGATTGGGCATTGATACCCCTGCGGGCCTGATCGTTCACACCGGCGATTATAAATTCGACCATACCCCCGTGGATAACTGGCCGAGCGACTATGCCAAACTGGCAGAATTTTCGCGGCGCGGCGTGTTGGCGCTGGTGGCCGATTCAACCAACTCAGAACGCCCCGGATGGACGCCCTCAGAGCGGGTCGTGGACGCGGCTTTCGACGATGTCTTTCATCAGGCCAAAGGGCGGATCATCATTGCCAGTTTTGCTTCGCTCGTCTCGCGCATGCAGCAGGTCGCCAACACCGCCGCCCGCTACGGTCGCAAGCTGGCCTTTGTGGGAACCAGCATGATTGACAATGCCAAAATGGCACGTAAGCTGGGTTACCTGGACCTGCCCGAAAACCTGGTGGTACCCATTGATCAGGCCTTGGGGATGCGCGCCAGCGAAGTGGTGATTATGTGCACCGGCTCGCAGGGCGAACCAACTTCAATCTTGGGTCGCTTGTCGGTCGGGACAAACCGGCTTTTTGACGTTCAGGAAGGCGACACGGTGGTGCTTTCTTCTCATCCCATCCCAGGGAACGAGGAAAATGTCTACCGCACGATCAACCGCCTGTTCGAGCGCGGGGCCGACGTGATCTATGAAGCCATTGCCCCGGTTCACGTTTCGGGTCATGCCAGCCAGGAGGAGATGAAACTGCTCATCCACCTGGTGCGCCCCAAGTATTTTATCCCGGTGCATGGCGAAATGCGCCAGCTTAAACAGCACCAGCGCCTGGCGCGGGCAGTGGGCATCTCAGATGAGAATATCGCGGTGGTGGAAAACGGGCAGATTGTGGAATTTTTGAAAGGCCAGATGCACGTTTCGACCGAGCGTATCCCCAGCCCCTATGTGTTTGTGGATGGCTCTGGCGTGGGCGATGTGGACCCCGATGTCATGCGCGAGCGTGAAATGCTGGCGCGCGATGGAGTCGTGATCGTCAACCTAACCCTCGACCGCAGTGGACACGCCCTGCTCGGGGACCCGGAAATCGTTTCGCACGGCTTCATCCTGCCGCGCGAAGCCAGTGAACTGATCGGTCAGGCCCGCCGTAAGGTAGCCGAAACCGTCAGCCGGGCCAACGGCAACCTGAAGCAAGACGTAGAAGAGGCCATGAAGACGTTCTTGTACAGCGAAACCCGCCGCCGTCCGGTGGTGTTTGTCAGCGTCAGCCGCACTTAAACTTAAGCTTTCCATCAAAAATACCCCGGCCGGGGTATTTTTGATTGGAAGGAATTACTTATCCCGCCACTCATCCTCTCTCCAGCCCAGGTTGCCGCGTAGAGGCACAAAGGCCACCGGGAAGAGATGTTCCTGGTAGACGCGCCCACTGACCTTCTTCCAACGCTGTAGTTCCTGGCCTTCCGGCCCGCCCACCGGGATCACCAGATAGCCGCCTTCATCTAACTGCTCGATAAGTGGTTCGGGCGGGCGTGGGGCGGCGGCGGTCACCAAAATACCCTGATAGGGGGCGGCAGGGGGCCAGCCCAGGGAACCGTCTCCTGCATGGACAAAAACATTATGAAAACCCAACTCGCTTAAGGTGGTTTGAGCTTTTTCAGCCAATTCAGGGTAACGCTCGATGGTATGTACCTCGCGGGCCATCCGGCTGAGGATTGCCGCCTGATAGCCCGACCCGGTGCCGATTTCGAGAACCACCTCAGAGCCATGAAGGTTTAACAGGTGCGTCATGGCCGCAACCATATAGGGCTGTGAAATCGTCTGCCCACTGCCAATCGGCAGCGGGCTGTCTTCATAAGCGTGCGCGCGCAGTTCGGCGGAGACGAACAAGTGCCGGGGGACGCGGTACATGGCTTCGATCAGCCGTGGGTTGTGGATGCCCCGATCTTCAATCTGAGCGCGCAGCATTTCCTCGCGTTCTTTGCGGAATTTTTCTTCTTCCACTTTCCCCTCGCTTCATTCAGGCTTCGGTGGGGTATTCAGGCGGGCGGCGATTTGCCGATCAATTTTTCCCATCGGAAAATCGAATAATTCAGGTGGTCTAGCCCAGTGCAGTTCGCTGGCTTCCAGCGGTTGGGGTTCTCCAGACACCAGAGAACAGGTAAAAGCATGCAGAGTGACTTTAAAGTGGGTGTAGGCGTGGGCGTAAACGCCGAAGGGCTGGTCCACATCAATGGCAACGCCCAACTCTTCTTGAATTTCACGCCGCAATCCAGTGGGCAGATCTTCGCCAGGTTCTACTTTGCCACCCGGGAACTCCCACAGGCCGCCCAACAGCCCCTTAGACGGCCGGCGCGCGATCAGCACCGTTCCATTACGCTGGATGACGGCGGCGGTGACGGTATAATGCGGTATGGCCGGGCGGGCCTCCAGGATAGGGCGTTCTTCCTGCACGCCCAGCGCCTGCGCCTGGCACAGCGCCATCAGCGGGCAGATCAGGCAGGCGGGCGCACGCGGCGTGCAGATCGCAGTCCCCAGGTCCATCAGGGCCTGATTAAAATCACCGGCCCGGCCGGGCGGCAGGCTGCGGCGGGCCAGTTCCCATAACAGGCGCTCTCCTTGCGGCGAGCGGGCCGGCAGGGTGACGTTGAAAACCCGTGTCAGTACCCGCCGGATGTT
Source organism: Anaerolineaceae bacterium (assembly GCA_034434155.1). Lineage (GTDB taxonomy): Bacteria > Chloroflexota > Anaerolineae > Anaerolineales > Anaerolineaceae > DSYU01. The sequence goes on from DAOUAC010000147.1 coordinate 34,666, forward strand.
ACCATCCAGGGCGGGCGCGTCTCGACCAAAAGCAATCGAAGCAATTGCCCCGGCGGTGTAGCGGCCAATGCCGGGCAGACTTTCCAACTCCGTTGGAGAAGCGGGCAGCTCGCCCTGATACTCTGCCATAACCTGACGCGCGGCGCGGTGCAGGTTACGCGCGCGGCTGTAATACCCCAGCCCTTCCCAGATGCGCAGTACTTCCTGCTCCGATGCTTCCGCCAGAGCTGCGAGCGTTGGAAAAGCCTGCATCCAGCGTTCAAAATATGGGATTACAGTTTCAACGCGCGTCTGCTGAAGCATGATTTCAGAGACCCAAACGCGGTAAGGCGTGGGATCAGCGCGCCAGGGTAAAGAACGGGCGTGCTTCTGATACCATGCCAGCAGAGGGGCGGCAATGGCCTGCGGAGCGGGCGCTTGCGGCTCGTCCTCCACGCGCCGGTCAGAACTGGAAGCCACCTTCGGCCTCTACCACTTTCTGGCTGTAGTTTTGCACGAAATCTTGCAGTTGGTTATTCAGGCTTTGCCACTCGGCAGAACGCAGCACCTGTTGAATCTTCGCCAGCGAGGGCAGGGTGGCCCCGACCATAATCTGCGGCTGACTGCCGTAAATGGTCGCCCAGGCATCGGTCAGCTCAAACCCCATGCGTTGAACGCTGGGAATAAATTCACGGACAACGAACTCAAAGTATTCCTGTTCTCGTTCTGGAGAGATATCCCATGTCATAATCAGCTTATAGCTCATGAGAAAGCTCCTCTAGTTGCTTTGGTAATCTAAAACCATGACTTGCGTTGCTTCCGGCAGGGACGCGGCGCTCAGTTTGATGGACGGGAGCGTCTCGATTTCGCTAATGCCCATTTCTTTGAGGAACTTACTGAGCGAATCCAGCGGAATGTTACAGTCAGGGGTGGCGTAATGCATTGGGATGACAATGTTAGGTTCTAACATGCTGATCACTTCCGCGGCGCGCGATGCGTTCAATCCCCGCCCGCTGCCGATGGGCACCAAGGCCACGTTGATTGCCCCTACCGCTTCGATTTCCGTCTGCGAGGGGACATGGTCGAGGTCGCCTAGGTGGGCCACGGTGAGCGAGTTATAGTCAAACACATAAATGGTGTTGCGTTCACCTTGCGCGGCCCGGCTGTCAAGCTGGATACCGGTAATAAAAACGCCGCCAACCTCATACTCGCCCGGCCCTGTAATCACATACGGTTCGCCGGAGACGGCGTCTAGATAGTTATGTCCCGGGGAGTTATGGCTGACCGTTACGATATCGGCTCTTAATTTTAGCGGCTCATATCCTGCCTGGCGGTGGTCATACGGATCCGTGACGACCGTTGCCATTCCCCGCTCGACCAGACGGAAACATGAGAGACCGTACCAGGTAATCTCCATGCAACCTCCAATGATTTCCAGAAGCGGCCTTTTGGCCGGTATGGAAATTGCGGGCAAAGCCCGCAATTGGCGCCCAGGCAAAATACCACTTCTTCACCAACAAATTATACAATAAAAAGCAGTCCCCCTGGTTTTTGTTATAAACTTATAGCTATGGAACCTTTACCTTCTGGAAAAATGGATCGCGCCGCCTGGCTGGCAGTTTTGCGCCGCCTGGCCGAACCCGTGCTGGTCCACCTGGCCGCCGGGCGGCTTAAACAGGTGATGCCCGTGGAAGCCGCCGCTCAGGCGGCTGATGACCGCGCACAGTATACGCACCTCGAAGCCTTTGGCCGGCTGATGATGGGCATTGCTCCCTGGTTAGAAGCTCCACTGCCGCCCGGCGAAGAAGCTGTGGAACAGCAGCGGATGGTGAGCCTGGCTCAGCAGGCCCTGCGCATGGCGACCGATCCACAGTCGCCAGATTGCCTTAACTTCAATCGAGGGCAGCAGTGCCTTGTGGATGCCGCTTTTCTGGCACAGGCCATTGTGCGGGCGCCCAGGGTTTTGTGGGAAGATCTGCCGGAAGGCACGCGCGCCCACCTCTTGGAGGCCTTGCGCTCCACCCGCGCGATCCGTCCCTTTTTTAATAACTGGCTGCTGTTCAGCGGCATGATCGAAGCAGCTCTGTGCCGCATGGGGGTGGAGTGGGATCAGATGCGGGTAGATTACGCCGTGCGCCAGATGGATCAGTGGTATAAGGGCGACGGGGCCTACGGCGACGGCGTTGATTTCCATTGGGATTATTACAACAGTTTCGTGATCCACCCGATGATGCTGGATATTTTAAGCGTGGTGAACCAATACCGCCCTGCTTTTGAGAGCTTTTACGTCACGCGCACGTCGCAGGGCTGGCACGAATTGTATGAAAAGGAAGTCTTGCGGGCACAGCGGTATGCTGAGGTGCAGGAACGCCTGATCGGCCCCGATGGATCCTTCCCACCCCTTGGCCGCTCGCTGGCGTACCGTTTTGGCGCATTTCACCTGCTGGCGCAGATGGCTTTACTGCGCAAACTGCCGGCCAGCCTGCCGCCCCCGCAGGTGCGCTCGGCCCTCAGCGCCGTTATCCGGCGCGTAATGGCAGCGCCTGGAACCTTTGATGAAAATGGTTGGCTGACGATTGGTTTTTGCGGGCACCAGCCGTCAATTGGCGAATACTATATTTCTACGGGCAGCCTGTACCTGTGTTCGGCGGCTCTGCTGCCCTTGGGACTGCCCCCAGAAGATGACTTTTGGCAGGGCGCGCCGCAAGATTGGACTGCCCGCAAAGCCTGGAGCGGGCAAGACCTGGCGGCGGACCACGCCTTATAGAGCGCAGAGAAAAAAACTTGACGTTTTGCCGAAATTCGATTAAACTCTCTTTCCGTTAATGAGGACAGTCAAAACCCAAGCGAACATTAATCTTGTCATTGGACAGTTCCTCTGGTATAATCTGCGCGCTGGGCAATCGGGAAAATTTGGATGGAATCCATGCGCCAAAACGCCGGTTGCCGGGCGGAAACTTAACAAGTTTGCCGCCGACGTAGCTCAATCGGCAGAGCAACCGCCTTGTAAGTGGTAGGTTACGGGTTCAATTCCCGTCGTCGGCTCAGTTGTGGGCTGGCAAGTGAAGTTGTTGGATGCGCAGTCAAGAACTTCACCTGCGAGCCGGCAACGGTTCGCTCTCGGAGACGAGAGAAGCACATGGGTAGTTAGCCAAGTGGCCAAAGGCGACTGACTGTAAATCAGTTGGGGACACCCCTTCGGAGGTTCGAATCCTTCACTACCCACTGGTCAATACGCCGGGACCCGGCAAGACCACAAAAAGCGGCCTACCGGGAAGCCGGAATGGCAGGCCCTCATAGCTCAGTTGGCAGAGCGCGCCCTTGGTAAGGGCGAGGTCATGGGTTCAAATCCCATTGGGGGCTCTTTAGGCTGTTTTTTGAAGAAATTGTCTTGGTTATTAATTGTCAAGGAGAGGATCATGGCCAAGCAGAAGTTTGAACGGACCAAGCCGCATCTGAACGTGGGGACGATGGGTCACATCGACCACGGGAAGACGACGCTGACCGCTGCAATCACCAAGTACTGCCACCTGCTGGGACAGGCCGAGTTCAAGGCCTATGATCAGATCGACAACGCGCCGGAAGAGAAGGCGCGCGGGATTACGATCAACATTGCCCACGTGGAATACGAGACGGCGAACCGGCACTACGCGCACGTAGACATGCCCGGGCACCGTGACTACATCAAGAACATGATCACCGGGGCGGCCCAGGTGGATGGGGCCATCCTGGTGGTGGCGGCGCCGGATGG
>DAOUAC010000148.1:0-3845 GCA_034434155.1 Anaerolineaceae bacterium
CCCCTTCTGGGATCAGGCCCAGGCCGCGGCGGGGCAGAACTACACGCAGTGGGAGTCGCGCATTGCCAGCGAATACCTGGAGCAGGCCCGCGTTTCCGTCAATATTTTAGACCGGGCGCGCCTGTACCGCAGTTTCCAGATGATTTTCGCGCGCGAACTGCCGGCCCTGCCGCTCTATTACCCAATGTATACCTACGCAGTGGATCGCAATGTGCTGGGCGTGCGCGCCGGGCCCATGTTCGACAGCTCGGATCGCTTTGCCAACGTGGGAGAGTGGTTCCTGGCCTCAGAGCAGAATAAGCCGCAGAACGCCAACGCGCCGGTCACCCCGGCGCCTTGAAAGGTTGGTACTGCCAAGGGTGGGTAAGCAACTGCGACGGCAATTTACCCATCATCCGGTAAACGGCCCCTGAAGATAGGGGCTGGGTGTTCATGGAGGGGAAAGGCATGTCTTTGGAAAGCGACTGGGCATTTTTGCGGGCGGCGCTGCCAGACCTGCGCGATTATATTTTGTCGAATGAAATTTACTGGACACTGCGCCCCCCTACCCGCTCACCGGGCGGCGCGCAGATTCCGCAGTTAACGATTGGCAATCTTTTACTCAGCCAGGCGCGGCTGGCGGCGGCGGCGCTTAGCCCCGCGGAAAATCAGGAACTGGCCGGGCTGGCCCGGCAGATCCACTCGGTGCGCGAGGAGTGGCGCGCCAATTGGGGCCAAAAGGCCGGGCGCGAGTTTGGTTCGCGCCTGAACCTGTGGCAGCAGTATTTGCGCGAACTGCGCTCTGATGGGCGCGCGCAAAGCGCCTATTACGCCCGCGAAGTGCGCAACCGCGCCATCTTGCGCCTGCTGACCAGCGAGATGCAAACGGGAGCGTCTGCTGATCTGCCACCCGCCGAGCAGGAACAGTTGGAAATGCTCGACCAGATCCTGCGCGGCCTGACGCGCCCCGCCCCCTTTGTGTGGGAGCCAGAACTACAGAACGGCTTTCCGCCAGAAGGGTACTGGTTCCTCTACGTTCAGCCCGACCCCAAGCCATGAGTACGCCCTTTTACACCCGCCGGGGCGATGACGGCGATACCGGACTGCTGGGCGACGAGCGCGCCAGCAAGGATGATGTGCGCATCGAGGCGTTTGGCGCGGTGGATGAGGCCGGCGCAGCCCTGGGGATCGCCCGCGCGGTAGGCCGCGCGCCCGAAACCGGCCCCATGCTCTTGCAGGTGCAGCGCGATTTGTACGGTCTGATGGGTGAACTGGCCGCCACCCCTGCCAACGCCGCGCGCTTCCGCGTGATTGACGCCAGCCGCGTGACCTGGCTGGAAGCTCAAATTGACGCTCTGGCCGCGCTGGTGAAGGTCCCCAAAGAATTTATTGTTCCGGGCGACCGGGTAGAAGGGGCTTTTTTAGACCTGGCGCGCACGGTGGTGCGGCGGGCCGAGCGCAGGGTGGTCAGTCTGTACCGTCAGGGCGGGTTTGAGAATAAGGAACTGCTGCGCTACCTGAACCGCCTGTCTTCGCTGTGCTTCCTGCTGGAACTGCGCGAAGTGCAGTTCGCCGGGAATGACCGGCTGACGCTGGCGAAAGAAGGATAAATCCGCTTTTAAGACAGAGATTGCCATGACCGGTACCATTTTGAATGCCATTGCCATATTAATCGGTGGAAGTCTGGGCGTGCTTTTGGGCGGGCGGCTGCCAGAACGACTGCGCCAGACGGTCGTTTCTGGGTTGGGGCTGTTTGTGCTGGCGTTGGGGGTAAAAACCTTTTTCGATACGCACAATTCGCTGGTTCCGCTGGCCGGACTGCTGGCCGGGGCGCTGGCGGGCGAATGGATGCAGGTGGAAGAGGGCATCCGCAGGCTGGGAGCGTGGCTGGAACGCACGCTGATGCGCCGCTCGGACCCACCCTCTGCCCTGGATGCTGCTCCCCAAAGCGCGTTAAGCCCTCAGGAGCGGTTTGTGCGCGGGTTCTTCACCGCCTCGCTGGTATTTTGCGTTGGCCCGGTAGCGATTTTGGGGTCGTTTAACGATGGGGTGGCGGGCGACTACCAGCTTTTGGCAGTTAAGTCCATCCTGGATGGGTTTGCCTCGCTGGCGTTTGCCTCCAGCCTGGGGGTTGGGGTGATCTTTTCAGCCCTGCCGATTGTAATCTACCAGGGGGCGCTCACCCTGCTGGCCGTGCAGTTGCGCCCCCTGATGACTCAACCTATGCTGGATGAGATGAGCGCTACCGGCGGCCTGATATTAATGGCAATTGCTATCAGCAGTCTGCTGGAAATCCGGCCTATTCGCGCGGGGAATTTTCTCCCGGCTTTGGTAATCACTCCGCTGATCGTGGCGGTGCTGACGTGGCTGGGAATCCATTGGATGTTGAATTAATTCCGGTTTTGGGGGACGGCGGCCAGTACGGCGACGCGTCTGGGAGGAAAACATCAGGTCGGGTAGATAAATACGGGGAAGCGTTCGCCGGTGGCGCGGAAACCGATGCGCTCGTAGAGGGCGATGGACGAAGGGTTGTTGTGCTGGGTGTTCAGGGTGACGCCCCAGCAGTTTTGAGTGTTGAGAAAGTGTACCAGCAGGTCTTGCACCAGAGCGTAACCAATGCGGCGGCGCTGTAAAGTGGGGTGGACGGCCAAACGCGAGAGGTGCGCATACATGCCCGTGCTTGAGCTCATCTGATAGGCCACTACCTGCCCATCCAGCTCGGCGACGGTCATGTAGGTGCTTTTTTGATAGGCATACCTGAGATCCTCGCGCGAAAGCTGCCAGATCGGCTCAAAAGAGAGGTGGTCAATCGCTACCACCTGCTCCAGATCATCGGACGTTAAGGGACGCAGGCGAATGCTGGGGTCAATGGGCAGTGGTGGGGGTGGAGCGGCCTGGTCGTAGAGGAACACGACAATATCCTGGTGGCGCACAAAACCCTGACGTTCCAGCAGGTTGGCGTACCAATCGCGCAGAGCCAGCGAAACCAGGGTAGGGCGCGGCTGTAGGCGCGCTAACACAGCATAGGCAGGCTCAAAAAGCGCCTGCCAGGCATATTCGGTCGCCACGCGGGTGGAAACGCCAAACAGCCGCACCCACGCGACTCTGGCCGGTTCTGGGGGGGCGGCCAGGGTGGCAGCGATGCGGTCATGTTCTTCAAGGATAAAAAAAGGCTCGCGGCCTAACCAGGCCAGCGGGTCACGCCAATCGAGATGGCGATGCAGGTAGTTCTGCCCATGAATAAAACGATGCAGCGCGGGGGTATCGTTGAGGTCAGCGGAGCGCACCTGGTAAGTCATATTGAGCGGCTGGGTGGGTTTAACCACCCCGGTTAAGCATCTGGAAGGGTATTTTTAACAGCTTTTTCAACAGCCGCTCCACGAAGCTGAGCTTCTTGCGGTTATTGAGGGCCGCGTCCATGGTAGCCAGAGCCTCTAACTGCTTGCCCTGGCGCAGTTGAATCTCGGAGATGCTTTTAAGCACATGGGCGCGGGCATCCTGGTCGCCGACCTGACGGAGCAGTTCGGCGGACTCTTGATATTTTGCCAGCGCCGGTTGGATTCTGCCCAGCGCGCGCAAAGCGGCGGCCTCGTTGCCCAACGCCAAAGCCTGGCGGTGGCGGTCGCCGGCCAGTTCAAACACCCGCGCTACCCCCTCGACTGCTGCTAACGCTTCACCGGCATCTCCAGCTTGCAGCAGGGCCACGCTGAGGCTGCCAGACACTTCCGCGGCGTTCAAGATCTCGCCGCTGGCGGTAAAGCCACGCGCCGCCGCGCGAAACAAGCCCGCCGCTTCGGCATAACGCCCGGCCCGATAGGCCCGCTCGGCCTGCTGTTTCAGTTCTTGTGGGGTAAAACTCTCCATTA
>DAOUAC010000149.1:0-22237 GCA_034434155.1 Anaerolineaceae bacterium
CCCGTTGATCACTTCCGCTGCCATTTCTTCCCACTGCTTGTTGTTCTCTGTTTTCATGCCTTCCTCCTTCTTTCTACCTCCTATCTTACCCCCTTCTTAAAAAAACTGAAACACACTCGAAGGCCCATAGCCTGTTCAATGCACTCAACGGCCGTTACCTGAAAGGCGGATAACGGGTCGGAAGCTAAGGCGGCCTTCAGCGGCAGCGTATCGGCAATCTGAGCTTCAACCAGCAGAACGTGAATAACGGCCTTTTCCACCCATTTTCTCCACGGTCAATGAGGATCCTGGTAATTGCAACGGTTCAGACCAAAAGGAGAGAAGTTCTGTGATGTTTCACGCACAAAATATCACAAAAAAAATCACCCCTTTATCACCTAGCTGAGCAATTACCTGTATTCTTATTATAGTGTGCGATACAGGTTGTGTTTGAATCTGTCAGGATGCTGTAAACTGCCAGCTTACACTGTGGGTGCGGATGGAAGTAAAATGATAACTGAGTGATAATTGAGAGGAGTATCTTTTTGATCCCCAATAGATATTTTCCTCATTGCTATCGAGCGCGCCTCTTGAGATAATTTTTTTATGTCAGAACCCAATCACAAATCGACAACTTGCATATTATGCGGCCGGGAGGATTCACTTCAGACCACGGCCAATGCCATGACATACCGGGTGGATTTAAACGAGGTATTCGCCTCGATCCTTGATAACCTCAGCCAAATGATCCCCAATGACGCCGCGAATATTATGCTCATTGAAGGGGAGAACGCCGTCGTCCGCGCCTGTAAGGGGTACGAGCGGTTTGGCGGGAAAAACGTGGTCTTGGGGCAGGTGCGTCGAATCGCCGATGTTCCCAACCTGATTCGGATGCAAACAACCGGCCAGCCGGTCCTGATTACCAATACGACGCTCTCACCTAATTGGATCAACTTTAAGCACTCTACCTGGATCCGCTCTTACGTGAGCGCCCCCATCTGCCGCCAGGGGCGTACCCTGGGCTTTTTGAACTTGAACAGCGCGACGCCCAACTTTTATACCGAGATCCATGCCCAACACCTGCGCGCTTTTGCGGATCAGGCCGCCATTGCCATTGAAAATTCGCGCCTGTACATGCTGGCTCAGGCGGAAATTGCCGAAAGGATCAAGGTCGAAGCCGCGCTCCAGAAGGCCAAAGATGAGCTAGAACTGCGCGTACAGGAACGCACTCAGGAACTTAACCGCGCCGTTGAAGAGCTAAAACAAGAGCTGGAGCGCCGCCAGCAGGCTGAAGCGGCCCTGGAACGCGAAAGGGCCCTGCTGGAACTGCGCATCGAAGAGCGCACCGCCGAACTGAGCAGCGCCAACGCTGAGTTAGCCAGGGCGGCCCAGATGAAAGACTCTTTTCTGGCAAACATGAGTCATGAACTCCGAACGCCGCTCAACGCCATCCTGAACATCTCTGAAACGCTGCAAGAGAACATCTTTGGCGAGCTCAACGAGAAGCAACTGCGCCTGGCCCATACTATTGAAGAAAGCGGGCGGCACCTGCTCGCGCTCATCAATGATATTCTCGACCTCTCCAAGATGGGCGCAGGCAAGTTAGAACTGGTGTGGGATACCGTTTCGGTTAAAGAGGTGTGCGAGGCCAGCCTGAAGATCATTCAGGAAGCAGCCGCCAAAAAGCATCTGACTGTATCTACCCAGTTTGACCCTGAAGTGCAGTCGGTGCGCGCTGATCAGCGCCGGTTAAAGCAAATCCTCGTCAACCTGTTGAGCAACGCGGTGAAATTTACGCCCCAGGGCAAAAACATTGGCCTGGTGGTGACCGGCGACATCGAAAAAGAGCGCGTTTTGTTCACCGTCTGGGACCAGGGGATTGGCATTTCTAAAGAAAACCTGCCCATGTTGTTCAAACCCTTCACGCAGTTAGATCACGGCCTTTCCAGGCAATTCGATGGCACGGGCCTGGGCCTGGCGTTGGTGTATCACCTCGTTGAACTGCACGGCGGCGGCGTGCAGGTAGAAACCGAACCGGGCGCAGGCAGCAAGTTCACCGTTTCTTTAAACTGGAAAGGCAACCTCAAAACGGCCACACCGCCCCAGGGAAGCGGCCCGGCGCACAACGGAATAGAAGAAAACCATCGCCAGCAGGCTACCAAGGCTGCTGATCAATTAAAAGAATACCTGGAAGAAATGGGCATTACCGTCAGCACCTTTTGGGTCGAAAACGGCCCTGACGAGGTTCCCGCTCCTGGCCCATCTACCCTGATGATCCTGGATCTGCCCTCTCAGGCCCTCGCCGCTCAATGGATTCAGGCGCTGGCCGGACAACAGGATGGGGAAAAACGTTCGCCGGTGATTATCTTAACCCAGGGCCAAGAACCCAATCTGGTGGGCATGGAATTGCCGCAGTTCGGGGTGATTTCTTATCCGTTTTCATTACAAGAACTGCGCAGTGAAATCAAGCGCATTTCGCCGTCTGGAGCCGCCAGCTTACTCAACCGCGCCATTCTGGTGCGCGCGCGCAGACTGACTACCGCGCGGACTTCTGCTACCATTTTAATTGTTGATGATAACGAGATCTCCGTGCGGACAATGTGCGACTACCTGGAAGCCAGGGGCTATCGCACGGCCAGGGCCTATAACGGCCTGGAAGCCATTCAACGCGCCAAAGAAGTGAAACCCGATCTGATCCTGATGGATATTCAAATGCCCGGCATGGATGGCCTGGAAGCCACCCGCCGCATCCGCGCCGCTGACCAGATCCACCAGACGCCGATTGTCGCGCTCACCGCGCTGGCAATGCCCGGAGACCGCGCCCGCTGCCTGGAAGCCGGCGCTGATGACTATCTGAGCAAACCCCTCAGCCTGAAAAACCTGGTCGCCATAATTGACCACTACACTCGTGACGCTCAATAAAAAAGAGGAAACAGGCCATGGATAAGGCAACCATTCTCATTGTTGATGATGAACAGGTAGGACGGGAAGCCTTAGAAGCCGTCCTCTTTCCTGAAGGATTCCAACTAATTTTCGCTGAGAACGGGCAAGAAGCCTACGAAAAGGCGCTGGCCTATCTGCCAGACGTGATTCTTTTGGACGTGATGATGCCCGGCATGGACGGCTACCAGGTCTGCCGTAAAATCCGCAAAGACCCGCTGCTTTCCGAAATCCCGGTGCTGATGGTAACAGCCCTGGATGACCGCGTCTCGCGCATCACGGGGATTGACGCCGGGGCTGATGACTTTATCACCAAGCCGTTTGATCGGGTTGAGATTCGCGTGCGTATTCGCACCATTGTGCGCCTGAACCGCTACCGCACTCTGCTGGTAGAAAGGGCACGCTTTGCCTGGGTGGTAGAACAGGCCCAAGAGGGTTACGTCATCTTGGACCCAGAGGATCATATTCTATACGCCAACCCGGCGGCGCAGCAGCTCCTCCATCTGCCGGTGCAAAGCGGGGGAATTGTCTTCCTCGACCATGTGAAGGAACAATATCACCCAGAGCCAGAAGAGATCTGGCAGAACTGGCCGAAAGTGGATGGGACCAACCTTCTGTTGGTTAAACCCGAAACCCGGCACAGCCCATCTACCTACCTGAGTGTCCAGGCGCTGGCCCTCCAGTCCGGCGACAAGCAGCGCCGTCTGCTTCGCATTACCGATGTGACGGAGAAATTCTCCCTGGAACGCGAGGTCTGGACTTTCCAGCAGATGATGTCTCATAAACTTCAGACGCCCGTCGCGCAAATTTTAATGGCCGCTGAGTTAATTCATCACCAGGCCACCAAACAAAACCTGACGGAGATGGCCGAAATCTCCACGGCGATGCTGTCTGGAGCCAGGCGTCTGGAAGGAGAGGTGCGAGAAATTCTGCACTCCATTCACATCGGCGATACCGTAAACACCGGCAGCCAGGTCTCGATGCAGGAATTGCAGAAGATCGTAACGAGCCTTTGCCGTGAAATTGGCATTGAGCAGTTCCATGTTCATTATGAACGCACACTAGACCCTTATTCACTACCTCTCTCTTACCGGGCCATGGAATCGATCTTCCGTGAAATCATCGAGAACGCCAAGAAGTTCCACCCGCGCCTGTCGCCCACCCTGGAGATTGAACTGCTGGCGTTCCCTGGCGCGCTGCCAGAAGAACCCAAGATGATTGCGCGGGTCAAAGATGATGGCATCTCCCTATCCCCTGAGCAGTTGCGCAACGTCTGGCGGCCCTATTACCAGGCGGAAAAAGATCTGACCGGCGAAGTTGCCGGCATGGGGTTGGGGCTGACGTGCGTGGCAAACCTGGTCTGGCAGGTGGGGGGAAAGTACCGCATGTATAATCGCAGCGAGCAAACCGGGATTGTGGTGGAGCTAATCTTCCCGTTAGCTTAAGCCAGTCACTCTAATCGGTGCTGAAACCCCCTGCTGGGTTCAATCGTGAACCCGGCAGGGGGTGATACGTTCCGAGCAGGGCTTCAACTCCAGCGGTAGGTGGAACGAAAAATTCAATCCTCTAAAGATGCCCGCTCTGGCCGGATGCGATTCAACTTAATTCCTTCCAGCAAGCGGAACCAAAGGTTTTCCAGGCGGATCCGCCGGGTAACCCTGACATGGCTGAGCTTGGGGTCGAGATACACGGTACCGATCACCTCTAGCAGCACCACCAACAACAGCCACACCCCCGCCGACAGCAGTAAATTAGCGCGTGTGACCGGCTGTATCAGCAGCGGATTGGCGCTCAACCACGGCAAAAAGTCTGGGATCGAGCGGCCATCGAGCCAATAATAGAGAATATCCTCTATCCCCGAAAAGGCCAGCAGGGGCAGCGCCATGAGAAACGTCAACATGCGGCGGATGTGGGGGAAAAAGAACACCGCGCCCAATGCCATAAAACCGAAGAGCGCGTAAGTCCAACCATAGTGATAGGTCCCAATCCCCAACTCCCATAATTCGTTCGTTTCAAAAATTCGCTGCCAGATGAGGATATCAACTTTCGCAAAGAAAAACAAAGCAATAGCGAGCGCAACAAAGAAGCGGAACAATGGATCACCCTCCACGAAAACAACCCAACCCGGCCGTCTGAATGCACAGGTCCCTTCCCTAAAAAAAACGAAACGCCAAACGACCACCGGCCACTGAAATTATAATCTAAGTGTACCGCAATTGGTAAATTTGTTACGCCGTGCCGCAATCAGCTTGCAGATCAGTTAACTGTGCTTGCATAATCCGCAACCGGGATAGAGAAAAGCTGCAACTTTTTCTTCAATAAGAGCGTATATGCTATTAGACCCATATAATCCGTGTATAATGATTACACTCCAATTCACAAACCACAGTCAAAGGAATTGCTATGAAAGCCCTGGTTGTATATGATTCATTCTTTGGCAACACCGAGCAGGTCGCCCGCTCGATTGGCAGCCAATTCGCCTCTGCTGAGAGCGTAGAGGTTGTACGCGTCGCCGATGTGAAACCGGAGCAGCTTGAAGGGGTGCAGGTATTCATTGTTGGCTCGCCCACGCGCGCTTTTCGTCCCTCCGATGCGACCCGCGCTTTTCTCAAGAATCTGCCCGCGGGCAGCCTGAAAGGGGTGAAGGTGGCCGCCTTCGACACCCGCATCAACGTAGAAGATACCAATTCGTCCTTTCTCCGTTTCATGGTCAGGCTGTTTGGCTACGCCGCTCAACCGATGGCAAACCTTCTGAAAAAGAAGGGCGGCGAACTGGTCCTGGCCCCCGAAGGTTTTTATGTTAAAGGAACAGAAGGCCCCCTGAAAGACGGAGAGCTGGAGCGCGCTCAGGCCTGGGTGAAACCCATCTTGTAAAATAGCGGCAGATCATTTTTGCCGCCGAAACCTTTTCGTTTTTAAAATCCGTGATATAATACGCCTGCGCTTGCGGGTGTAGTTCAGTGGTAGAACGCTTGCTTCCCAAGCAAGATATCGTGGGTTCGAATCCCATCACCCGCTCTGAGATCCATAAGCGGCCCGCTGTGCGCGGGTCGTTTTTCATTATCATTCTATATCCCAGCCTGGACCGCGTTTCTGAGCGAAAGGAGTGCCATGGCGACGCTTCAATGGGCCCACTTGTGTGGTTACTTCGTGCGCGGATCAGATGGACGCCTGTCGCTGATTGACCTGATTGATGTGATTCGCGCCCCCAAACCGCCGATTCTCCTGCCGATTTGTGTGGTCGCCTGTTGGGCGGGCATCCCCAATGAACATTTTTCGTTTGGTGTGCAGATGCGCGGGCCAGATAACTCCGTTACCCCCTTTGCTCATCAGATTGACCTGCCCTTCCCCGGCAACCAGCCCAATGTGACCGAAATCAAGGCAACCGCCACCCTATCGCCGCGTATGGTTGAGCTTAAGCAGTTTGGCGTATACAGCGTAGACCTGACCTCGCGTGATATCGTGGTTTATACCATTCCATTCCAATTTATTCCCGTGCGGTGAATCATGCAGAATATCGAAAAAATCAAACAGGCACGTTGTTTTTTGCTGGATATGGACGGCACATTCTACCTCGGAGAGCGGCTGTTACCCGGCGCGCTCGAATTTATTGCTCTGCTAGAGCAGCGGGGCACGGATTACCTGTTTTTAACCAACAACTCTTCGCGCAGCCGCGCCGATTACGCCGCCAAACTGCGCCGCCTGGGGTTGGAACTGCCAGAAAGCAAAATTTTCACGTCTGGCGAAGCCACAGCCATCTACCTTAAACGGCGTCAACCCGGCGCGCGCGTCTACCTGGTTGGCACGCCCGCGCTCGAAAATGAATTCCGGCAGCATGGCTTTGTCCTCACCGACCAACAACCCGACTTTGCCGTGCTGGGCTTCGATACCACCCTGACCTACGAAAAAATCTGGAAACTGTGCGACCTGGTCACCGCTGGAATCCCTTATATCGCCACCCATCCCGATATCAACTGTCCGACCGAAACCGGATTCATGCCCGATATCGGCTCTATGATGGCAATGGTAGCCGCTTCGACGGGCCGACAGCCCAATGTAATCATCGGCAAGCCCCATGCGCCAATTGTAGAGGCCCTGGTCGAAAAACTGCACCTGCCCGTCGAGGCCCTCTGCATGGTAGGCGACCGCCTGTACACCGATATTGCCCTGGGTCAAACAGGGCTGTCTACCGTGCTGGTCTTAACCGGCGAAACCCGGCTTACCGACCTGGCGGGCTCGCCCTTTCAGCCCGACGTGGTGCTGCCTGACCTGGCGCACCTGGCGCAGGCGCTGGCCGGGTGACGCCTTTCAAAACTGCAAGCGCCCCCGCTATCACCAGGCCGGGGTTTTATGCTCGTTTTACTGAAAACGAAACCTGGATACCGTAAATTGTAAAGGGAAACGGGAGAGCCAGGTGCTCCACGCTGATTTGCCTGTTCTCTATGCGCCAGCAGTTTGAGGGGGTCTGGAAGGCCAGCCGGCTCGTCTGGACCCGCAGCCTCTCCAAACGTGCCACGCATTCGTCTTACAAAAGTGCAAAGGTTCTAGGATCTCCAATAGGCCAACACTATAATGGTATGAGAGTAAAATACGCGTTATTATTGATTATCGTGAATTTGCGCAAACTCAGCCCTTGCAGTTTGAGGAGACCTGCTACCTATGGCCGATGAAAAAACCGTACTCCACGTGGAAGACAACTTTGATAACCGCTTGCTGGTGCGCCGTCTGCTGCAAGCCTACGGTTACAAAGTCATCGAAGCCGAAAACGCCAATATGGCGCGTCAGATGCTTGCCAATACTACCCCCGACCTGATCCTGATGGACATCAACATGCCCGACATAGACGGCTATACGCTCACTTATGAACTGAAGTCTATGCCTCACCTGATGGGCGTGCCTATCGTCGCCATCACCGCTAACGTAATGAAAGGCGACCGCGAGCGCACCCTCAGCGCTGGCTGCGATGGCTATATCGAAAAGCCCATCGATGTTGACAAGTTCATTGAACAGGTCGAACGCTTTTTAGGCTGAAATGAGCACCATGTTAAAAGATGCCATTGTTCTTGTCGTCGAAGATAACGTGTCTAACTTTGTCCTGATCGCCCGCATGTTGGGCTTTCTAGGCATTCACTGCGAATGGAAAACATCGGGCTATGAGGTGGTGGAGTACGCCGATACGCTCCCCAAAGTGGACCTGATTCTGATGGACATTCGCCTGCCCTACGAAGACGGCTATACGGCGCTGCGCAAGATCCGCATGTCTGAGCGCCTCAAAGATATTCCGGTTATTGCCGTCACCGCCGAAGCCAGCCTGGAGCAGATGAACAAAGCTCGCGAGTCAGGGTTTGATGGTTTCCTCGGTAAACCGCTCGACCCTGATCGCTTTCCAGATCAGATCCAACGCATCTTAGCCGGAGAATCGGTTTGGGAAATGAGCTATTAGTTTTCTAAGGAGAGCGCTATGTCGCGTCGCAGGGTTCTTGTGAATCAGCTTCAAAAACTGGCCGGCGCCTCACCCCAGAGAACCAGCCTGGTCCAGATCGTTTTGGTGGTTCTGCTGATCACTTCGCTGGTGCCGGTCGCGCTGATTGGAACCCTCACCTTCGCCCGCTCGCGCACCATGCTGCGCAGCCAGTTCTCCAGGCAGATGGAAAGCACCGTGACCAAGAACCTGGAGCAGGTGCGAGGATATATCCAGATCCGCGAAGAAATGATGGATCGCCTGGCGAATGACGTGCTCTTCAAACAAAACCTGGATATCCTGGTCAACACTGAAGAAGGTTCTGAAGCTTTCCAAAAAGCCCGATCTTCGCTCTTCGTCCAAATGACAATCTTTTTTGATTACCGTAGCTGGGCGCAGACCGGCACCACGGGCTTTTTTGACGAACTCATTATCATCCGCCCTGACGGGCAGTTGCTGGCTGAATCTACGAGCAACTGGGTACTGCAAAACTTTGGCAAGACGAAAATCTCCAACCCCTTTATCCTCAGCCTGGTAGGGACCAATGGGTCGGTAATGACGTTCAACGCCGTCCCCAGCATTTCGGCCAATCAAATTGCCGTCTATACAACGCGCACTTTTAAAAACATTCAGGGGGAGACGGTCGCGACGATGATCGCTACCGGCTCGAATGCGGCCCTCTACCGCGCCATGGATGATACCCGTGACTTTTTCTTTGGAGCGCGGGCCTTTTACTTTACCCCCGAAATGCAACTGATCGGCCCGGATGACACCAGCACGACACCGCGCATGATTCCCATTGCCCCAGAGCCTGCTTTTCAAAAGAACCTGGCCGCGCTGGTACAATCCGGCGGCAGACAAACGTTTTTTAGCGCTACCACGCAGGATCACCGTGATGTCCAGGTTTACGCTCAGTGGATGCCCGAATATCAGATGGGCCTGATCCTGGAACTGCCCAGCAGCGTGGTGTTCAGCCAGTTACACATTCTCGATCCATTTAATATCGCCATCCTGGTAGCCTCGCTGCTCATCTCTGGCACGCTGATTTACTACAGCACCACCCGCCTGGTTAACCCCCTGGTTCAATTGGCCCACGTCGCCGAGAGCTTCTCCAAAGGTAACTGGAATGCGCGGGCCAACATTCAGCGCAGTGACGAAATTGGTCTGCTGGCTAACGCTTTTAACCACATGGCGGATGACCTCTCACAGTTATACCGCTCGATGGAAGAGGTGATGGAGAAGCGTACCGGGCAGTTGCGCACCGCGGCTGAGGTGGCCCAACTGGCAACCTCCACCACTGATATTCAAGAAACCCTGGCCCGCGCCGTCAACCTGATCGCCGAGCGGTTTGGATATTATCATGTGGCCCTCTACCTGGTGGATGAAACCGGGCGGGCCATGTTCCTGAGCGAAGCCGGCGGCGTGGCCGCCGATGAAATCAAACAGCGCGGCAGCCGCATGGACATTGCCAGCCATTCGCTGATTGGATGGGTAGCCGCCAATAACCGCCCGCGCGTCATCACCAACGTGCAGACCGACGAAGTCTTCCGTCCCAACCCCCTGTTGCCCGATACGCGCTCCGAGGTGGGCATCCCCATCGCCAGCGGCAGCGAAGTGTTGGGCGTTCTCGATATTCAAAGCACCCAGACCGATGCTTTTGACCCAGAGACCGTCACGGTACTTCAGACGCTGGCAAACCAGATTTCAGGCTCCCTGCAAAATACACGCCTGTTGGAAGCGACCCAGGTCAGTTACCAGGAAACCTCCCTGCTCTATCGCACCACCCGCCAGGTGACTCAGGCGCGCAGCGAAGCCGAGATCATGCAGATTCTGGCCGATGCCTTCATCCAACTGCCTTACGTCACCCTCACCCTGAACGCGCAGGACGACCTGTTCCGCGTGGTTATGGTGACAGACGCCAAAACCGGGCGCGTGGACCGCAACCTGGTCAACATCACCATTCCGGCCGGCCATGTCAGCCAGATATTGGTGGAGAACCGCGTTAACCTGTTCGACATGAGCAAGCCGTCAGAGTTCGATAACATTCTATCGTTCCTCTACCGGCGCGGGTGCAAGACGGCCGCCCTGCTCTCGGTGGTCGAAAATGGCCGCCTCTCCAAAGTGCTGGCGATTGGCTCACGCGAAACAGAGGTGATCACCCACACCAGCCTTCAGCCCTATGCCAACCTGGCCGAAGTCATCGGCGCCTCGCTCGAAAAATTCCAGGTCTTGTCTACGCTCCAACAGCGCCTGGCCGAACTCCAGGCTCTTGCCAACGTCAGCCAGGCCATCTCTGGCGAAACCCAGATCAACCAACTGTTCCGCGCCCTGCACGAACAGATTATGCAGGTGATGGGGCCAGAACTCAATTTTGCCGTCGCTATCTACAACAGCCAAAAGAACCTGATCGAGTTCCCCTACAATTACGAAAACCAGCAGCTTGTGCCGCCGATCGAGCCTTTCCAGATCGGCGAAGGGCTGACTTCTTACCTGCTGCGCGAGCGCAAGCCTCTGCTCATCACCCGCGATTTTGAACAAACCGCGGCCCGGCTGGGCGGCAAGCAGATCGGTCAACCGGCCAAATCATGGCTGGGCGTGCCGCTGATCTTCGCCAATCAAGTCGTGGGAGCGATGATTCTACAAGACCTGGAACATGAGAACGCCTTTACCAACGCGGACCTGAACCTGTTTACGACCCTGGCTCCCCAGGTCGCCACGGCTATCCGCAACGCGCAGTTGTTGACCGAAACCCAAAATGCCCTCAAAGCTTATCAGTTGGAGCATTTCCTGCTCAATTCACTGCTCGACAACACCCCCGACCTGTTAGCCTTCAAAGACCGCAGCGGCAAATACATCCGCGCCAGCCGGTCCCTGGCGGATACGTACCAGGTAGAGATCGAAGCGCTGACGGGCAAGAGCGACTTTGACCTGTTCGACTCCGAAACCGCCGCCCGCCTGTGGGAACGCCAGCAGCAGGTACTGGAAACCGGGCGCATCGAAACCGAGGTCTTTGCGCAAACCCTGCCTTCCACCGGGCAGGTGGTGTGGTGGCAGTTCTCCAGCATTCCCATCTATGAGACCGATGAACAACCCTACGGCTTGCTGGTAATCCAGCGCAACATTACTGAAGTCAAAGCCGCCGAAGCCCTGGCTGAACGGCGCGCCGAACAGGTGCTGACGGCTGCCGAAATCGCCCGCGATGCCACCGGCACGCTGGATGTGCAGGTTCTCCAGCAAAAATCGGTCAACCTGGTGCGCGAGCGCTTCAATTTCTACCATGCCTCGATCTTTACGCTCGACCCGTTAGGCGAATATGCCGTTTTGCGCGAGTCCACCGGCCAGGCTGGAGAACAGATGAAACGCAGCGGCCATCGCCTGGCGGTTGGCTCCCGGTCAATTGTGGGACAGGTGACGGCGCACGGGCAGGCTTTAATCGTCAATGATGTCACCTCTGACCCCAATTACTATCCCAACCCGCTGCTGCCCGAAACCCGCAGCGAGCTGGCTATCCCGCTCAAAGTTGGCGACCGCATCTTAGGCGCGCTGGATGTGCAGAGCCAGCAGGTGAACGCCTTTAACCAGGAAGACGTGAACGTGCTACAAATTCTGGCCGACCAGATGGCCGTGGCCCTGGTCAACGCCGACCTGTTCGCCAAAACCCAGGAACTGCTGGGCAAACACCGCCTGCTGCGCCAGATTACCATTGCCGCCAGCGCCAGCACCACTTTGGAAGATGCCCTGGTGAATGTGGTCAAGGGCCTGCGCACAGCCCTGGGCGATGACCGTGTGGCCGTGATGCTGATGGATGAAGCTGGCTACCTGCGCACCCAGGCTTCCGCCGGGTACGAGGGAACGCGTCACCTGGAATTAAGATTGCGGGCAGGCGAAGGCATTGTCGGCCTGGCCGCCGCCGAAAAGCGTCCCGTGCGCGTGGATAACACCCTGCTCGACGGCCGCTATATCTCAGTAGACCCTGAAATCCGCTCCGAACTGGCGATCCCCATCCTGTTCAGTGAGGAGCTGATCGGCATCCTCAACCTGGAGAGCACGCGGATCTCGGCCTATGACGAAAACGACGAAGAAATTCTCGGCGCGCTGGGCAACAACCTGGGCGGCGTCATCGCCAACATCCGGCTGGTACAGCAGGTTCGCCAGCAGGTAGAACGCGAGCGCATGTTGTTTGAGATCACCAGCAAAATCCGCCACTCGGTGGATATGGAAACCATTCTGCAAACTTCCACTCGCGAAATCTGCCGGGTGTTAGGAGCGCGGCGCGCCAGCATCCGCATCACGGCCGGCAGCCCGCTCTACCGCGCCGCAGGGACGACCGAGAGCAACCCATCCGGAGAAATGCCGCCCGCCAGCGATGGCCCGCGCCCCGGCCAGAACGGGCGCAGCAACGGCGGCTTCCGCGACAACGGACATGACAACGGGGAGGCAAAATCATGAGATTCCTGAATCGGCTGTCTCCACGCTATACACCCCCGGCCATCGCGACACGCGGCGAACTTGCGATCCTACGCGACAGCATCTTGCAAAGCATGTTGCTGCTGTTCAGCTTTTTGGGGCTGATCGTAGTGGCGCTGGCCGCAGTTCACCTCTCCCTGCCCGCAGACATGCCTTTGCTGGCCGCTTATGTCCTGTTATATGGCCTGGCGACGATTACAGCACTGGCTCGCGGACTGCCCTACCGCCTGCGCGGGCATTTTGTGCTGTTTCTGGTGTACCTGCTGGCAGTCTCTGAATTGTTCGAGAGCGGCCAGTTGGGTGAAGTACGGATGATGTTGATTGTATTTGTCACCATCACGGCGGTGCTGTTCGGTTATCGCGGCAGCATAATAGCAATCCTGCTTAGTACAGCCACCATCGTGGCCGCCGGGGTCTTGGGGAGCCGACCAGAGGTGCTCGCCTGGTTCCCGGCGTTCGAGAATATCCACCGGGGAACCGACTGGATCACTTCGGCCTTCACGCTGTTGATGTTTTCAACGGTCGTTTCAGGCGCGATTGTGATGATTATTAACGGCCTAGAAATGAACCTGCGCAGGCAAGAGGCACTGACCCAGGCCCTTGAGAGCGAGCGCGTCTCGTTGGAAAACCGCATCGAAGAGCGCACCGCCGACCTCTCGCGGCGGCTGGCTCAACTGCGCACTGCTTCAAGCCTCACCCGCTCGATGACCTCTCTGGCTGACCCCGATGAGATGCTGCGCCAGACCGTTGAGTTGATTCGCGAGAGCTTCGACCTGTATTATGTTGGGGTTTTTCTGCTGGATGAAGCCGGACAAAACGCGGTACTGCACGCCGGGACGGGCGAAGCCGGGCGACAAATGCTGGCCGACGGTCACCGCCTGGCGGTGGGGGGAAGCTCCATGATCGGCTGGTGCATTGCCAACCGCAAAGCCCGCGTGGCGCTGGACGTAGGCGCAGAGGCCGTGCGCTTTAGCAACCCCAACCTGCCCCTCACCCGCTCTGAACTGGCGCTGCCCATTCTCGCAGGTGACAAAGTCTTGGGCGCGATGACGGTACAGTCTTCTAAACCCAACGCCTTCGACGAAGACGACATCACCGTGCTGCAAGGCATTGCCGACGGCCTGGGCGTGGCGCTGGAGAATGACCGCCTCTATAACGAAACGCGCCAGAGCCTCGAAGAAATTCGCGCCTTCAACCGTGAGTATTTGCAGCGATCCTGGGCAGAGACAATTGAGTCATACGGCGAACTGAGCTACCAATATGATAATGCCGCCCTCGCCGACCCGACCGGCCCCACCGAAGTGCTGGAGATCCCTGTGCTGCTGCGCAACGAAGAGATCGGGCAAATCATCCTCGAAACCGACCGGGCGCAGTTATCGAAAGACGAAACCAACCTGATCGAGAACATCATCAACCAGACGGCCATCGCCCTCGAAAATGCCCGCCTGCTGCGCGAAACTGAACAGCGCGCCATCCAGGAACAAAAACTCAACGAACTGACCGCGCACTTCTCTAGCGCCTTGAGCATTGATGAAATCCTGCGGGCCGCCGCGCAAGACCTGGGACAACTGCCCAGCGTGGCCGGCGTCGCGGTGCGCCTGTCACCGGCCGGCGCTCCCACTCGTCTGACCGGCGGCAACGGAAAGGAGCCAACCGCATGAGGATACTCACCCCCCTGACGCGCCTACTCCATTACCTGTCGCCTGCGCATGTGCCTGGCCGGGTGGCCCATCGTAGTCTTGCCCTCGTGCCGCGAGAAATCTTGTTGCAGTTCCTGCTCAATCTGCTGTTGGTGATCGCCTTGGCCGGCCTGCCCGCCGTCCTGCTCCTGAGTGGCAACGCTCCCTGGGCCGCGCCTTTGATAGCTTACTACGCCGCCATCTTCCTTCTGGCGGCGCTGGCACTGGCCCGCCACATGAACTATCACCTGCGCGCCGGGGTTATCACCGCGCTCTTCTACCTGGCCGGCCTGGCGCTGCTGGTGCGCGGGGGCCTCAGCGGCGTGGGAGTTCCCGTGCTGCTCTTTGCGGTGGCGCTGTCCAGTTTCCTGTTTGAGCTGACTACCGGGCTGATCTTATTCGCCGTAGCCGGGCTGGCTTTTGCCCTGATTGGCCGCTCCATGCTGCGCGGCGAAATCCCCCTGCCGGGCTTCTCCGAAATCCTCAGTTCTTCGGCCCCAACCGCCTGGTACGGGACCGGTGCGATCTTCATCGCCGCGGGGCTGGTCATCGTCCTGGCCGCCTGGGTCAACCGCCGGGGAGCGGTTCGCTCACTCGAAGCCCAGCGCCGATTGACCCGCCAGGTAGAAGAAGAGCTTGCCAACATGGAAAGCCGGCTCTCGCGTAACGCAGAGGAAGCGCGCCGGCGGCTTTCGCAGTTTGAAGTCGCCAGCCAGATTGCGCGCGACATCTCCGCCGAAACGAACCTGGAGCCACTTTTACAGAACACCGTCAACCTCATCTGCGAGCGGTTTGGCTTTTACCACGCCGGAATTTTCTTAAATGACGAAGCCAACGAATACGCCGTACTGCGCGCCGCCACTGGCGAGGCTGGACGGCAATTGTTGGAACGTAAACACCGCCTGAAAATCGGCGAGACCGGCTTTATTGGGTATGTCACGGCCAAAGGCGAAGCCCGCATTTCAGCAGACGTGGGTGCAGACAGCATCCATTACAAAAACCCGCTCCTGCCCCAAACGCGCTCCGAAATGGCGCTTCCGCTGATCCTGGCAGGGCGCACCATTGGCGCGTTGGATGTACAGAGCGTCCAGGAAAATGCCTTCACACAGGAGGATGTGCGCATTCTGCAAACGGTCGCCGACCAGCTAGCTGTCGCCGTTGCCAACGCGCGCCTCGTCGAGCAGATGAAGAAAAATGTGGAAGAGCTGGAAACCAGCCAGCAGCAGGCGGTCCGGCAGGTCTGGCAGACGCACCTGCGTAATGCGCGCCGCAAATTTGCCTACCGTTACCGCCATGCTCACCTGGATATAGGCGCTTCTGAGACCCCGCAGGCCGCCGAGGCTATGTCGAGCGGACAGCCGGTGATGAGACTGGTGGAAGGCAGCGGCGCCGGGCAGGAAAAGCCGCACACCACCCTGGCCGTGCCGATTAAGATCCGCAACCAGGTGTTGGGCGTGGTTGATGTTGAATTCGAGAGTGCGACAGTCTCGCCTGACCTGATCGAGCTGATTGAAAACACGGTTAACCGTTTGGCAATCTCACTAGAAAATGCCCGTCTGCTCGAAGAGATCCGCTACCGGGCAGAACGAGAACGCCTGGTGAGCGAAATCACCTCGAAAGTGCGGGCCTCGGCAGAGGTGGACAACATCTTAAAGATCACCGCCCAGGAACTGGGGCGCTCGCTGGGCGTCGCGGAAGTGATGGTGCAACTGCGCCCATCCGATACATAGGTGCATGGACGACAGATATTGGGTATGGAAACACCAGGCTTGGGTTGCTTAAGTAGAAGTGGGAGGCCGCATGGCAGGTCCTGACAACCGTTTTCTCGAAACCAGCCGTTCCGGGCCGTTGAAATTAAGCCAGGCGCAGTCGATTCGCACCATCTTGATGGTTGTGGCGGTCCTCTCCGGCGCCACCGGCTTGGGGATAATCATTCTGATGGTTCGCCAGCCAGCCTGGCAGTTAGCCGTTCTGGCGAGCCTGCTTATTGTGACCAGCCTGTACAGCGTTGCAGTTGCCTTAATCAGGGCCCGCCAGGAAACTATTCTGCGCGATGCTGGAATCATTGCCTTTCTGTTTGGGCTGTCCATGCTGGTGACCTCAGCGTTCCTCGCCAACCTGGGCGTCCCGGCGGCGATCATTTACCTAGTGTTCATCCTGATTCTGTCCTCCGCCATGCAAGGCGGGCAGCGAGCCAACCAGATGATCGTCTTTGGCATTCTCGCGGCGGCCCTGTGCGCCTTCCTGTCGGACTTTTCGCCCTTCCAGCAAATCGAAAGCCCGTTCATCATTATCTATACCCCGGCAGTGCTAGGGGTGCTGTTTATGGTCTACGTGGTACTGCTGGCGATGCAGTACGTCGCCGCCACACTGCGCGTCCGCCTGGTAACGGCTCTGCTGGCAATTGTCATCCTGCCTCTGTCCATCCTGTCTTTCGCGCAGTCGCGGTTTATGTTCTCTACCCTGCGCGAAGAAAAAAATAATGCCCTGCTGATGGCCTCTGGGCAGGCCGCGGCCCGCCTGGATGAATACCTGGGCCGCCTGCGCGGAGCTATCTGGCGCGTCAGCGGTCTGAACGTGTTCCATGAATACCTGGAACTGCCGCCCGCCCAGCGCCCCAACAGCGCCCTTGAAGCTGAATTACGCAAAACCCTCAAAATCATCGACATTGATGAACTCGACAACCCTATTTATATGTCCTCCTATGCCGTGCTTGATATTAACGGCATCAACGTCTTTGATACGTACAGTGACGTAGCCGGAATGCAGTTACCTTCTTCTTCTGGGAGCGCCGACCCGTTCACCCGGGGCAAAGGTGCGGATGAAAGTGACCAGGATTACTTTAGATTTCCCATGCGGACGGGCAACAGTTATATTTCCCCGGTATACGTCGACGGCCCGCAGTCTTCTTTCTTCTACGTCAGCTCGCCCATCAAAAATAAAAAGGGTGAGGTAATCGGCGTCTTGCGCATGCGCAATGACGGTTTACAGCTACAGCAGTTGATCCGCGAGTTCAGCGGACTGACCGGCGCGCACTCTTACGCAGTCTTGTTGGATGAAAACAATATTCGCCTGGCCGATGGGCTGACCCCTCAATATCTCTATCGCGCCGTGGCCCCACTGCCCAACTCCAGGATCAAGGTTCTGCAAGAGAACCACCGCTTGCCCAATCTGCCCGCCTCCATGGTGACGACCCGTTTCACCGAGTTTGCCCACGCCCTCGAAGAATCGAGAACCATGCCCACGTTCAGCGCGGACCTTGACCCCGCAAGCGGTGAGGGCGATTATCCTGAAATTGGGGCCGTCACCCACCTGGATACCATGCCCTGGAAAGTAGTCTTTCTGGAGCAAAATTTTAACGACAACGAACTGCGCAAAAGCGAGCGCAGTCTGGTGACACTCGTTGCCACCGCTATCGCCGCCGTGGTCGGCTTAATCGCTGTGGGCATTGCGCAATTGTTGAGCCGCCCCATCGTTCAACTGACAGAAACGGCCCAGAGCATCGCCGGCGGCAACCTGGCGGCCCGCGCCCCAGAAGAAAGCGCAGATGAATTTGGCCTGCTGGGCAGTGCCTTCAATTCGATGACCCACCAGATCCGCACATTAATTAGCGAACTGGAAGAGCGCGTAAAAGCCAGAACCCGCGAGGTTGAAAATCAAAACGCCATCCTCATCTCGCGCGCCCGCCAGCTACAAACCGTATCGGAAGTCGCCCGCCAGATCGTCAGCGTGCAAGAACTGGAAAGCCTGTTGTCATCGGTCGCGCAACTGATCAGTGAGCGTTTCAACTTCTACCACGTAGGTATCTTCCTGCTGGATGCCAACAAAGAGTTCGCGGTTCTGCGGGCGGCCAGCAGTGAAGGCGGCCAGCGAATGCTGGCGCGCAACCATATGCTCCCAGTGGGCCGGGTAGGGATTGTGGGGTATGTTACCGGGAGCGGTCACCCGCGCATTGCCCTCGACGTTGGCGAAGATGCCGCCTTCTTTAACAACCCCGACCTGCCTCATACGCGCTCCGAGATGGCTCTGCCTCTTAAGGTGGGCAATCAGATCATCGGTGCGCTAGACATTCAAAGCATTGAGCCAGACGCTTTCCATGAGGATGACATTGAACTGTTCAGCACCCTGGCAGATCAGGTTGCCATCGCAATTTACAACAATGAACTGTACAGTGAGACAGTCCGCGCCCTGCAAGAGGCCCAGACCCTGCACCGGCAGTACCTGCACGAAGCCTGGGAACAGGAGATTGCGGTACGCAAGGTACAGGGCTATGTGTACAATCATAAAGGAACGCAGGCACAGCGGGCGAACCTGCCGGAGTGGAAGCCGGTGTTGGAAGAAGGCGTTCCCCTGATTGAAGTCACACCGGGCGAAGGCGGCGCCCCCGACCGGGCTGTTTTGGCTGTGCCGATTCGCGTGCGCGGCGAAACGTTAGGCATTATCCACGTGCAAGACAGCGGCGAAGAGCGCTATTGGTCCGAGGATGAGATCGCCGTGGTGAACGACGTTGCCAGCCAGGTGGCGGTGGCCCTCGAAAACGCCCGCCTGTTCGAAGCTACTTCGCGCCGGGCTGAACGCGAAAAGAAGGCCCTCGAAATTACCGCCCAAATCCGTTCCACCAACGAGCCTGAACGCATGCTGCAAATTGCGGTCAGCGAATTACAACGCGCGTTAGGGGCCTCGCGGGCGCAGATTTTCGTGCGCCATGGCCCATCTCAGGCCACCGAGAAACCCGAAGGCAGCAACGGCCACAAGCCGTAACTGGTGAGGATGTCGCTGAATGATATATAGAGAGGAAGGTAGCCCAATGGCATATATCATAGCGGTCGCAAATGAAAAGGGCGGCGTTGCCAAAACCACCACCACGATCTCGCTGGGCGCAGCTCTGGTGGAAAGCGGCCTGGAAGTTCTGCTGGTTGATCTGGATGGTCAGGCGAACCTTTCCCTGGGATTAGGCATTGAAAACAGCAAAGCCAGGCTCACTATTGTAAATGTGCTGCTCGAGTCTGTTCCAGCGGCCCAAACCGTCGTCAAGACCGGCATCCCTAAGCTGGATGTGATCCCGTCCAGCAGCGAATTGACACTGGCCGAGCGCTTCCTTCCCATCCGCCAGGGATACGAAACCATCCTTGCTAAATCGCTGCGCGATGCGCCCTGGCAGTACGACTACATCCTGTTAGACTGCCCGCCTTTTTTGGGGGCCGTCACCTACAACGCTCTGATGGCCGCCGACCTGCTGATTATGCCCACCCAGGCGGAGTTTTTCTCTATCAATGCGCTGCGCAATATGATGGCCCTGGTGCGCCGGGCGCGCTCACAGGGCAACCCGCACTTAACCTACCGCTTACTGCTGACGATCTTCGACCGCCGCAACCGCATTCACCGCACGCTCTCCGAACAACTGCGAGCCACCTTCGGCAACGGCGTCTTAGACACCGTCATCGAGACCGACACCAAACTTCGCGAAAGCCCCATTGCGGGAATGCCGATTATTTACCAGTTCCCCAAAAGCCGCTCTGCCCTGCAATACCGCGCGCTGTCTCAGGAGATTTTAACGTATGCCAAAGAAACCACTGCACAGCCGACTTGAAAACCTGTTTTCTGACCTGGCGGGAAACGGTTCAGACGCGCAGGAGCCAGGCAAGAGCGCGCCAGAACAGCCGCTGATTGGCGGCGCCAACCTGCTGACCGGTTGGACTTGGGAAGTTGATGCTGACCTCCACTACACCGCCTGCGAAATGCCCTCCGGCGGCAGTATCGCACTGCGGCCAGAACAGGTCATCGGCCGGTCTTTCCTGGACGCCGCCATCCACCCCAAATACTGCGCGATCCTCGAAAAAGCCTTTGCTCAGCCCAACCTGCCGGTCGAGGTTGATGTTTTTATCAAAGGGCAGGGTGGAAAATGGGTTCCGGCCCGCGTGCACATCCTCAAGAAAACTGGGCCAGACCAGGGCGGATGGCAGGGGTTTACCCAACTACTGCCCGGCGAACCTTTTGATGACTCCACTGCTCACGTCTCTGCGGCCACGCCCGTTGCCACCCGGCCAGTTCTGCTCCCTCATAAAGATGGGGCGGCCAAAGACCAGCGGCCCGGCGGCGGAACGCAGCCCTCACCCCAGGCACAGGCTCCCTCAGACGTTCCAGCAGACGCAGAGGCCCGCTCACTGCCAGAGGAACCTTCTCCCACAGATTGGAAGCTCGACCAGTTTGGTTTTGCCCTTCAGGATGGCCGCCTGGTTCCATCCACCCACATCTGGACCAGCGCCGGAGAGCAGAGCCTGGTACGCCGGGAGCCCGCTTTTGAGGATTCGAACCCCACCCACCCGGCAACCATTGCCGTGCCTTTTCAGATGCAGGGGGTCGGTGACCTGCTGTTAGAAGTGGTTGATGACAACCACGAGCGCGAGTGGAACGAAGATGATCGCTTCCTGGTCATGGAAATTGTCAACCAGTTGACCCTGGCGCTCGATAACGCCCAGCTTTACATCTCGGCACAGCAAGAGCTGGCCGAAAGAGTACGTGCCGAACAGGTCATTCTGCGCCGCAACAAAGATCTGGCGACCCTCAACCAGATTGGACAGCAGCTCAGCCGCCTGACCACCCGCGCTGAGATCTTCGACCTGCTCGCGCACATGATCGAAGAGGTCTTAAACAGCCAGAACTACATTATCTGTACTTATCATCCAACCCGCCAGACTCTCTCCTTCCCTGTCTACTGTGAAAACCGGCAGCGCCTGGAAGTGGGCGAACTGGCCTTTGGCAAAGGCATTGCTGAGTACGTCATCCGTCACCGGACGCCGCTGTTGGTGGAGCAGAACGTCGTTAATACCCTGCTCAACATGGAAATCGAACTGCCCCGCCGCCTGCCAGCCTCACTCCTGGCAATCCCGCTGCTGACCGGCGAACGCGCCATTGGCGCCATCCTGGTGCAAGATTTCAACCAAGAGAAGGCCTTCGACCAGATTCACCTCGAACTGCTTTCCACCGCCGCCGCCCAGGCTACTACCGCCCTGGAGAACGCTGATCTGTTCCAGCAAATGCAGGATGCACTGAAAGCGCTGGAAACCCGCGAGCGTTACCAGTCGAATGTCGCTAAAGCCGCGGCCACCCTGACGGAGTTTGGCGCCAAGTCAATGCCAGAAGTCCTCAAGTTGTTGGGCCAGGCCGCCGGGTGCAGCCGCATCTATTTTGCCCAAATCAAAGAAGACGAGCGCGGAATCTACTGGTCCAGCACCTCAGAATGGCTGGATCCCTCTGTCGCCTACCTGTTCGATAAAACGCGCATCCAACACATTCCGGTGGCGAGTTACCCCGAATGGGTCAAACGGCTGACCGGCGAAGGCTGGTGCATCACCACTGCTGACGTCCACTCGCCAGAAGCCGAATTCCTCGCCAGCCAGCACATCCACACCAGCCTGCTGCTGGCCGTCCCGGCAGAAGGCAAAACCCCCAGCTTTCTGGCTTTTGATCAGATCGGCGTGGCCCGCGCCTGGCAGAGCGAGGAAATTAACGCCCTGCGCGTGGCCGCCGACGCCATCACCAACACTTTTGTGCGCGAAGACCTGCTGATGCAACTGCGCGTTTCGCTGGACGAGACTGAAAGCCTGTACAAAGCCAGCAACCGTCTGGCGCTCGCCAACGATATGCAAGAGATGGTCGCGGCGGTGCTTTCGGGCATTCGCTCGCCCAACGTCAACCGGGCGGTCTTGCT
>DAOUAC010000150.1:0-8070 GCA_034434155.1 Anaerolineaceae bacterium
CCCGTTGATCACTTCCGCTGCCATTTCTTCCCACTGCTTGTTGTTCTCTGTTTTCATGCCTTCCTCCTTCTTTCTACCTCCTATCTTACCCCCTTCTTAAAAAAACTGAAACACACTCGAAAGTAACTTTTCAAGGGGAGACTTGGCCTGAACCCAATGGATCATGGTAGAATCGGCCCTGTGGAAAGCCTGATCGATTCACTCAAAAGAAACCTAAACCCGCAGCAATATCAGGCGGTGACCGCCGGAGACGGACCGGTTTTAATTCTGGCAGGGCCAGGCTCGGGCAAAACTTGGGTGCTGATGTACCGGATAACCTATCTGGTGAACGTTCAGAACGTAAAACCTTACCGCATTTTGGCCCTCACCTTTACTAACAAAGCCGCCAGAGAAATTGAAGCGCGTTTTGAAAGGCTGGCGGAAAGCGGCATCTTGGCCGAAAAACCGACCCCCACCATGGGAACCTTTCATGCGGTTTGCGCGCAAATCTTGCGCAGAGAGGCCGGCCCCGCCAAACTGCCTTTTACTTCCGATTTCGTGATCTTTGACGCCGACGACCAGGTTAACCTGGTGAAGCAGGCGCTCAAGGATTTGAATATTGACGAAAAACAGTTCCGGGCGCAGGCAGTTCACGCGGCTATCTCTGCCGCAAAAAATGAAACGCTGCTGCCGGAAAGCTTTAAAGAGCCCAAAAGCCAAAATTATAAAGATAAGGTCATCGGGCGCGTCTACGAACATTACCAGAAACTTTTACTCGCCAATAATGCGGTTGATTTTGATGATCTGCTGCTGTGGGTCTGGCGTCTGCTGAAAGAAAACGAAGCGGTGCGCGATAAATACGCCCAGCGCTTCGAGTACATTTTGGTTGACGAATTCCAGGATACCAACCGCGTGCAGTATGAATTGCTGCGCCTGTTAACTGAAGTTCACAAAAACATCTTCGTCGTTGGTGATGAAGATCAGTCCATTTACCGCTGGCGCGGCGCCGATTACCGCAATGTGTTGAGTTTTGAGCGAGATTACCCTAACGTCCACAAGATCCTTCTGGAACACAATTACCGCTCAACGCAAACCGTGCTGGATGTAGCCACTGCTGTCATCAACCGCAACATCAACCGCACGCCCAAGCGCCTGCGCACCGACCGGGGGATTGGCGAGAAGATCGTTCTTTACGAAGCCCATGACGATCACGCTGAGGCGGCCTACGTGGTTGAGACAATTCAGGAATTGACACAGCGCGGGCGGGCCAAGTTGGGTGACTTTGCGGTGATGTACCGCACCAACGCGCAGTCGCGCCTGGTGGAAGAAGCGTTCTTGCACGCCGGAATGGACTACCGGTTAGTGGGCGCGCAGCGATTCTACGGGCGACGCGAGGTCAAAGATTTAATCGCTTACCTGCGCCTGGTGCAGAACCCGGCAGACGAACTCAGCCTAAACCGCGTGATTAACGTCCCCCCGCGCGGCATCGGCGACAAGACTCTGCTGGCCCTGCGCCTGGCCGCGCAACAGCACGATACCACCCCCGGCGCGGCCCTGCTTGAACTGGGCCGCCTGGGCCGCGAGTCGTCCTTTTGGGCGGCACTGCCGCGCGGAGCCGCTCCGCTGGCCGATTTCGGCGCTCTGCTGGCTTCCTGGCGCGAACACCTGGATACAATGCCGCTGCCAGAACTGTTTAACCGCATCCTTGAAGATACGGCCTATTACGAATATATCCACGACGGCACGGAAGAAGGACAAAGCCGCTGGGAAAACGTCCAGGAATTATTCCGGTTAACTCATGAATATGAGGATCGAGGACTGCCGGCCTTCCTTGAAAAACTGGCCCTGGTTTCAGACCAAGACACGGTCCCCGAAGGGGCCGAAGCGCCCACCCTGCTGACTCTGCACGCCGCGAAGGGGTTAGAGTTCCCCATTGTCTTTATCGTTGGCCTGGATGACGGGGTACTGCCGCACATCCGCTCGCTGGACGACCCTGAAGAGATGGCCGAGGAACGCCGCCTGTTCTACGTCGGCATCACCCGCGCCAAGAACCGCCTGTATCTGGTGCGCGCCGATGAGCGCAACACCTATGGGAGTTTTCAGGAAAGCGTGCCTTCGCGCTTTTTGGGAGACATTCCCGAAGAACTGCTGAAAGTAGAGGGCTACCGCCGCCGCAGCGGGGGGATGCGCGCCAGCCGCTCGACCCGCTGGAACAATACCACTCCACTGCGCGACGAACCCTATTCCTCTGCCTCGCGCGGCGAGCGCAAAGGGAGCGGGGGAACGCGCTGGGGCAGCGATTCAACGCGCTCGCCGCATTCCTACACTACCCCACCGCCGCCCGGCGGCCCCGCTCCGGTGGTCGAACCGTCTTATAAGGCCGGGATGCGCGTGCGTCACGCCCTTTGGAACGAGGGGTTGGTGATCGAGAGCCGCATTCAGGACGGGGAAGAAATTATCACCGTGGCTTTTGAGAGCGTGGGCTTTAAGCGCCTGGTGGCCTCGCTGGCAAACCTGGAAATCCTCAAGAAATGAAAAAAGGGTTCCGGCCTGGCGTTGACCGGAACCCTTTTTTAGGTAAACTCCCCAGGGAGGGGCGGCGAACCCTCCCGACGAGGTTGCCGGATCGTTACCGGCGATTTCCTGACAGGAAGGGCGACGGACCAGGGATATTTTCCATCCCTACGAAAACCGCGCAAACCGGCACGGAACGGTGGGCGGGCCTCATCAAACCTTCGGCTCCAGGCTGACCAGGCTGAGCGCACCAAACACGATCACTACCAACACCACTACCAGGTATACGATCCACATGGCGTCCTCCTTCTCCACGAGGAAAGACTATCAGGGCGCAAACACAACCAGGTTGAACGCCAGTTCACCATGAGCTACGGTTCTCAACGACCGGGAAAGGCCTCAGTGCGCCGGCAATACAACCTCTCTCACTAATATATATAACGTTTAACCAACCAAAAGGTTTCGTTCTAACGGCGAAAAAATGTTCTTTTGGTTGAATCGGACCGTTTCAATACCCAGGGTTTCTTTCTGCCATAAGGTTTCCCCCATAACTTTCTAATCATAAACTTGTCATATAATCATTATACGGGTTTTGGCGTCATTTTTACCTTAAAAAATTGTTAAGGTGCATGGATTTGTCCATTATTTTACGTATTTGACTTAGCAGCATGAATAGGGACATTTCTGCTTTTCTTTTTGGAAAAATACCCCTTTCTTGCCAAAACTCCCCTATCTTTCTCAGGCAAAAAAACCTGATATCCAAAAAATACCTCTGGAATTTGCCTTTTTAACGTTGTACAATTTTGTCATGGGAACGATATTGGAAAAACTGGACCGGTTAACAACAACCGGCGAACTGTATGAAAAATATGCCGATGGCTCACTGCGCTGCTATGCCTGCGCCCACCGCTGTCTGATTAAACCCGGCCGGCGGGGGATCTGCCAGGTGCGTTACAACGAGGGCGGCGAACTGCGCGTTCCATGGGGATACGTAGCGGCCGTCCAGGTAGACCCTATTGAAAAAAAGCCTTTCGCGCACCTCTTGCCCGGCAGTGATGCGCTCACCTTTGGCATGTTGGGCTGTGATTTGCACTGCCCCTACTGCCAAAACTGGATCACCTCGCAAGTGGGGCGCGACGAAGAGGCCAACGTCTCCATCGCGACCATCCAAGAGACCACCCCCGAGCAGTTGGTACGCGCGGCCCTTAACGCTGGCGCAAAAGTGATCGTTTCTTCCTACAACGAGCCGCTGATCACCTCAGAATGGGCGGTGGCAGTGTTCAAGAAAGCCAAAGAAGCCGGTCTCCACTGCGCTTACGTCTCCAACGGCAATGCCACGCCCGAAGTGCTCCAATACCTGCGCCCCTACCTGACCGGCTACAAAGTAGACCTGAAAACCATGCAGGATAAGCAGTACCGCAAACTCGGCGCGGTCTTGAATAACATTTTGGACACGATTCGGATGGCGAAAGAACAGGGCCTGTGGGTAGAAGTGGTCACGCTGGTGATTCCAGGGTTTAACGACAGCAGCGCGGAATTGTGGGACGCGGCCCGTTTCCTGGTCTCCGTTTCGCCGGACATCCCCTGGCACGTGACGGCCTTCCACCCCGACTATAAGATGGACGGCAGTTACACTCCACCCGAAACCCTGCGCCGCGCCGCGGAAATCGGCCAGGAAGCCGGGCTGCACTTCGTCTATGCCGGCAACCTGCCGGGCCAGGTGGGGCCGTATGAAGACACTTTCTGCCCCTCGTGCGCCACGCGCCTGATCCACCGCCGGGGCTACGTGCTGTTGGACTACCAGATCACGGCAGAGGGGCGCTGCCCCAAGTGCCAGACGCCCATCCCCGGCGTATGGACGGATCGCCCCGAAACGGTGCGGCTGGGCGGCCCCGGCTACCCCAGGCGCGCGCGGCTGTAGGGCCAGGCGCTCACTCTGCTGAGAACCGGATGACGCTGCACCCGTAGGGTGGGGTTTCTTCGATCTCCACGGCTCGCCCGCGCTCGATGGCCCGCACCGCTTCGCGCACATAAGAGCGGGTAGGCGCGCGGCTTCGGAAGGTAACGTCGTCATACGCGCCCTGGTAGCGCAAGATACCCGCGCCATCAACCAGGAAAAAGTGCGGAGTGGTCTCGACGCCGTAAAGGTCGGCAACGGTTTGGTCTGCATCAACCAGCACCCGCGGCAGGCCGCGCTCTGAAGCTACCTGCCGCAGCAGTTCGGGCGGTTCGGTGCGGTTCGAGGCCACCGCCAGCAGAATGACCCCCGGCATGGGCTGAGCCGCCAGTTCGCGGTCTCTGCGCTCCACCCAGGGGCATTCCGCCGACCAGAAGTTCACCAGCACCACCTGCCCGCGCAGGTCTGCCAGGCGGATGGGACTGCCGTCCAGGTCGGGCAGTTCAAAATCTGGGGCGGGTTGGCCGATTATCAGCTTGGGCATTGAAACTCCTGCCGGCCATTATATCATCTGGACCACTGAGCTTGCCCCCCAAAAGTGGACAGCAAAAAAGGAGAAATCCAGTACAAGAGATAGGAGCAAGCTGATGCGCGACAAACGAAATCGGAAATATACAGAAGAATTCAAACTGGAAGCGCTGTGACTGCTGGCTAGCAGCGGGAAAAACGCGGCGCAGTTGGAACGGGAACTACGGGAGGTCGTCGAGGAGCGGCAGATCCCAAAAAAGCAATGAGCATTTTCTCTCGGAAACGCAGATGAAGTACGCCTTCAAATTTTCGTTCAAGAGGGAAAAAGGTGTATAGTTATTGGTGAAATCATTAAGCAGTTACCCTGATTGATAGCTCTTTTTTACGAGAAGCCAAAGCCGGGCGCCAATTCCTATCAGAGAATTATCCCTAACCAAAACTTATGTCATCTCCACCCTTTACCCTAAGAAACGTTCACGCCCTGGATCGCGCAGGATTAATCGCTCAAGCGCGCCATCGGGTTCTTGTATATGCTCCAGGCTTGAGTTCGATGGAGATAGCGGCGCTGCAAAAAGCCAAACAAACCATATCTTCAGAGAACTTTCACATTTACCTGGACGTCTCGATAAGCAGCTTTCAGGCAGGTTACTGGCATGGACAGCCCGCTGAGGCTATTTCAGATCTCATTGGCAACCTGACAATCCGCAATGCCTCATTCGTCCGTTTGGGGTTACTCATTGTGGATGATCTGGCGCTGATCTTCACACCACCTTTACCCAGGATCGAAGCTGAACCAGCAGGGGAAGAGGCCAACGCCGTCCAGCTAAGCCCTGAGATGACAGAATTACTTTGGCGCTCAATCCTGGTGCACTCCGGCAGTATAGAAGAAGAGAAAACAACCCTCCCAAGTTCTGATGGGCATGAGCCAACAGAGATGACCCGGATTCCAGATCGCCCGATCGTGGAAAAGAAAACCTTGGATCGGATCGCTGAGAAACAAAAATATGTCCAGCCCCTCCAACCCGCTCAGGAAAGGCTTTTGAATTCATTGCGCAATCAGCTAAAACTGGTGCGCTTACAGGTTGAAGGCCATAAATTGCAGAATAAAACTCTAGCGCTGCCGGATGAAATTATTGAAATCCTTGGCGATGATAGCCATCAGGTTAAGGAATATCTCCGAGCCTCCTGGCGAATCTTCACCGGACGCGCTGCCCAAGATATGCAGAGCTTACAAGCACGCCTCCATCAGCAGGTAGCAGACCTTCGGAAAAATTATCTAAAACCGCTGGGATATTTTGGCAGCGGATTACGCACCGAGGAGATGCCAGATTTTCAGCGTGAATTATCAGTTTTACAAGAGACTCTAAACGAAATCCGCACCTATATTCGTGAAAAGGTTCCCGCTTATCTTTCGGAAAGTCGTGAACAGTTGATCCATTTTATGCTGGAACGTGCAGCATCGAGGAAAAGCCCCTTACCACAACCACAACTTGATTTATTTCCCCCGGATACGCCTGAAGATTCACAGCGCCATGCTGTTGAACGATTGGTGGATAAGGTAAATTGGCCAACGGAGGAGGAATTGGTGGGTGATGTTCAATTGCATTGGTCAATCGACGATATCACTCAAGATCATCTCTCCCAACCGAATTTTATCAAAGCGGTTAAAACAGCATATCAGACCGATCTCACGCAACTGATGAAAAGATCAGATTGAATAAGCTATTGAGGGGCCAGGTAATTCGCCGAAAGGATTTTAACAACAAAACTCACAGAACCGATGAATTACCGCGGAACAAGGTTCCGCGGACAAAATGCATGGCGTATACCTTTACGCACTTTGACAACCTCTCGCCAGGCATTCCTGCTCTGAAAGTTGTAGATTCAGCGGAGAGGGTGGGTTGCTTCTCACAAGAGCGTATAACTAAATAATCTGAGCAATCATCGCCGGCATGCAACACATATGTTGCATGCCGGCTTTTTGATTCTCCCCAAGCAGAAGCCGGCGGGAGAAAAGGAGATGACCACACAATCTACACATCCACCACCGGGCACCTGGAACGCCCGCAACTTACTAACCGTGCCAGAAGTGGCGGAATGGGCACGTGTCCACCCTAAAACGGTTTACCGCTGGATCAAGGAAGGCAAGCTTGAAGCCATCCAATTTGGACCCCGAACCTTCCGTGTCCCAGAAGATGCCATTGGCAAGTTTCTACACAAAACCGGTTACAGCAAGACCACTGCACTACCCAAACCCAATGGGAGAGAGCAATCATGAACGGCTCCAATATCCAACCGGAGAGGGCGTGGCAAATGGCGCTTGACCAGCTGCGTTTGGATATGCCGACGGCATCTTTCGATACCTGGGTGCGTGATACCAGTTTTGTGTCATTCAATGATGGAGTGTTCGCAATTGGTACCCCCAATGCTTATGGTCGAGAGTGGCTGGCAAGCCGCCTGACCAGTACGTTGACGCGCCTGATGACCGGCATCTTGAATCAACAATTGGTAGTCGAGTTTATTGTCATCGATGAAATCTATGAAAGCGATGAGGATGTTCATCTTGAAGAAGAAAAATCATCTTCTGATGAACACCCAACTGTGCTGTCCATCCAGGCAGAATATCAGTCGATCTATGACGAAATCGTTCAGCCCGACCATGTCATTGTAGTGCCTGGTTACTTCATGCGATACATCCCGCTTCTGGGATTGGAATTAGCCTGGCTCTACATCGGATTTCGCCAGGCAGCCTATGAAGCTGGAGCTGCCAGGCAACCCGGAAAGAAATTCGGCGCGCCTTCCAAGAAGGTTGCCCACTTTTCTGGGATGAGTACACGGACATTCTGGCGCTGGGTAACCAAACCAGAGACATGGAAGCGCCTGCGCTGGCTGGTAAAGCAAGTCGATAGTGAACCACGCTGGAGCCGGGGCAAAGATGGTCGCCCGCACCAATCTTCTCGATATTACCGGGTAACCATGAATCCACCTCTGACTCCATTTGATGAACAATCTTTACGCTCCTGGCTTTATCGACAGCTTGCTCAAGGAAAAACGCCGGTGGCTGTAATTCAATCAGCTTTGGAGACGCCAGTCGATGAGCTGATTCCCTGGCCGGATAAGGTGACTCCTGACGAAGACATCACCGATGAACC
>DAOUAC010000151.1:0-29331 GCA_034434155.1 Anaerolineaceae bacterium
AAACCGTTTCATCGGGATCCTCCTCACATCCGTAAAAGAAAGAAACCCCCTCCCTATGCAGTTCAGACGCTCAGCGGGCCAAAAAGATCCCATCGAAGGGGGCCAGATAAGCGTAGATGGAGCCGGATCAACCCAGATCCAACCAGATTGTGATAAGATTTTCCTGTCTTTCATCTGTGTTCATCAGAGTTTGCATTCTTACATGGGAGATACCGCAATGCCGCAAGCCACGTTCACCTTTCCAGCCGGTTTTTTATGGGGTACGGCCACGTCCTCGCACCAGGTTGAGGGCAGCAACACCAACAATAACTGGTATTTTTGGGAGAACCAGCCGGGGCGCATCCTGAACAATCATCGCTCCGGCGCAGCCTGTGACTGGTGGCGCGGGCGCTGGCGCGA
The DNA here is from genome assembly GCA_034434155.1 of Anaerolineaceae bacterium. Taxonomy (GTDB): domain Bacteria; phylum Chloroflexota; class Anaerolineae; order Anaerolineales; family Anaerolineaceae; genus DSYU01. The sequence goes on from DAOUAC010000151.1 coordinate 400, forward strand.
TGATTTCGACCGTGCCCGCGAGACTTCCCAAAACGCTCACCGCCTGTCGCTGGAGTGGAGCCGCATCCAGCCAGCCCCCGACCGCTGGAACGAGGATGCCCTTGACGTTTACCGCGAAATGCTGCGCGGGCTGTATCACCGCGGCATGACCCCTGTGGTGACGTTGCACCATTTCTCAGACCCGCTGTGGCTGTACGAACAGGGCGGTTGGGAACACCCCGATGCGCCCGCTCGCTTTGAAGCTTACGTGCGCAAAGCCGTCGAAGCCCTGCGCGAGTTTACCACGTATTGGGTGACCATTAACGAGCCAAACGTCTACATTTATAACGGCTATTTAGGCCGCGGCGAGTTCCCCCCCGGCAAGAACGACCGGGGCGCGGCCTTTCGGGTGATGGTCAATATGGTGCGCGGCCATGCTCTGGCTTATCGGGCGATTAAAGCCATCCAAAAAGAGAGCCGCGTGGGTCTGGCAATGCATTACCGGGGCTTCGAGCCGGCCCATCCGGGGCTGGCCGTGGACCGCTGGGTGGCTGATGGGCTGACGCGCAATTTTAACGCGGCTTTCCTCGATGCCCTGCGCGATGGCCGCCTGCGCTTTATCCTGGGCGGAGCGCGCATTCCAGAGGCGGTTGGCACGCAGGATTTTGTGGGCCTCAATTATTACACCACCGACCGGGTGGCGTTTAATCTGCTTAACCCTATGGAACTGTTCAGCAAGCGCACGCCCCCGCCCGGCGCGCCCCTTTCAGACGGTGAATTTATTGCCCATGTGCCCGCTGGCATGGGCCGAATGATCGCCTGGGCGAAAAACCGCTACGGGCTTCCGATGATTATCACCGAAAACGGCGTAAACGATGCCAATGACCGCCTGCGCCCGCGCTATCTGGTCGAACATCTTCACCAGGTCTGGCGAGCCATCCAGTGGAACTGGCCGGTGAAGGGCTATTTTCACTGGTCACTGGTGGATAACTTTGAGTGGGAACGCGGTTGGACGCAGCGCTTCGGACTGTGGGGGCTGGATGTTGACACCCAGGCGCGCATCCGCCGCCCCAGCGTGGACCTGTACGCCGCCATTTGCAAAGAAAACGCCATTTCTTCTGAAACGGTGGCGCGCTATGCTCCCGACGCGTTGGAAAAGCTCTTCCCAGGATAGCCCGCCCGATTTAATGCGTTTTTCCTTTTCTCAGAGGGGCAAACGGGTTATAAACAGAACGACTGCGTAGAAGTCGCCAGGTGGAACTTTCCGCGGGCGTCAGCGTCTATACAACAAAGCCTGAATGCAACCTGTTTGGAGAACTATGAAATCCATCCGCAAATTCTTTCCTCTCCTGCTGGTCCTGGCGCTGGTGCAGGCGGCCTGTAATTTTCCCGCCAGTGTCATCACCGGCGGCTCGCCAACGCCCGTTCCACTGGTAACGTTCACCTCTGCCGCGCCGCTGCCCGAACCGACGGCCACCAACACCCTGCCGCCGGTGGTGACGGCCACCTCGCCCGCACAGCCTACCGCCACGCAGGCCGCACCGGCCTCTCAACCGACGCCCACCGCCACCACAGCCGCCGCGGCGCCCACCGCCACCCGCGCTTCGGTAACGGGCGGCGTGAACTGCACTCTGGCGGCCTCTTTTGTCGCGGATGTGACCATCCCCGATGACAGCACCATTGCCGCCGGGCAGTCGTTTGTGAAGACCTGGCGGGTGCGCAATGATGGAACCTGCCCCTGGGGCCCTACCCATGCCGTGCGCGCCCTGGCCTTCGTGAGCGGCACGAAGATGGGCGCGCCCGACCAGGTGGCTCTCACCGGCGAGGTTGAGCCGGGTAAATCGGTTGATCTTTCCGTCACCTTCACCGCTCCCACGACCAATGGAGTCTATACCAGCGAGTGGAAGCTGCGCCTCGACAACGGCCAGTACCTGGGCCTGGGCGCTAACAAGGCCGGGGCGCTCTACGTGCGCATCCGGGTCGGCAGTGCCGCTTCTTCCTCCACCACGCGCATCCAATTCGCTTCCGGCGCAACCGCCGCAGCCGTCTCTGGTGACTTGAAAGCCAATGAGAGCAAGGGCTATGTATTGACTGCGATGCGCGACCAGGTGTTGATCGCCGCCGTAACCTCGGCAGATAGTTCCGTCAAGGTGAAGATCACTGCCGCCGATGGCCGCACCCTGGCGAATCCCAACGCCAGCAGTGCCGTGGTCGCCCTGCCCTCTAACCAGGATTACACTGTGTGGGTGATGGCCGGCGACAAGGCCGCCAGCTTCAACCTCAACATCACCATCCCCAGCCGCATCCAGTTCGACCGGGGAGCCGTCTCAGATACAGTCAGCGGCAAGATCAGCGGGCGCGGTACGGTTTCTTACGTGCTGTGGGCCGCCGCCGGGCAGACCATGACAGTAAAAGTCAGCGCCGATCATCTGGCCTTGCACATCTATGGCCTGAAAGACGGCCAGGTGTTGGTCAAGGCCGACAGCGGGGCGAAAGAATGGTCCGGCAAGCTCCCTGCCAGCCAGGATTACATCGTCGCCGTCGTCCCCTCAGTAGACAGCGCCAGTTTTACGCTGGAAGTGACGATTAAATAGTCGTTTTTCCTTAGGACAGCCTTCAGCGGTCAGCAGCCAGCTTGTTAAAGCGGCTTGCTGACCGCTGTTTGCTTAGAGAAGCCCCTTTTGCAGTGCTACCGAAACTGCCGCGGCGCGCGAATCAACGCCGAGCTTGTTGTAAATGCTGTCTAAATGGGCTTTGACGGTGCGCTCAGAGATGCCCAGCCGCAGGGCCACTTCTTTACTACGCTCGCCGCGCGCCACAGCGGCGAGAATTTCACGCTCGCGTTCGCTGAGCAGAGGGGCGGGGGCCGCCGGGGCCGGGCGCGGGGCGTTCGCGGGGGTGTAGTTAAGTATGCGTTCCAAAATTTCGGGCTTCAGCAGAGTCTGGCCCTGGGCGGCGGCGCGGATGGTGTTGAACAGCGTCTCGCGGTCGGTGTCTTTGAGCAGGTAGCCCTTGGCGCCGGCACGCAGCCCGCGTATCATCAGTTCATCTTCGTTAAATGTGGTCAGGATCACCACGGCGGTGTCTGGCTGTTGGTCACGCAGGCGCTCGATGGCCGTCAGGCCGTCCATGCCGGGCATGCGCAGATCCATGAGGATTACATCGGGGTGCAGTTCGGCGGCCAGGCGCACGGCCTCGGCCCCATCGGCGGCTTCGCCCGTCAGTTCCAGGTCGGGGGCAGTTTCCAAGATCAGGCGCAGGCCCTGGCGGATAATCAGGTGGTCATCGGCGACCAGCACGCGGATCGTTTGGGTCATGGGGTATACCTTGCCGGTTGTGGAGATTCGCGGTAGGGCAGTGATACCGCTACGACCGTGCCCTGGCCAGGAGTGGATCGGACATGAAACTCGCCGCCCGCCAGCAGGGCGCGCTCACGGATGCCCAGCAGGCCGTAATGGCCTGGCCGGGGGGCGGCCAGCGGGTCGAAGCCAGCCCCATCATCGCGCACGGTGAGCGTCAGGCCGGTGGGGCCGCTTTTCAACGTGACTTGCACTTGGGTAGCCCTGGCGTGGCGGGCGACGTTAGTAAGCGCCTCGGCCAACGTGCGCTGCACCGGCTCGCGCAGGGGCGGGGGAACGGGCGTTGGCAGGTCCAGGTCCAGCGTGCAGGGCAGGCCGGTAGCGGTAGAAAAGCGCTCGGCTTCCTGGCGCAGCGCCGTTTCCAGGTCGTCCTGGGCCCGGCGCAGGTCGTCAATGGCCCGGCGCGAGTCGGCCAGTGCGGCGCGGGCCTGGAGCATGGCATCCGCGATGATAGCGCGGGCGCGCTCGGTGCGCCCGGCCGTCAGGTGAGCCTGAGCGGCTTCCAACTGCAAGATCAACCCGGCCAACCCCTGTGAGAGCGTGTCGTGCAGTTCGCGGGCCAGGCGTTGGCGCTCGTTGCTGAGGGTCAGCGCCGCCACAGTTCCAGCGTGTTCGGCCAGAGCGCGGTTGGCCGCTTCCAGTTCGGCGGCCATCTGCTGGGCGTGGATGCGCTGGCGGGCCTGCCGGTTATAGAGGGTAACGTACAGTACCACAAAGATCAGCGCGGGGGCTGTTCCCAACAGCCACCAACCCAAACCCTGCCAGCCCGACAGCACGCCGTAGCTGAGGAACGACAGACCCACCAGCAGGCCGGTTGCCAAGAAGCGCAGGCGCGTCTGACGCAGCATCCCCACCGCCAGGCCGATCAGTCCCATAAAAGGCCCAAACGTCAGCAGGATATGCCGCCCTAACAGGGCGGCGGCAGAGGCCAGCAGCCCCTGGACGGCCAGGTAAGGAAGCACACGGGTGGGGTTCTCTCCCAAAGGGAGCGAAGCCCAATACAGGCCGATGTGCAGAAGCATCACCAGGGCGAAGGGAACGGCGTGGGCCAGCTCGCGCAGAGCCGGCGTAACGTAGATCACCCAGGCGGCCATCCCCGCCAGCAGCAGGCTGACGAAGATGAAAAAATACAGTTCCATCCGATCGGCGGGCGGCGCGTTGGAGTCTGTAGAAGAAAGGGGCGCTTGGTTGTTCATTGCTTTGATTCTAGCGCGTATGGGCACATTTTTCTAATCGCTATTTTGGACAATGTCCAAACGGACAATACCGGTGCGGCCAAACGCTCGTTGTGCATGCTCCCTCAACCGGATATGGTTAATGCGCGAAAGGAGTGATGAGAACGATGAACTCAACAGCCATTGAAGTGATTGAGCTGCACAAAACCTATGGCGGCGCGGTGCGCGCTGTAGACGGGGTCAGCTTTACAGTGCGGTCCGGCGAGATTTTCAGCCTGCTGGGCCCGAACGGAGCTGGCAAAACCACCACCATCGCCATGCTGGCCTGCCTGCTGCGCCCCACTGGCGGCGACGCGCGCGTGTATGGGCGCTCCATCCGCACCGACCCAATGGGCGTGAAGGCGCTTTTGGGAGTTGTGCCGCAGGATATTGCCCTGTACGAAGACCTGAGCGCGCGCGAAAACCTGCTCTTCTGGGGGCAGATGCAGGACCTGACCGGCACGGCCCTGCGTAAGCGGGTAGACGAAGTGTTAGAGGTGATCGGCCTGCGTGAGCGCCAGCATGAGCGGGTGGAACGTTATTCGGGCGGCATGAAGCGGCGAGTGAACATTGGTGCGGCCCTGCTGCACCGCCCCAAAGTGATCTACATGGATGAACCAACGGTGGGCATCGACCCCCAGAGCCGCCGCAGCATCTTAGATGGCGTGGCCGCGCTGCGCGACCAGGGCGTGACGGTGCTGTATACCACTCATTACATGGAAGAGGCCGAGGAACTTTCGGACCACATTGGCATTATAGATCACGGCAAAGTGGTCGCCTGCGGAACGCGCGCCGAACTGGTGCGTGCGGTGGGTGAGGCCGACCGCATTCACGTGACGGCTCAGGGCGAGCTTGCGCCCGTGTTAGAGAACTGGCGGACCATCCCTGGCGTGCGCCAGGTGAGCGCCGCGGATGGCGTGGCTACCCTGCTGGTGGACGACTCGAACCGCGCCCTGCCGCGCCTGTTAGAAGCCGCCGCAGCCAGCGGCGTGCGCGTGTCAGCGCTGGAGATCCAGGAACCCAACCTGGAAGCCGTGTTCCTGCACTTTACCGGGAGAGCCTTGAGGGATTAAGATGAAAACCATAGCGATTGCCCTGAAGGATTTAACCCGTTCCTTTCGCAGCGCCTTCGCCCTGATTTTTATGTTCGGGGTTCCGCTGCTGGTAGCCGGCATGTTTGCTCTCATGTTCGGTAGCCAGGCCGGCCAGGGCGCGGAGGATGTGACGCTCCCGGCCGCCCGGACGGTGATCTACAACCCCGGTGCGCCCGGCGGCCTGGGCGAACAGTTGGCGAAGATGCTGCAAGACCCGGCGTTGGCGGGCGTTATCGAAACCAGTTTGGCAGCAGACGAAGCTGCCGCCCGTCAGGCGGTGGATGAACAAACCGCCGACGCGGCGGTGATCCTGCCGGTGAACCTGGAGACAGGCGCGGCAGAGGTGACGATCTACCACGCCGCCGCACCCTCCGCGGGGGCCGAGGTGGTGAAGGCCGTGGTTGGACAGATGGTGGATCAGATGGCAGGCGGTTTCATTGCCGCGCGGCTGGCCGGAACCTCCGCCGCCGCGCAGCAGTACGCCGCGGAGACGGCCCTGATGAGCGGTACAGCCCTGGTGGAGATGCGTGCGCCGGGCCGCACCGATACAAACCGCCCGACGATGGCTGGCCTGGTCGCTCCCATCCTGGGAGGAATGATGATTTTCTTCGCCTTCTTTACCGGCGGAAATTCCTCCCTGACGCTGCTACATGAGGCCGAGAGTGGCGCTCTGGCCCGCCTCTTTACCACCCCTACGCGCCGTGCTTCAATCCTGGGCGGCAAGTTCTTGGCGGTCGGGCTGACGGTGTTGGTGCAGGTGACGGTCTTACTGCTGGTGGGCGCGGCCCTGTTTGGCATCCGCTGGGGCGGCCTGGGGCCGGTAGTCATGGCCGCGCTGGGCATTGTGGCCTGCGCCGCCGCTTTTGGCCTCTTCCTCACATCGCTGATGCGCTCCACGCGCCAGGGCGGGGTGGTGTTTGGCGGGTTGATGACCGTCACCGGGATGCTGGGGATGGTCACAATCTTCACCGGCGGGGGCGGTGGGGCAGTAGAGACGGTGGCGCTGTTGACGCCGCAGGGCTGGGCCGTGCGCGGGTTGACGCTGGCAATGAACGGCGCAGACCTCGCCGCCGCCGCCCTGAATCTGGGGGCTGTGTTGGTGTTGAGCGCCGCCTTTTTTGGAATGGGTGTCTGGCGGCTGCAGAGCCGCTTCGCGGGAGAGTCAAGCTCATGAACCACATTCTGGCAATTACGTTGAAAGACCTGCACGAAGTCTTGCGCGATAAGATGACCTTTATCTTCTTACTGGCAATGCCCATCCTCTTTACGCTGATGTTTGGGCTGGCCTTTGGACGCGCGCCCGGCCAGAGCGCCCCCCTGAAAGTGGGTTGGATTGACCAGGACGGGGGCGAAGCCGCTCAGGCGCTGGCGTACCGGCTGGAACAGGATGCCAGGATCCGCCTGGAGCCTTACGCGGGCAGTGCGGCAGACCTGGAAACCGCCGTCCGCGATGGCAAGCTGGCCGCGGGCGTGATCGTTCCGGCAGGGTACAGCGCCGGGCTGGCCGCTGGGCAGCCGCGGACGATCGCCCTCTACGCCGCGCCGGCCAACCCGGCCAACCTGGCTGTTCAGTCAGCGGCGCGGCGTGTGGCCGGCGCGGCCGCGGCGGCGCGCATTGCAGTGGCCGCCGGGCAGAGCTATGCCCCTGCCTTCGCGCAGGCTCTGGCCGCCTGGCAGGAACCACCTCTGCGCCTGAGCGCCGCCGTCCGGCCCGCTGCGCCGGTCTTTTCCTTCTCACAGACCGCCCCGGCCATGATGATTCAGTTCGCGCTGGCGGGGATCATCACCGCCGCGCAGATGATGGTGCAGGAACGCAAGGCCCGCTGTATGCAGCGCCTGTTGACCACGCGCGCCGCCCGTGCTGAAATTCTACTGGGGCATTTCCTCGCGATTTTTACGATGATCTTCGCCCAGTTTATCCTGCTGGTGGCTTTTGGACAGGCCATCCTCAAGCTCGATTACCTGCGCCTGCCTTTAGCGACCCTGGCGATGATGCTGAGTGCGGCGCTGTTCACGGCGGCAGTGGGCTTGTTGGTCGGTTCGCTGGCCCAAACCGAAGACCAGGCCGTGATCTTCGCCCTGGTGCCTATGTTTGTGCTAAGCGCCCTGGGGGGCGCGTGGCTGCCGCTGGAGATGACCAGTGCGGGCTTCCGCACCGTAGGGCAGCTCACGCCGGTAGGGCTGGCGCTGGACGGCTTCAAGAATATCTTGGCGCGCGCTCTGCCCCCCCAGGCGGTGATCGTCCCAGCCCTGGCGCTGCTGGCCTACGCGGGAGCGGCCTTTGCGCTGGCAGTGTGGAAGTTCAAATACGAATGACGGCGCTTACGCGCACACCACCTGCATGGCGACCTCGGCCCAGGCAAACAGGCGGTGCGGGTCGTAGCGCACAGTGCTGATATCTTTGAGGATGATCTCCAGTGGGCAGTTGTAACGCGCGCAGATCTCGCGGGTAGCGGTGAGGTCTGCGCGCACGGCTTCGCAGTCGAAGGTGTCATAGGCGAGCATGGCCGGGTTGGGCTTGCGCGAAAAGACAAAATCGCCATGGATGGCCGCCGCCCCGCGCTCTTGGTTCACCCAGGGACTCATCGACACTTTGCGCACGTTGGGGATTTTGCGCACCTGGGCCATCTTGCCGTCTAGCGGGTCGCAGCAGCCGTAGTAGACCAGCCCAAAGCGCTCACAGATGCGCGACGCATAGTTCACCTCGTATTCTTCGAACATGCGCGGCGATACGCTGGAGAACATCTGCGCCAGGCCAAACATCCACATATCTTTCGTGCGCGGTTTGGCCGGGTCGTAGCCGGGGGCGGGCAGTTCATCGGTGTACGCGCCCGTGCAGTGGATTAAGCTTTGGGGTCCGCACAGCAGGCCTTGCTCTTCTAGCTGGTCGAGCATTTTCAGGTAGCCCTCGGTCATGCGTCCCACCAGGGCGTGCATCAGGTCGGGCTTATCCACCAGGGCATAGAGGGCATTTTCAACGCCCATCCACGTGCTGATGGGATCCCACAGCGACAGGTAAGGGTCTGCGCCCCAGGCGCGCACTTCCAGCAGGCCGTCAAAGACCTCGTGGGCGACTTCCAGGCGGCGGGCGGTTTCGGCGGCGTCGTGGCTGATGCGCGGCGTTTTGATCTTGCGCAGATCGGCCATCGTCTCGAACTGATTAAGATAGTAGTGGCCCACCACGTCGTTGGTGGCGTCGGTCACGGCGATATTCTCGCGAACCTTAATCCCAAACCCGGTGTTTTTAATCGCCATCGGCACGCGGATGAATGGTTCGACGACCATATCTACGGGAAAATAACGCCACTGGAAAAGCGTGCGGCGCAGGTATTCTTCGTAGTGGCGTGCCTCAGCCGTCTTACAGCGCAGGCGCAGTTCATCGCCGATCTCCATTTCGTTCCAGCACACCTGATCAATCATCACCATGGGGCGCTCAGGCTTGAGGGCGTTGAGTTTGCGCCACAGCCGGCGCTTCTCTTCTTGAATAGGCAAGGCCGCGATTTCGGCCACGCGCTCGGCCAGTTCGCGCAAGATTTGCCTGTCGGATGGGCGGATCATAGATGATTCCTCCAGAGAATAGTTGCAATTTACATGATTCCCAGCTCAAAACCTTGAGATTCGTTGCAATTGTGTAACAATCACCGCCAAAAGGGATTATAATCATTCTATCATTAGAACGCCTTGTTCCCAAGGATTTTCATCGCTTCCCGCCTGGATTGAAATTCATAGGTGGGCCTTCGCTGGATAGTTCGGTAGGGCTGGGTCGCTATCAAGAAAAGATATGTATGCGGCTGATACGCGTTATGCTGGTTGAATGTGAAGCTCTGGTCGCTCTGCGCCAGATGATGGACCTGGCCGCTCAGGGGTTCGTTTTGTGCGGCTGGGTATCCAGCGGCGAAGAAGCGGTACAGTTGGCGCGCGAGAAGCAGCCCGACGTGGCCCTGATGGACGTGCGTCTGACCGGACAGATGGATGGAATCGAGGCGCTGCGTCAGATTCGTGCCTTCTCGAACATGCCGGTGATGATTGTAGCCAGCTGTGATGATGACGAACTGCGCCAGCGAGTGCTGGCGCTGCGCCCCAGTGCCTATCTGGTCAAGCCGGTGGAGGGCTACGCACTGGCCGCGGCGATACGCGCGCTGCTGAATGGGCAAATCACTCACGATCCGCCTGCGCCCTGACGGTTCTTATGTTCTGGCTGTATGCGCTTTTCCTTTTCCTGCTGGCTTCTAGCGCGGCGGTTTCGATCTTCCTACTCGCGCGGTTGTGGCGTTTGCGCGCGCAGCCCGGCACGTGGGGGTTGTTCGTTTCTACCCTCGCCGTGGCGGTATGGGCTTTCTTTTATATTCTCGAAATTGTCCTGCCCGAACCCCCTCAGAAAGTTCTTGCCGCGCAGATGCAGTTTTTAGGCATTACGCCTATCCCGGTAGGGATTTTCTGGTTCGCCTTTCACTACACCGGCGCAGGGCGGCGGCTGCCGCGCTATGCGCTCCCGCTGTTGGCGCTGATCCCAGCGCTGACGCTCCTGCTGGTATTCACCTTCCCTTCCCACGCGGTTTTCTGGCGCAGTGCGGTGCTGGCGGGTGGGCGTGCATTTGCGCCGCTGGAGATTGACCACGGCTGGTTTTTTGGCCTGTTTGTGGCCTATGCTTACATCTTGTTGACCATTAGCCTGGTCCTGACGGCGTGGATGGCGCTGACCAGCCCTGGGCTGTACCGCGCGCAGGCGCTCTGGATGATGGTGGCGCTGCTGGCTCCCTGGGCCGGCAATGCCCTGTACGTCTCTGGGCTGGTTCAGGTGGTGGATGTTACGCCGCTGATGTTTACGATCACCAACCTGGGGCTTCTGGCGGCGCTGACGCGCTATGGTCTGCTGGCGGTCCTGCCGGTGGCATACCCGACGGTCTTGCAGGCCATGCAAGACGGCGTGATCGTGCTGGATGGGCAGGGTCGTATTGTGGAGATTAACCGCGCCGCGGCCCAAATTTTGCGCCCCGGCCCGGCTTATCTGGGCCAGCAGGTGAGCTACGCGCTGCCTATCCTGGCGGAATGGCTGGCCGGGCTAAATCTCGATGCACCGGATGAAAAGGAAGTCAGCCTCGTTGCCAATGGCCAGACGCGCTATTACAGCTTGCGTGCCGCCCCGGCTCGCAGTTCCCTCCATATTGTGACCGGGCGGGTGGTCATTATCCGCGACATCACCGAACAAAAACGGGCCCTCCGCCGCCTGCTGCTCCAGGCCACAGCCATGGAAGCCGCCAGCAATGCTATTGTTATCACCGACGCGCGCGGTCTGATCCAGTGGGTCAACCCGGCTTTTACCCGCCTGACGGGCTACAGCGCCGCGGAGGCGTTGGGACAGTCGGTGCGGCTGTTGAGATCAGGTGCCCATCCAGAGGAATATTATCAACGTATGTGGGAGACGATCACCGCCGGCCAGGTCTGGCACGGTGTGATCACCAACCGGCGTAAAGACGGCAGTCTGTACGATGAAGAAATGAGCATCACCCCGATTTTGGATGAGGCCGGCCGCCCAGAGTATTATGTTGCCATCAAGCAGGACGTGACCGACCGGCGCGCCGCGGAAGACCAGCTCAAGGCCGCTCACCGCGAAGCCCTGGAGGCCAGCCGCCTCAAGTCCCAACTCCTGGCGAATGTCTCGCACGAACTGCGTACCCCATTGGGGACGGTCATCGGTTACGTAGAGATGCTCAAGGCCGGTTATTACGGCGAGCTGACCAACGAACAGCGCGGCATTTTAGATGAAATTGCAACCAATTCGAACCAGTTGCTGGAGTTTGTGAACAACCTGCTCAGCCAGGCCCAGGTGGAGACCGGCAAAGTGATTCTGCACAACCAGTTGTTTACGCCCACCGCGCTGATTGACGCCGCCCGCCACACCAGCCTGTCTGCCGCGCGGCGCAGGGGCCTGACCCTGGAGACGGAAGTAGACCCCAACCTTCCTGCCACCCTCACCGGCGACCCGTTCTGGCTTCAGCAGATGATCCAAAACCTGGTGAACAATGCCATTAAGTTTACCGAACAGGGAATGGTTAAAATTCGCTGCTACCAGGCCAGCTCCCAGGAATGGGCCATTGAAGTAAGCGATACGGGCATGGGCATTCCCTCAGAGGCGCAGGACCGCATCTTTGAGCCGTTCACCCAGGCCAATGGTTCTGTCACGCGCCGGCACGGCGGCACGGGATTGGGGCTTTCGATTGTGCGCGAACTGGTGCGCCTGATGGGCGGGTCTATCCGCCTGCAAAGCACCGTCGGCCAGGGCAGCTCCTTTACCATCCTCCTGCCCATTCTTCCCGCAGCAGAGGAAGAGTAGATGACATGAATTTATTATAATTGGGTATCTTTTTCTCATCACGAGGATGCATCCATGGACCGAACTGCTTTTGAAGCTCGACTGCGCAGCCTGCAAGACCAGTACGAGGCGCTCATCCAGCGTAAAAATGAGATTGACCCTACTTGGTCGAATGGCCTGTTGGACCGCTACCGCTACCCGATCCTGACCGCCGCGCATACGCCGCTCTTCTGGCGTTATGACCTGAACCCAGAGACCAACCCTTACCTGATGGAACGGATGGGCATTAACGCCACCTTCAACGCCGGGGCGATGGAATTTGGGGGCAAGATCGTGTTGGTTGTGCGCGTGGAAGGCTATGACCGTAAGTCCTTCTTCGCAGTGGCCGAGAGTGACAACGGCATTGATCACTTCCGTTTTTGGGACTATCCCATTATCATGCCTGAAACGGACGATCCCGATACCAATGTCTACGATATGCGCCTGACACAGCACGAAGACGGCTGGATTTATGGCGTGTTCTGTACTGAGCGCAAAGACCCCAACGCCCCTCCAGGCGACCTTTCGAGCGCCATCGCACAGGCAGGTATTGCGCGCACGCGCGATCTGGTCCACTGGGAGCGCCTGCCAGATTTGAAATCGCGCTCGCCGCAGCAGCGCAACGTGGTTCTGCACCCAGAATTTGTGGATGGGCAGTATGCTTTTTACACTCGCCCGCAGGACGATTTTATCTCTGCGGGTTCGGGTGGCGGCATCGGTTGGGCGCTCTCGAAACATATCAACCCCGCCGTGGTCGAGGAAGAAATCATCATGGACCAGCGCGCCTATCACACCATCAAAGAGGTAAAAAATGGGCAGGGGCCGCACCCCATCAAAACGCCCCAGGGCTGGCTGCACGTGGCCCACGGCGTGCGCAATACCGCCGCCGGGTTGCGCTACGTCCTCTATGCCTTCCTCAGTGACCTGCGCGAACCCTGGAAGGTGACGCACCGGCCCGCCGGTTACCTGCTGGCCCCAGAAGGCGAGGAACGGGTGGGAGATGTATCGAACGTGCTGTTTTGCAACGGCATGGTGGCTCGCCCCAATGGGGATTTATATATCTACTACGCCTCATCCGATTCGCGCATGCACGTAGCGACCACCACCATTGACAAAATGCTGGATTACGTGATGAACACCCCCGAAGATACATTCCGTTCCGCTGGCAGCGTACAGCAGCGCGTGGCGTTGATTAAGCGCAACCTGGAATACCTCGGTAAGAAGTAAACTGCTTTCTACAAAAACTCGTGCTGGTGATCTTGAATCCAGCGCAGAATGGCATCGCGCGGCATAGGGCGGGCGAACCAGTAGCCCTGCACGTAGGCGCAGTTGAGGCGAAGCATGGCGTTGGCCTGCGGTTCGGTTTCAATGCCTTCAGCTACCGCGGGAATGCCCATCGTGTTCACCAGCGAGAGGATCGCCCGCACCATGTCGGGCGTATCCTCTCCCTCAATGGTCTGAATAAAAGAACGGTCAATTTTGATCTTGTTAACTGGCAGGCGGTGCAGGTAGCTGAGCGAAGAGTAGCCGGCCCCGAAATCGTCAATCTGGACCTCCACCTTCATCCCCTTCAGCGAGGTGATGAGAATGGCGACTTTTTCGAGGTTTCCCAGGCAAGCGCTTTCGGTGACTTCCAGCACCAAGCTATCGCCTGCCAGCCGCGCCTGTTCCAGCGCCTGAGTCACCGTCAGGATGAAATCAGGCTGTTTGAACTGGATGGCGGAGATGTTGACATTCACTTTAAGGGGCGGCTGTGCCGGGTAAACCTGCTGCCAGCGCGCGGCTTCGCGGCAGGCTTCAAACAGCACCCAGCGCCCCAGGGGGATGATCAGGCCGGTTTCTTCGGCAATGGGGATGAAGGCGGCGGGCGGCATCACCCCTCGCTCGGGGTGACGCCAGCGCACCAGGGCCTCAAAACCGATCAGGCGGCGGGTGGGTAGCTGTAGAATAGGCTGGTAATACAGTTCAAAATTTCCAGCTTCGATGGATTGGCGCAGTTCGTTCACCAGGGCCAGCCGCTCAATCATCTGACTGCGGGCGCGCACATCGAAGATTTCGTAGCGCGCGCGCCCGCGCGCCTTGGCCTGATACATCGCCAAGTCGGCGTCGCGCAGGATGTCTTCGGGCCGCTCTGGCTCGGTGCCGCAGTCTACCACTCCAATGCTGGCGGTGATGAATACGGTTTGCCCGTCCAGCGTGATCGGGCGGTTGAGTTCGGTCAGCACCCGCGCGGCGGCAGTGCGGATGGATTGTGTAGAGTGAACGTCATCCAGCAGAATGCCAAACTCGTCGCCGCCCAGGCGGGCAACAGTGTCAGTGGCGCGCATCAGCCCGATCAGCAGGCGGGCGATCTCAGCCAGCAAGCGGTCGCCAAAGGGATGCCCGAGGCTGTCATTGATCAGTTTGAAGCCGTCGAGGTCGAGGTAAAGCACAGCGTAGCGATAGTTGGCGTCACGCTGGCGGCGCTTGCCGGCCTGGGCCAGCCGGTCGAGGAACAGGGCGCGGTTGGGCAGACCGGTGAGGGCGTCGTGCAGGGCATCATGCGAGAGGCGTTCTTCAATACGGCGGCGCTCGCGCAGTTCTTCGTTTTTTTCCTGGCGCATCTGTTCCAGGTCGCGCGCCTGGGCCTCGATCCTGGCCTGAGCGGTGTCTAACGCGCGTGTCAGATGGCGTTCCTCAACCAGTGTCAGGACGCGGCGGAGCACCCCTAACACAATCATTCCTCCAGCGGCAGCCACAGCCTGAGCGCGCGGCAGGTCGAGGCCCACCAGCGCCGCCGCCAGTAGAAGCGATCCGGCGTCCAGCGCGGTTTTCAGAGCCGCCATCAGCGCCCTGCGCGCGGCAATCAACAGCACCAACAGCGTGACTCCTCCCACTACCCACAAAGCGTGCCCGATCCATTCTAACTTTAGAACGAAAACCATGTTACTGCGATGCCCCCTGCGAGGAATGATGTGTATCCTTTGCCAACTTGCTGTTGGGTAGGATGCAGGTTCCGTGCCAACACCGGGCCGCGCCTGAGCTTTTAAGGCTGCTTTCAAGCCAACGCAGAGAAGGGGCAAAATCCATCCCTGGAAGCCAGTCACCTCGTTCGTGCGTGGGGGAGAGCGAGCGTGGGCGAGCAGGACCGGCCTTAGCACATGAAACCCCCTGCGGGATTTCACCTTTACAACCCCGCAGGGGGTTTGACGTTCTGAGCGGGGATTTTACCCCGTCAACATTTAAAGCTGACCGCAGAAAGCTCTTAAGCCTGATCTGGCGTCCAGCAGCACAACACGAGATCACGCGCGGCTTTGACCTCATCTACGCGGCCTACGGGGGTGTGGTGCGGAGCCGATTTGAGCAAAGAGGGGTCCTCGTGGGCCTCCTGCGCGATCTTCAACAGGGCGTCGGCAAAGCGGTCGAGGGTCTCTTTGTTTTCTGTCTCAGTCGGCTCGATCATCAGCGCCTCGTGGACGATGAGGGGGAAGTAATTGGTCGGCGGGTGGAAGTTGTAATCCATCAGCCGCTTGGAGATGTCCAGCGCGTGAACATCGGGCGCGTCTTTCCACTGGCCTTCGACGACGAACTCGTGCATGCAGGTACGCGGGTAGGGCAGGTGGTAGACGTCTTTGATGCGCGCCAGCAGGTAGTTGGCGTTCAGCACGGCGTGTTCTGCGACGCTGCGCAGGCCCTCGGCCCCATTCATGGCGATGTAGGTGAAGGCGCGTACCATCATACCAAAGTGGCCGAAGAAGGATTTAACCCGCCCAATGGAGTGCTCTGGCATGACCAGCCCGTACAGCGGGGGCAGGTCTTCGCCGCCTTCTTCCACGATCTTAACAATCGGCCCCGGCAGGAAGTCTACCAGCGCGCCCGAAACGCCCACCGGCCCCGACCCCGGCCCGCCGCCGCCGTGCGGGGTGGAGAAGGTCTTGTGCAGGTTGAAGTGCATCACGTCAATGCCCAAATCACCAGGCCGGGCGATGCCCAACAGGGCGTTCATGTTCGCGCCGTCGCCGTAGACCAGACCTCCAGCCTCGTGGACGGCGTCTACCACGTCCAAAATGTTCTGATCGAACAGGCCCAGGGTGTTGGGGTTGGTGAGCATCAGCCCGGCCAGGCGGTCGTCGCACAGAGCGCGCAGCGCTTCTAAGTCAACGTTGCCACGTGAGTCGGTGCGGACGTTGACCACCTCGAAGCCCGCCATGGCCGAAGTGGCTGGGTTGGTCCCGTGCGCCGAATCGGGGATGATGATGCGGGTGCGGCGCGTGTCGCCGCGCGAGCAGTGGTAGGCGCGGATAATCAGTACCCCGGTCAGTTCGCCGTGCGCCCCAGCCGCCGGTTGCAGGCTAACGCCCTCAAACCCGCCAATCTCTTTAAGCATTTCCTGAAGCTGGTACATCAACAGCAGACTGCCCTGCACCGTGTCAATGGGTTGGAGCGGGTGAACGAAGGCAAACCCCGGCAGACGGGCGGCTTCCTCGTTTACTTTGGGGTTGTACTTCATCGTGCAGGAACCCAGCGGGTACATGCCGGAGTCGATTCCGTAATTGAGGGTCGAAAGGTGCGTAAAATGCCGAACCACATCAACTTCAGACACCTGGGGGAAGTGGAAATGCTCGCGCACCAGGCCATCAGGCAGTGGAGCGCGCGGCACGTCTGGCTCTGGGAAGCGCACCCCCATCCGCCCTTCAACAGATAATTCGTAAATGGTCGGTTCAGGCATGAGACACCTCACTCAGGGCTTCGGCCAGATGGTCAATCTCGTCGCGCGTGTTCATCTCAGTAACGGCGATGAGCATGCGGTTTTCGAGGGCAGGGTAATCTTGCTGCAAGTCATACCCGCCGATGATGCCGTGATCAATCAGGCGGTCATTCAACCGGCTGGCTGGCATGGGGCAGCACACCACAAATTCGTGGAAGAAGGGCCGGTCCATGCACACGCTGAAGCCAGGAATGGCGTTGATCTTCTCGGCGGCATAATGGGCTTTGTGGTAGCACAGTTCAGCCACCTGGCGCAGCCCATGCTTGCCTAACAGGCTCATGTAGACGGTAGCGGTGAGGGCAATCAGCCCCTGGTTGGTACAGATGTTAGAGGTGGCCTTCTCGCGGCGGATGTGCTGCTCGCGGGCGGTGAGGGTGAGGACGTAAGCGCGCCGCCCGGCGTTGTCCACCGTTTCACCGACCAGCCGCCCGGCCAGGCGGCGCACGTATTCTTTGCGGGTGGCGAACAGCCCCAGGTACGGGCCGCCAAATGAGAGCGGAATGCCCAGTGATTGGCCTTCGCCGACCACGATGTCGGCCCCAAACTCGCCGGGGGGCTTCAACAGGCCCAAGCTAAGCGGATTGACGGCCACAGCCAGCAGCGCCCCGGCCTCGTGGGCCGCCTGGGCCAGTGCGGTATAGTCATAGAGCCGCCCGAAGAAGTCAGGGTACTGCACCAGCACCAGGCTGGTATTGGCGTCAATCATCGGCAGAAGCGTTTCAGGGCCAGAGAGCGGGTCACAGCCCGGTTCGTGATCGCCAGCGATCTGAAAGCCCGCGTACCCCTGCATGTAGGTGCGGATGACGGCCCGGTACTGCGGGTGGACCCCAGGCGAAAGCACTACCTTGCCTCGCTTGCCCCGGAAGTGATGGTAAGCCATCACCACGGCTTCGGCGGCGGCGGTAGCTCCATCGTAATGCGAGGCGTTCGAGACTTCCATGCCCGTCAGTGCGGCGATCATGCTCTGGTATTCGAAAATGGCCTGAAGCGTCCCCTGCGAAACTTCCGGCTGGTAGGGGGTATAGGCCGTCAGAAACTCGCCCCGGCGGATGATGGCGTCTACAGCGGCGGGAATGTAATGGTTGTAGGCCCCGGCCCCTAAAAAGCAGGCCATTTCGCGGGTGGAACTGTTGGCCGCCGCGATTTCTTGCAGTTCGGCCATGATCTCCATTTCCGTCAGGCCGCCCGGAAGCCCCAGGTAGGGGAAGCGGTAATCTTCTGGCACATCGGTGAACAGATCTTCGATCCGTTCTACGCCGATGGCCTTCAGCATTTCCTCCCGTTCCGCATCGGTATGAGGAACAAACATTAGTGACTCCTCTCCTCGCAGTATTTGGCGTAGCCGTCGGCGTTCATCAGTTGGCGCGTTTCCGCTGGCTCGCTCATTTCAATCCGCACCATCCAGGCCTGGCCGAAGGGGTCTTTGTTGATGAGTTCGGGTGACTGCGGTAGGGCTTCGTTGATGGCTGTAACCGTGCCAGAGACCGGCGCGTTAATATCCGCCGCGGCTTTCACCGACTCGACGGTGGCAATCTGCTGGCCTTTCTGAACCGTATCGCCTACCGCAACGAGAAACTCGATAAAGACCACGTCTGAAAGCTGGTCCTGGGCATAATCGGTAATGCCAACAGTGGCGGTGTTGCCATCCACTTTGGCCCATTCATCGGTCTGAGCATAGAGCAAATCGGCAGGAATATTCATAGTTGAGATCCTTTTTGGTGCGTAAAGTTAGGGTAGCAACAAAAAAAGGCACGCCATCCACAAGCGCGCCCTCTGGGATAGCCTGAGAGTTTCGCCCCTGTTCCAGGGGTTTGCCCCGCCGGCGCCTGGCGCAAGCCAGGCTCTAGAGAGTGTAGCAAAGATAGGGTCCTGGATACCTGAGAGATTCACGCCCGGTGTGGGGTTCCGGGTCGCTTGCCCCTTCGGCGTCTGGACAGAAACCGCCCAGAACTCTTCCCCATCTTCTGTATGCCATTGTTGTTGCTGATGATTCTATTGTCGGTAAGGTGAAAAGTCAAGGATCAGGCCAGGCCGATCGTTGTTTCTAATCTCCTTTGCGGCGGATGCAAATGCGGATGGCGTTCTCGATGGGCTGATCGGAGACCAGGATCAGGTAGCCGCCGCCGCCCGCGCCGGAGAGCTTCCATCCCAGAGCCCGACTGCGGTACTGTTCGATCATCTCCTCCACCATGGCGTTTTTCATCAGGGGGAACATCGTCACCTGGGCTTCAAAGGACTCGCGGGTGTAGCGGCCAAACCCCTGAATATCCTTGCGCAGGATGGCGTCCCAGCAGGCCAGGGCGGCTTCAGAAAGGCGGCGAGCGTTCTCGCGGTTGATGTGCGTCTCGCTTAATACGTCAAACTCCGCGCCGCGCGGCCCCAAGGGAACCAGGTAAAGGGCCTGCTCGATGAAGCGCAGTACTTCTTCATCGTGAACCGATTCGATGCGCTTGGGCCAGTATTCTCCTTCGTAGTGCGAGATATTCAAGCCCGGGAAAACGATGCCAATGGTATCTTGCGAGCCAGAGATGTAAGGCTTACCGGGTGGGTTATCGTAGCTAAACAACAGTTTGGCTAGCTTTTCTGGGTCGCCGACAGGCAGGCGCGGCCCCCACAGCTCAATCGCTTTGCGGCGGGTGCTGGTAGCCATCCCACTGCGGTCATTGAACTCGATGGTCGGCTCAATGGAAAAGGTAATCACCGGCCCTGGATAGTGTTTGGAGACATAAGGTTGGTCAAGCCAGCCGCCGGCCATGTCAATGCGGTAGGGGATGGTGACGACTGTGCGCAGAGCGGTGGTGGAACGAGCCATCAGACCGCCGTGGGGGATGCGTTTTAAGACCAGGTATTCAACCCCATGCTCTTCGCACAGCTTGCGCTTGGCGGGCAGGTTGCCATCTTCGTTCACGATAAAAATATCCGGTTGGATTTCCTTAAATTCGTGAATAAAGTCCAACATGCCCGATCCGCGCGAAATGAACGCTTGCTTGACGCAGCGGAGCGCCTGCACCATGTAAAGCCGCTCTTCCTGATTATTGACCGGTGGCCGGCCCTTGAGGTCGTACACGGTTTGGTCAGAACCCAACGCAACATACAGGTCGCCGTACTTCGCCGCTTCTTCCAGAAAAGCAACATGGCCGCTGTGCAGCAGGTCAAAACACCCACTGACAAATACTTTCTTGGGCATGGCGTTTCCCGTCCTCCTTCAAGTGGTAAGAAAAATAGCTCGCCGGATCAGAGAGACCGATGCTGTACCGCTGATTTCTTATTGTACTCGATGAGAAGGACGGGATGATCTACCCGCCGTCTCAGGATGCCGAAACATACCCCAGCGAAGGCCGGGCGAATTTTTCCACCGGCAGGACGTCCACCAGTTCATACTTCCGACTGCCCAAGCCCAACGCCTCGGTATATTCCGTGATCTTGTAGGGATCTTTGTAGGGGCCGTGCAACTGCGCGAAGGGATGCCCCTCGCGGCAGTGAACTTCCATCGTGGTGGGGATGTTTTCCTCGATCAGTTTCGACTGTCCCGTCACGTCCAGCACGGCCTGCTCGACCGCCACAATGTCATCCGAGCCAAAAATGCCCGCGTCTGGCAGGATGGGCATCGAGGTAAAGCCGAAGCAGTCGCACAATGGGGTGATCTGGGTCGCCAGCACCAGGTGAACGGCCTTGTCTGGCTCGAAGGTGGAGAGGGTGACGGCCGTGCTGATGGCGCAGGCTTCCTGGAAGGCATAGAAGTTCTCAGGATTGATCTTCAGGCTGCCAGGCGGGGCCACTTTCAGGCAGCGCAGGCACTGATTGCACGGTTCGTAGTGCAGGTGAATGCCCCCGGCCTGGTTTTTATCTTCCACCAGTGCGCCAAACGGGCAGGCCGCGATGATCTTGCGGCGCGTTTCTTCATCCGGGCATTTTTCGGGGAACCAATAAGGGTTGTAGTGGTTAACATCGTGCATGGCCCGCCGGGTTTCAGTGATCATGCAGCCCAGAGCCAAGTTCTTTACTGCGCCGCCGTAGCCGCAGCTTGGGTGGCCTTTGGCGTGGGCAAAGTTCACCAAAAAGCTGGCATCGTGGATCATGCCGCCGACTTTCCAATGGGTGATGCCTTTGTACAGCCTCTCAATCGCGTAACTGTAGCGATCATTAATCCCGGCGGTGGGGTAGATGGGGCAGCCCAACGTCTCAGCGGTATAACCACGCGTTTCACTGGCGCGCGTATCCCAACTCAGGTCGGTGATAAAGGGATGCCCGCCGCCTTCTTTAACGGCTTCGACCACCCGGCGCACAAACACAGGGTGAATCGTGGAATAGCCCATATTGTTTCCCAGGTGGAGCTTGATGGCGACCGTCTCCCCTTTAACGCGCTCGCGCAGGTTGAGGCGCGTGAGAATCTGGTCTAGCTTGGCTGGCAGGGTTTCTTTGGCTTCCCAACGTGCCTGGCGCGGAGAACCGTAATATACAATGCTTGCCATAAAGTCACCTCGTTTCGTCGCTAAAGATAATCGAAGTTGGCCTGCAAACGTTAAACCACCCGCGAATTATAGTCAATTTCGCGGGTGGGCTTGTGTACAAGGGTCATGGTTTTTCAGGATAAAAATCCTGATTTTCATCTTCGAGGTTGTTTGTCGAATGGCGCGTTACGCGCCCTTGGAAATCCAATCCTCTGGAATCACTGCTTTCCAGATTGACCTGCGGCGGCGGTTTTCTAAGCCGTGCGGCCCGGCAAATTCCTGAAAGATGCGCTCCAAAACCGGCCTGATGGCTTCATAAGATGGAATCTCCTCTTCCATAAAAGGCCACGCCAGGGTGATATATAGCTCCCTGGGGTCTGGGATAATTTCGGGCGTGTCAAAATCCCACCAGCTATGCAGGCGCAAGCCGGCTTCAGCCAGGCGCTGAGTAATAGACTGGTAAGCCCAGTTAGGGTCGTAGCCCTGAGGGGGCGGCTGCCAGCGAAACGGGTCCGGCAGCCAGTCGTTCCAGGGAGGGGGCAGCCCGCCGGCCGGCACGCCGCCCGCCGGGACGAGCATGAGCAGCACCGCGCCGGGCCGGCACACGCGCGGCGCGTCTAAAATGGGGTGAAATGGGCCTTTGCTGTTGATCCACAGATCCACCGAATGATCCGCCGCGGGGGTACGCGGACGGCCGCCGTTGTACTCTGCCCGCGAATTGTGAACCACAAACCGGGCGTTGGTAATGCCGCGCTCTTGCGCCGCCTGGCGGGCCAGATCAATGTACCCTGGGGTGGCATCGTATCCCAGTATCGAACGGACGTGCGGGGCCACGGCCAGCGCCAGTTCGCCCTGCGCGCAGGCCACTTCCAGCACGTCCATCTCTGGACGGAGATGCTCCAGCACCAGCGCCTTGAAGCTGTCTTCGCCATGCCAGGGAGCCAGGATGCGGCGGCCTGGGTAAAAGTAGCCCTGCTGCCGGGCGGATAACCAGGCGTACCATTCTTCAGAGTGTGGGACCAATTTCATTTTATCCACTCGATGGCTCTGCCATGACTTTCGCAGTAGGCCAGCAGTTCACGCTCTTCGGCCCCGGCGTGATAGGTGGATAGTTCCAGTTGGGTGCGGGGCCGGTCTTCGTACCATTCCAGCGCAACGCGAAACAGTCTGCGCTGCCGGCTAAAATCGGTCAGCAGGTTGTTCAAGCGGCTGCGCGCCTCGGAAGAGAACTGGTAGAGGGTGAAGCTGTGGAACACGCATAAGGTCACCCCTTCTGGCGCGCTTTGCAGGGTGGGCAGAAGCAGCTCAGCGGCGTCGCCGGCCAGCAGGCGCGGGGGCGATTGGCGGGCCACCTGTACAGCGTGATAGAGCAGCGCGGCGCGGGCGGTGTGTTCAGGCCAGATCAGGGCGCGCAGCCAGCGTACAGCATCTTCATTATACAAATCAACGGGGGCCAGGTCGATGCCAGCGCGGTAAACCACTTTGGGCAGTGTTGGGGGCAGGGGCGGGGTGCGGCTGCCCTGGGGGGCGCAGGCAAGCTGCACCGGCGAGTCGGGGTCGCCAATGCGCCCGGCGGGGCCGTAATCGTAGCTGTAGCGTTCCCACACCAGGTTCAGGCCGGCGCTGGCCCCAATTTCTATCAGAGCCAGGGGCTTTTCGCCGCCGCGCTGAAAGACCACCCCAAAGGCGGGCAGCAGACAGCCGCAGCGCCCCACTTCGTTGGTCTGTACCCGGCGCGTGCTGACCAGGTCGCGGATGGTGGCGGAGTGATCGAGAGCAAACTGGCGGAAGAGCGGGTAAACATCGCTGGATGGTTGGGGGCGGTCCGTCAGGCTTGGGTAATACTCCGCCAGTTCGGGGGATGCGCCGCTGAGCAGCAGGTAATGCACCGCGCCTAAGAGCAGGTTGGGCAGCGGCTGAGAATGGTCAGCGTGAACGGCCAGGGCCAGGACGGCTGGGTCTTGGGCTATGGCGCTCGCCAGCGCGGCATAGAGGGGCGAGGCCGCCGCGGATGCAGGGCCGCCCGGTCCTGCGCCGTAGACGTTGCGGGCGTACCATTCAAACTGCTGCGCCAGGCGCTCTAACAGGCTGAGAGGCAGGGTTTCGGGTGATTCACTCATGGAGGAATTGTAATATAATTGTCGCAGTTTCTCACCATTTGGGTTTATCTGTGTCCATTTTGGTCACTTTTGGATTTTAGGAGAATAAGATGCAGCAGCAATCGTTGAGCGGGGCCTGGCAGGTTCGGCAGGCCAATACTGAAGCGTGGATGGATGGCGTGGTCCCCGGTGATGTTCATACCACGTTGATGAAGCATGGGCATATCCCAGACCCGTTTGTGGGCGACAATGAAAAACAGGTGATGTGGGTGGCCGAAACCGATTGGGAGTACCGGCGCAGCTTTACCGTAGACGGCGCGCTGATGCAGGCAGAGAAAATCCTGCTGGTATGCGATGGGCTGGATACGTTAGCCGACGTCTACCTGAACGGCCAGTGGCTGGGACATACCGACAATATGTTCCGCCAATATTCATGGGACGTAAAAGACCTGCTGACCAGCGGAGAGAATGAAATCCGCGTATTGTTTGGCGCGCCGGTGCCGTACATCACCGAGAAGCAGAAAGAAAAGCCCCTCATCGGCGGCGGAGACATCCCCGGCGGGCCGCACCTGCGTAAAGCCCCCTGTCAGTGGGGGTGGGATTGGGGCCCAAAACTGCCGCCCATCGGCATCTGGAAGGATATCCGGCTGGAAGGCTACAGCCAGGCGCGCATTAACGACGCCTACCTGCGCCAGCGGTTTGAGAAAACCGAGGATGGGACCGATCTGGCAGTGGTATGGGCTGAAATTGCGGTCGAAGAATGGGTTGACGGCGAGCTGACGGCCGCGCTGCGCCTGACGGCCCCCGACGGCAGTGTTTACGAATCGCGGGTGGGGGTAGAAGCATCCGAAGCCTTCCCCATTGTGGAGATCGAAAACCCGGCGCTGTGGTGGCCGAATGGCTACGGCGAACAGCCCCTCTACCGCGCGGAGGTGCTGCTCTACGCTGGCGAAAAACAGTTGGACGCCAAAACCTACCAGATGGGCCTGCGCACCATCGAATTGCGCCAGGAACCGGACGAATGGGGTGAGTCGTTTACGTTTGTGGTCAACGGCGTGCCGGTGTTTGCCAAAGGGGCCGACTGGATCCCGGCGGATTCCTTCCCCACGCGCATCAGCGATGCTCATCTGGAAGGGCTGATCCGCTCGGCGGCGCAGGCGCACATGAACATGCTGCGGGTTTGGGGCGGCGGCTTCTATGAGGAAGAACGCTTTTACGACCTGTGCGACCGCTATGGCATCATGGTCTGGCAGGATTTTGTGTTTGCCTGCGGCATCTACCCCGATGACCCGGCCTTCTTTGAAAACGTTGAGGAAGAGGCCATTCAGAACGTGCGGCGTATCCGCCACCGCGCCAGCCTGGCGCTGTGGTGCGGTAACAACGAGATGGAGCAGGGATGGGCCGAATGGGGCTGGAACAGGCCCGAAGACCCGGTTAACCAGCGCCTCAAAGCCGCTTATGACCGCATGTTCCACCATCTGCTGCCCGATGTGATCGCATCAGAAGATCCAGACACCCCTTATTGGCCCTCATCGGCCTCTTCGGGCATTCCGTTTGCCCAGCCTTCCAGCCAGGCGCGCGGTGACTGCCATTATTGGGACGTGTGGCACGGGCGTAAGCCCTTCACGGCCTACCGCAGTCAGTTCCCGCGCTTTATGAGCGAGTTCGGCTTCCAGGCCCTGCCGCCTTTCAAGACCATCCAGACCTACGCCGCGCCGCAGGACCAGAACATGACCTCTTACATCATGGAGCACCACCAGCGTTCTGGCTCTGGCAACGGCCTGATGATTGCCCAGATGACCGACACCTTCCGCATGCCTAACAACTTCGAGTCGCTCGTCTACCTGAGCATGGTTTTACAGGCCGAGGGCATCCGCTACGGGGTGGAACACTGGCGGCGCAACATGCACCGCGTTTCGGGGACGCTGATCTGGCAGTTGAACGACTGCTGGCCGGTGGCCTCGTGGTCGAGCCTGGATTATTTCGGGCGCTGGAAGGCCCTGCACTACGCCGCCAGGCGCTTTTATGCCCCAGTACTGCTTTCAATTGAAGACGCCGGGACGAGCATGGGCCTGCACGTCACCAGCGATCTGACCCGCGCCTGGCAGGGTGAAGTCCGCTGGAAGCTGGAACAGCTCGACGGTCAGGTGATTGATAGCGGGACGCTGGACGTTACCGCCGCGCCGCTTGCCGATACGCTGGTGGCCTCGCTGGATTTCTCCGCTCAGGTGACGGATGCCAATAAGCGCCGGGTGATCTTTACGGCGGAATTATGGGAAGCCGGACAGCGCCAGGTGGTGAAGGCAGCCACCTTCTGCCCCAACAAACACCTGGAACTGGTGGACCCACAGCTTACGGTAGCCGTAGAAGCGGCAGGCAGTGGTCAGGTGGCGTTCTGCGTGCGGGCGGCATCGCTGGCGCGCTTTGTGGAGGTGGCGCTGGAAGGGGCGGACGTGGTCTTCTCGGATAATTATTTCGATGTGCCGGCCGGCCAGTCGGTGACGGTGACGTGTGATCTGCCGCAGGGGTGGACGGTGGAGCAGGCCCGGCAGGCGGTGCGGGTGAGGTCGTTGTATCAGTCGTACTAACTGCGGCGGTTGGCTTACCGCCGTCAGCCTGACAGACGCGTGCAGGATGTAAAAACCCCTGCGGGGTTCGCAATTTTACCCCGCAGGGGTTTTTAGGAAGGAGAGTGGAGGTTCTGCCTCCCTGCCGGGCTGATCGCTGGAAGCTGACCAGGGGAGGAATGAGTGCAGAAGCCACGTGAAACTGTTGAATGGAGGCCAACCGGTTCGCCGCGCGCGCAGTTGACGCGCGGCTACGCGGCGGCGCTGGCGGCGGCGGCTTTTCTATCAACAACGGCAATCTTCATCCGCCACCTGACGCAAACCTATGCGCTGCCGCCGCTGGTGCTGGCCTTCTGGCGGGATGTGTTTGTGGTGGTCACGCTGCTGCCGGTGTTGGGGATTGGGTTTCCGGCTCTGTTGCGTGTAGGCAAAAATGACTTGCGCTATTTGCTGGGCTACGGCCTGTCGCTGGCACTGTTTAATGCCCTGTGGACCCTCTCGGTGGCCCTCAACGGGGCGGCGGTGGCGACGGTGTTGGTCTACTGCTCGGCGGGGTTCACGGTATTGTTGGGCTGGTGGCTGTTGAAAGAACGGCTCACGTGGGCGCGTCTGGCGGCGGCAGGCCTGAGCCTGGCCGGGTGTGCCCTGGTAGCAGGATTGTTCGAGTCCGGCAGCCTGCGCCTGAACGCCGGTGGGGCCCTGGCGGGCATTCTGGCAGGACTGCTCTACGCTGTCTACAGCCTGATGGGCCGGCAGGCCGCCCACCGTGGGTTGAATCCCTGGACCACCCTGTTGTATACCTTTGGCTTTGCCGGGGCCTTCTTGCTGCTGGCAAACCTGCTGCCAGGTGGGCCGCTGCCGGGCAGCGCCCAATCGGGCGCGGATTTCTTTACCCTGGGTACGGCTCTAGCCGGTTGGGCGGTGCTGGTTCTGCTGGCCGCCGTACCGACGGTGGGGGGCTTTGGATTGTACAACGTCAGCCTCAGCCTGCTGCCTTCATCCGTCGCCAACCTGATCCTCACCCTTGAGCCGGTCTTTACCGCGCTAACGGCTTACCTGCTGCTCAACGAACAGATGACCCTCATGCAGGCGCTTGGCAGCGTGGTAACCTTGGGCGGGGTGGTGTTTTTAAGACTCTGGGAGGGGCGCTCAGGAACAGCGTAACCACGGAGAGATGCCGCTGGAAGCGGAGTATAATATCCTTGTCCGTTTTCCCTGCTTACAGCCAATATTCCGTATAACGATCCACAGATAAGGAGCAGTGCCATGACGAACTTCCCACGCACCATAGTTGGCGGAGTGTCCACTTCGCGGATGATTATTGGGACAAACTGGTTCCTGGGCTATACCCACTGTACCTGGTCGAAGAGCCGCTCGGTGGAGCGCATGGTCACAAATGTCAAAGACATCGCCGACATCATTGAGGTGTTCTTCAAGGCCGGGGTGGATACAATCATGTGTCCGCACACCAAAACCTGCATCCCCGACGCGATCCGCGAGGCCGAGCAGCGCACCGGCGTGAAAGCCGTGATCGTCTCCACCCCCAGCTTTCCGACCAACGCGCGCACGCCCTTTGATGGGTTTGACCTGGATGAAGCCGCGCGCATCCTCGACGCGGAGATGGCCAAGGGCGTGGCGATTTGCATGCCCCATACCAGCACCACCGATGTGATGGTGGATAAATGCACCCGCCAGATTCGTCAGATGGACACCCTCTGCCGCATGATCCGCGAGCGGGGAATGGTCCCAGGGTTAAGCACGCACATTCCAGAGACGGTAGTATTCGCCGATGAAACCGGTCTGGACGTGGAAACGTATATCCAGCCTTTTAACCTGATGGGCTACCTGATGCAGTTAGAGGTGGATTGGGTGGGACGCATCATCCAGAACGCTAAAAAGCCGGTGATGACGATTAAGACCATGGCCGCCGGGCAGATTCGCCCCTATCAGGCGCTTACCTTCACCTGGAACGCCATCCGCGACTGTGATATGGTGACGGTTGGGACAATGGCCCCCGAAGAGGCCAGCGAGCTTATTGACCTGTCGCTGGAAATCTTAGAGCGCCGGCCCAACCAGTCTCCACTGCAAACCACGCGCTCTAAATCTACCGTGCTTAAGCCGGCAGGGTAAATTAATAATTCTGTTCCCGCAGGAATGAAAGGGTGCGCTGCCAGGCCAGGACAGCGGCGTTTTCATTATAGTAAGCGGGTTGGTCAGACTCGAAAAACCAGTGGCCGACGCCCGAATAACGGTAAAACGTAACCTGCAGGCCCGCCGCGCGCATTTCGGCTTCCATCTGATCGGCGTAGCGGATGGGAGTATCATCATCTTCTTCGCCGAAGTGACCCTGAAAAGCCGCGCGGATGGTGGAAAAATCGGCCTCGGCCACGCCGTAAAACAGCACTGCCGCGGCTACCTGCCCCGGAGCCAGGCTGGAAAGGGCAATGGCCCAGGCGGCGCCCATCGAAAACCCCACCAGTGCCAGGCGGCTGCCCTGTACCTCGGGGCGGCTTTGCAGGTAATTCGCCGCCGTAGCAACAACAATGCGGGTACGCTCGTAATCGCGCTTTGCCATCAGGGCCTCAGCCTCTGCGATGGTGCGGGCGGTTTTGCCCTGGTGTAAGTCGGGCGCGAGGGCGCAGAAGCCCTCCGCGGCCAGGCGGTCGCACAATTCTTTGAAGAAGGGAGTCAATCCCCACCAGGCGTGCAGCACCAGCACGCCGGGGCCTTGCCCGTTGATATATCCCTTGAAAGCCCGATCCTCGCATTGGATCGTAATATTTCCAGTTCTCAATGGTTCCATGCCGGTTCCCTTTGATGATCGTTTATTGCTCAGATCATAGCAAATTTGTTCTATTGCGTCAAGCATTTCACGAGGATCGAGGATTGGGTAGGGCTTTCTCAAAAAATCTGAGCGATACCCACGAGGATTGGATTTACTCACGGATTGAGCAGATTATGGACAACTATTGATATCGCTGACCTCTACCCGGTTGCGCCCGGCCGCTTTGGCGCGGTAGAGGGCCTGATCGGCCTGAAAGAGGATGTCTTCGCCGCAGTTGCCACACAG
>DAOUAC010000152.1:0-38584 GCA_034434155.1 Anaerolineaceae bacterium
ATTCAAGGCCGGCGCCGCCGGGACGTATGCCTACTTCTGCTCCGTCCCTGGTCATCGCCAGGTGGGCATGGAAGGCCGCCTGCTGGTTGGCGATGCCGCCGAGACGGAGACGGTCAATACCAGTATCGTGCGCTTGCCCGATGACCTACCGGGGCCGCTCAACCGCACGACTCCTGAGAAGGTGCGCGTTGACCTGGAGACGGTGGAAGTGACGGCGCGCCTGGCCGATGGGGCCAGCTACACCTTTTGGACCTTCAACGGCAAGGTTCCGGGACCCTTCATCCGCGTGCGCGTTGGCGATACGGTGGAAGTCCACCTGAAAAACGCCGCCGACAGCCAGATGAACCACTCGGTGGATTTCCACGCGGTCACGGGGCCGGGCGGCGGCGCAGTGGCGACGCAAACCGAACCGGGCGGCGCAACCAGCTTTACCTTCAAGGCTATCAACCCTGGGCTGTATGTTTATCACTGCGCCACCCCGATGGTCGCCCACCATATCACCAACGGCATGTACGGTCTGATCCTGGTCGAGCCGGAAGAGGGCCTGCCCGCTGTGGATCGAGAGTTCTACGTGATGCAGGGCGAACTGTACACCGTCGAAAAGCTGGGCAGCAAGGGCCAGCACACCTTTAGCGTTGATAAACTGTTGAATGAACAGCCTGAATACTTCACCCTCAACGGCGCAGTGGGCGCGCTGACCGCCGAACACCCTCTCAAAGCCAACGTCGGTGAAACCGTCCGCATCTTCTTCGGTGTGGGTGGCCCCAATTTCACCTCTTCCTTCCACGTCATCGGCGAAGTCTTTGACCGCGTATACAATGAAGGCGCGCTGACCTCAGAACCGCTGACCAACGTGCAAACCACCCTGGTCCCGCCGGGCGGCTCCACCATGGTCGAGTTCAAGCTGGAAGTGCCAGGCCGCTTCATCCTCGTTGATCACGCCCTGTCGCGCCTGGAGCGCGGCTTGGCCGGCTACCTGCTCGTGGAAGGCCCTGAAAACAAAGAAGTGTACGATGGCAAAATGTCTGGAGGGTCAGGTCACTAGCCTGGGCCGCTATCCCCTGTAGCGGCAGCAGTCTTGCACAACCTTCATCATCCAGCGCATCCGGCCTACGCCGGTGCCAGCAGCCAGCGAACCCGCGGTGGTCACATTCAGGCCGCCGCGGGCGCCTGCTTTATGAAAGTCTGAAATAATCCGCTCTTTAATTTCTTCCGGCGAACCGTTGCGCAGCAGCATGGGCGGCATCTGCCCGTTAATCAGCGCATCCGGCATTTTCTCGCGGATCAGCCCGGCGTCTACAGTAGGGCCGTAGTTGACGCTGTTAATGCCCAGTTCGCGCTGCATATCCAGCAGGTGACCCATGGCCGAATCGGAGTGCTGGTAGCGGTAGGCGTCGCCAGGGGCCAGGGTGTTCAGCACCTTTTCTAACACCGGGAAGCAGAATTCGCGGTACAGCTTCTTGTTGAATAATGCGCAGTTGTCATCGGTGATCCACCAGCCGGGCGCGCTCCGACCGCTGAATTCCCGCAGTACAAGGTTTAGCTCTACCATCTTTTCGGCCAGCAGGTCTCTGAAGCGGCGCATCAGGTCGGGGTAATCGTACAGCCAGAAAAAGACGGTCTCTGGGTGCAGAACCGAGGTCATAATGGTGGCCGGTCCACGGCTGCCCGACCCTAACCCCGGCAGGGGCTTGCCTTCACTCCGGCGCTGTTCCCACTCTCGCAAAAATGGTTCCGGCAGCGCCCAGGTGCGCAGGTCGGTTTTCTCAGCCTGATCAAGGATCCGGCTGAAGACATCCGGGTCATCGGTGACGGGGGTCAGCCAGGGCGTACCGCCCTCCACGTAAGTGAACTCGCAGCCAAAGAGGTTTTCAATGCGTTTCGGGCTGTGTTCCCAGGTATCTTCATCAAAGAATGCCCGCCCTACATATTCCAGGGTCACACGGTTGGCCTCGCGGTGCAGTTGATCGCGGTAGGGTTTATCAAAGTAGTAGCGTAGAGTAGAAGGAACCTCGAAAAACTCAAATAACCAGTGATCGTCCGGCGAAAAAGACAGAGAACAGCGCGGTTTATCGGCGGTAAAGCCCTGGCAGCGATCATTCTCTTCCCAGAAAGCCTCCAGGTCGAGGTCGCGCGTCAATTCCATAAATTCGGGTTCGATGATGGGCATAGGATTATCCTGATAGGGTTTTTATCTTTCGAGGTATGGAGGGATGACCTGCCCCTCCATACCTCGAAAAAAAATCAATGCACAGTTATCCTTCAATGATCTGGCGCGCCGCGGCGATCAGGCGCTCGCGGATGGGGCGAAAGTCGGCTCCGGCCATTTGCATCCCTAAAAACACCCCGCCAACTACCGGGGGGGCATTCAGGTGCGTGAAGCGCGCGCATGGCGCAAGACGCAGCACCGTCTGGCGCATCGGCTCTACCAACATCGGCCCGCCCGCGAACAGACTGCCGATTTGCACCACTTCGAATGTCTCGTTCATCCAATCGAGCTGTCGGATCACGGCGCATACCTGCTCCCCCAGCTCACAGCCTAACCAGTGGATCAGGTCGCGTGCTACGGCGTCGCCCTCTGCGGCAATCTGAAAGATCATGGGGGCCATGTGAGCATGGGGGCGGTAGATTTCTTGGGTGAGACCTTCGATCAGGCCGGTCAGGTCGGGGGCGTTGAAGTACTCGATAAAAGCGTCCGACAGGCGCGTCGGCGGCCCGCGCCGAATCCAGTGATAGTTGATGGCGCGGACTGCTCCCCAAACAAGGTCCATCCCACCGCCGTGCTCGCCGAACCGCCCGCCGCAGCCCGTCACCATGCCTTCGCGCCCATCGCGCGCGCGCCCGCGGCAGTTGGTTCCCGATCCAGCTCCAATAACGATGCCCCAGCCTTCGGCAGCCCCGGCTATCAGACCGATGACCATATCGTTGACGGCTTCCAGCGGGCAGTGCAGTCCCAGCACGGCAATGGCATCCAGGGTGGCGGCCCGCTCTGAAGGCCAGTCGTAGCCAGCAATGCCAAACCCGGCCCCGCTCACCTGTTCGATGTTCAATCCTGCCATTGCCAGCGCCGCCCCTACCGACTCGATCAGGGCGGCTTTAACGCCGTCATAGCCCACCACTTCGTGGTTGCCTGGCCCGGCCTTGCCAAAGCCAACAATATTTCCCTGGTGATCGGCAATGAGCGCGTGGGTTTTCGACCCACCGGTATCAACGCCCAGGTAAAAGGAAATTTCTGTCATGCGGGGGCCTCTCTAGAAAAACTGCGGCAGGTAAGGGCGGTTGGTTTTGAGCAGATCGTCTAAAACGGCCTGTACCCGGTCGGCAGAAGGCCCCAGCGGGTGCGCCAGCAGTGCCTGGTACGCCGCCTGGCGGTCTCCATGCACTGCCGCCTCAACCGTCAGCAGTTCATAAGCTTTCACCTGGGCGATCAGGCCAAAACAGACCGGCGGCAGTGGGGCGATGGGCAGTGGGTGAATGCCCTGAGCGTCCACCTGGCAGGGCAGTTCCAGCACCCAGTCTGTCGGCCAGCCGGCCACGGCTCCACCCTGCCGCACATTGGCGACGTGCTCTTCTTTCAGATCATTGTAATGAGCATTGAGCAGTTGGGTGGCAACGGTGGAGTAATACGCGCCGCCGCGCTTCATTAAACCTTCGGGTGGCTCTGTGCGGTCAGGTTCAGCGTACTGGCGCAAGAGCGTTTCTTCGATGGCCTGGACCTGCTCGGCGCGCGAAGGCGGCCATTTGTCCTGCTCGGCCAGTTTTTTGTGGGTGTAATAGAAATATTGGAGGTAACTGTTGGGCAGCATGCCGAGCGCCTCAATGGTAGCCGGGTCCCAGGCAGGGTCGGGCGCGGCGCGCAGGGTGGCAATATATCGTTCTAAGATGCGCGGCCACAGTTCTTCGCCGTCCACCGTAAAACCATGGTACCAGGTAAGGTGGTTCAGCCCCAGCGTTTTAATTTTGGCGCGTTCCGGGGCAATGCTCTGGCCGGTATCGGCCTCGAGCTGGCGCAGCAGGGCCATCTTTACGCCAATGGCCGAGTTACACACCCCCACCGCTGGAACTTCTGGCGCGTAGCGGAAGAGCGCCTCGGTCACTAAGCCCGAAGGGTTGGTAAAGTTCACCAACAGCGCGCCGGGGGCCAGTGCCTTGATGTCTCTGGCGATGGACAGAATCACCGGAATGGTGCGCATTGCCTTTGCCATGCCGCCGACGCCGGTGGTTTCCTGGCCGATCAGGCCGTGGCGTTTGCCCAGATATTCATCGTTGCGGCGGGCTTCCATCATCCCTACCCGCAACTGCGTGATGACGTACCTGGCTCCGTGAATGGCCGCCCGTTGATCGGTTGTCAGGTGAACCTTAAAGGGCGCTCCCCTGGCTTCGACCATGCGCTGCGCGAACCGCCCCACGATCTCCAGCCGTTCCTGCGAAATATCCATGAGCCAGAGTTCATCTATTGGAAAGGAAGCGACGCGAGTCAGAAAACCGTTGATCAATTCCGGCGTGTAAGTAGAGCCTCCGCCGATGACGGCAACTTTCAACATAATCCACCTCTCCTGATTGGTCACTGCTTCGCCAGGCGGCCAAAGAGGCGAACCTCTCTTTGGGCAGGCCTGAGCAGTTGCTTTATTATAAGGCCCTTTCAGAAACAGCGCGGGATTGTCGTTAAAGCGTCACTGGCCTGGATGAGGGGGGCATCCAGGCCAGCGACAATTCAAATTATAGCATAGTCATTCCAGAAAACAAGAGCCTCAACCTAACAAAAATGCAAGGTGTCAGGGATCGGGTGGCTTGACCGGCAGTCCCGCCAGCGCCATGATCCGCAGGGCATTGGTGGTCGGGCTGGGACCGGGGCGCAGGCGGTAGTCGAACACCATGCGGTCGCCTTCGACCGTTTCGCGGAAGTGGTAGTTGCGCACCTGGGGAATTTCCTGCTCCAGTCGTACCAATTCGAGATCGTGGGTCGAGATGATGCCCGCGCCGTGCTGGCCGGCCAGCGCCCGCAGGTAGGCCTCACTGCCAATGCGGCGCTCTCGGTTGTTGGTCCCCCGGAAGATTTCGTCAATCAGGAAGAACAGGGGCAGGCGCTCTGTGCTTTGCAGGGCATCGAGCAGGGCTTTCAGGCGGCGCACTTCGGCGTAGAAAAACGAAATGCCGTCGTTGAGCGAGTCGGCGACGTTCATCGAGGCAAACAGACGGAAGGGCAGGGTCTGCAAAGACTCCGCGCAGACCACGCTGCCGGCGTAGGCCAGGCACAGGTTGGCCCCCACCGCCCTTAAAAAGGTGCTTTTTCCCGACATGTTAGACCCCGTTATCAGGATCACCATGCCCAGGCGTTCGATGGTAAAGGGGTTTGTCACCCGCGCGGATGGGCGAATCAACGGGTGGCCTAGCGCGTAGGCTTTAAAAATCATTCCAGCGTCAGGCTCTAACAGGTCGGGGAAGGCATAGCCGGGGTTGAGGATGGCAAATTCGGCCAGAGCGCAGAGGGCTTCGAGCGTGTACCAGGTTTCTAACCAGGCTGGCAAGACGGCGCGCAGATGGCCTTTAAGGCGCTCAAGCTGGTAGGCGAAGAACAAGTCCCAGGGAATCAGCAGGTTGAGGATCAGCGATAAGAATGGGTTGCCGTGCAGGCTGGCGGCGGTAGCGATCAGCCCGGCCCGCCGCACGATCCAAGATGGACGGCCTTCACCCTGCCGGAAAGGCGCGCACAGATCAGCCAGCTTGCTCTCTGCTCGCCAGGGGTAGCTTTCGAGATCGGCCAGCACAACGTGGAGCTGCTTGAGGCGGCGCGCGAGTTCATCTGCCTGCTGGAAAACCTCACTGCTTTCGCGGAATTTAAGACTTTGGAGGGCTAAATAAATCAGCAGCGTGAGAACCCACCAGGCTGGCAGAAGCCCGGCGGCATGAAGGAAAAACAGGAAGAGGTTGGCCGCCGCCAGCAGGCCCAGAACGATCAGGTAGGGGCGCAGCGCGGCGGCGCGGCTGGTTTGCCCAAGCCAGTGGATCAGGGCGTCGCCATCCCATCGCGGCGCGCGAGCCTGAGAGGAAGCAAACGGACCGGCAATTAACGCGCCGTCCAGAGCCAGGCGGGCGCGCAGTCCGGGCAGCGCGATCAATTCGCGCACCTGATTCTGCCGGGTAAGGGTCTGTGAGGGTGACGGGTGGGTTTCTAACAGCCAGCCGGCCAGGGCGCGGCTGCCGCCGGCTGAAGCGGTTGAATCCAGCAGGTGGTGGAGGGAGCGCGGCCCGGTGACAATCAGGTCGCGGTCAAAGGGATGGTCTGGCGAAACGGCGATTGGCTGGTGCGCCGGGATGTTCGGCCAGTCAAGGGCGCAGCGCGCCAGCCGCGCGCGGGTCAGAAATTCCAGCGCCTGGTAGCGCTCCAGCGAAGCCAAAACCTGCTGGTGCAGCAGTGTGACGGCGATAAAAACGGCCAGCAGCGCCGCCGAAACTCCCCAACTGAACGGGGCCGGAAGTTCATTGACCGCCAGATAGGTCCCCGCCAGCCAGGCCAATACCGCCGCGAGGCGCAGCCAGGGGTAGCGGACTTCAATGCGCCGGACGGCCTCCATCCGCCTGAGAACGCGTTCCAGGCGGGCTTGCAGGCTCGTAATACGTTGGGGTTGATCGAGGATCACAGGGCAATCATTTCAGGCTGCAACCAGCCGGCGCATGGTCTCCAGGGCCACAGGCAGTTCCTCTTCTGGCGCGTCGATGCGTCCTTCAATGGAGATGCGGCCGGTATAACCACTTTGCACCAGGGCTTTTAGAAATTCGGCGCAGTCGTCTTCAGGGCGGGGTGGGCGGCGGCCTTCGACCGTGGCAATGTGGGCATGACGCACCAGCCCGGCGTTTTTGCGGATTCCGGCCAGTGTATCGTGATCTTTGGCCCAATGATAGCCGTCCACCAACAGCATAAAGTTAGGGTGGTCAACGGCGCGCACCAGCCCGGCGGCTTCTTCTACGGTGTTGAGGACGTTGGTTTCGGTCACATTCAGCGGCTCCACCACGAGCGTAACGCCCCACTGCCCGGCAAGCGGAGCCGCCATCTTGCCAAATTCCACCAATTGCCGCATGGCGGCGGCGCGGTCGAAGCCGTCGGGGATGCGTCTGGCTCCGCCGGAGCCAAACACGATGATCTCAACCCCCGCCTGACCGGCACGCCGGAACGCCGTGGTTACATAAGCGCGCAGCGCTTCCAGGTTGGCATCTGGCCCGGTAACTTTGAGATCGGCAGGAAGAAATACGTTCACCGCCGGGCAGGGCAGGCCAACAGCGTGAACCTGAGCCAGCGCCTCTTCAAAAACGCGCTCTTCCTCTCTGGGGTGCAGCAGTCCGCCAACGCTCCACTCAAAATAATCATAGCCGGCCTGGCGGGCAATTCGGGCAATCTCTGGCCCTCCGCAAACGCCAAACTTCATTGTGACCTCCTCTATGCGTTAAAGTTCTATCGGTGAATGACGCAGTTGTTGGACGAGGTGAGCCGTAGTGCGATCATAAGTCGGACACCCCTCTGGAAACCAGCCCACGGCGCATTCTGTGAACCAATGGATGAGCAGTAAGTCGGTTATGGCAATGACCCCCGGCGTAACGTGGCGGCGCGGATCGTAGCCCAACGAAGCCAGGAACAGCACCAGGTCAATCTCCGGCGGGCCAAAGATGGGCCGCTGCCAGTCAATGACCCGGAAACCATCTGGCCCCCGAAAGACATTTTCGGCGCGCAGGTCGTAATGGACGAGCCCCGGCGGGGGCAACTGATCTGGGTCGAACACGGCCCGCACTTCTGGCGCCGCCGCCGCGCGGGCAATCACGCGCAGGTCTTCCCGGTTGGTGTGTTCGTACTTCTTCGATCTTACCAACCCATCCAGGTCTTCCAGCATCCCGTCCATGAGAGCC
This sequence comes from Anaerolineaceae bacterium, assembly GCA_034434155.1. GTDB lineage: Bacteria > Chloroflexota > Anaerolineae > Anaerolineales > Anaerolineaceae > DSYU01. The sequence goes on from DAOUAC010000152.1 coordinate 7,900, forward strand.
TGCCAGCGTTCCCACGTGCCGATATCGAGGTAGAAACGGTCGCTGTTTTCGATTGCGGCAATTTCGGCCAGCAGTTGCCGCCCGGTCTTCACGGCCTCTTCTTCCGACAGCTCACAGGTTTCCAGCGTTGGTAGTTTCAGATCTGGCAGCAGCAGGCAGGCGTAGCGGTCATCGCGGAACAAGACCCGCGTCTGTACCAGCAGTGGAGAGCGCGCGCGGCTGTAAAATTCCGGCTCCACCGTCGGGCCGCACTGCGCTTTGTAAATCCAGCTCTGTCCCCCTGTCAGAACGAGCCGTTGAACGCAAGAGAGCGGCCACTCGTGCAGGGTAACGCGCTCACGCAGTGAGCCGCCTAACAGGTTCTCTAATTCCTGTTGGGTATGAAGTAGAAGGTCAAAGTAGGGGTGTCGTTCCATGGGCGTTATTCAATCACCTCGGTTGGTTTTCTCCCTCCCCGTAATTGGAACCGAAACTTCTTCTGTGCCCGGCGCTACCGGCTGCTGGGGAGCGTAGCGGCGCTTGCCGGTGCGGTATAAGAAAATAACGGCGGAGAGGATCAGGAAGCCTAACAAATAGGCGGCAACCACGTCACTGGTCCAGTGTTCGCCGAGGTACACCCGCGAAGGCCCTACCAGCACCACCAGCGAAGTAAATGCCAGCGCGAGCAAAGCTCTGAGCCAGGGACGCTTGAGCAGCGTAAAGCTTAAAAAGGCCAGGAAGCCAAAAAAGACTGTGTAGTACATCACATGGCCGCTTGGAAAGCTGTAACTGCTCAGCATGTCGAAAACTTTCACCAGGTCTTCCGTCGGGCGGGGGCGGCGCACTGCAACTTTGATCACATAATTGACGGCCCAAGAACCCACCCCGGCCACGGCCAGCACAAACGCTTCCCAGCGCAGGCCGATCAGGTACACGGCGGCGACAACCGACAGGGTTGTGACCACCGACTGCGCCGCGAAGCCAAACCAACTGACCCATACCAGCACTACCCCCGCCCAGGCCGGCAGCCCGCCCTGAATGGCGCGGGACATTTGCACGTCAAAATCGTTCACCTGAAACACACTGGCAAACAATGCCAGGCCGGCAAAGGCCAGCAGCGAAACCAATACGTAAATTTGAAAGGCCCAGGCGCGATAACTGCGCTTATTCGGCGCAGCCGTTTCCTGGCGGACAGCCTCATGCACCGGCTCCAGGGACGTTTCTTGAGAAGCTGAGCCTTTGGGGGGTTGATCCTGATCTGTAGATGCCATCCCACTACCTCCCAGGTCATTTTAACCTGGAAACAGGCGAATGAAGATCAACCCTTAATCAAGATGCCGCCGCTATCAAGCCTGCACCCCAATTTTCGCCAGAATGCCTTTGAGCGCATCGGCGGCGGTCTTGAACAGTTCCGGGCTGGTTTTGCCGTAGCTGGCCTCGGCCAGCGAAAGGTGGGGTTCGAGGGTTAAAAAGTTGCTGAAGCCGTTCAGGTAAGCTTCGCGCAGGATTTTCTCTACGTCTCCATCCCCCTGCCCGGCGGGGACGACCTTGCCCGTAGCCAGCAGCGCGTCTTTAACATGGAAGTAGGTGATGTATGGTTGGAGCGCCAGCCAGCAGTCTTCATAAGGACGCTGGCCGCACTGCACAAAGTTGGCAAAGTCGAATACGCCGGTAAAGGATGGCGATTCCAGGGTGACGTACAGATCCAGGCAGCGTTTGCCGGTGTCGCCGTAAATCCCCTTCGCATTCTCATGTGCGAGGATAATGTTGGTCTTTTCGGCCTCGTGGATCATATGCGCCAGCCAGTCAATCACCTGAGTGCGCACTGTGGCCGGGTTTTGACCCTGGGGAATGTAAAAGGAAAACATGCGGATATATGGGGCTTCCAGGATGGCAGCGTAATCCAGCGCCTTTTTCAGCCCTTCCATCTGTATCGTAAAGTCCCCGTCCAGGGGGAATTTACCCAGCGGCGAGCCGACCGCTGAAAATCCCAGGCCGTTGTCGGCGGCGCGCTTTTTCACTTCTTTGACTTCCGCTTCGCTCAACTGCAAGACGTTCTTCCCCCATACGCCGCGCAGTTCAATATTGCCGATCCCATTGGCTTTTAACGTAGCAATTTGTAGGTCTAAATCATCACCAATTTCGTCCGCAAAGGCGCTGATCATGTTCATGAATGTATCTCCCGATGAAGTTTTGCTAATCATATCAAAGATTTGGCGATTGTGGATTGTCTCACATACTCCAATTTCCGGCGCATCGGGGCCGCCGGTCTTTTTTTGTTTTAGAAAATATGTTCTATTAATTCGATTTAATGGTATAATTTGTATTGTCTTTTCTTTCTTCTGGATTGACGGATTGGAATGGCAAAAAATATTCTCGCTTTTTTGGGTCTTGTTTTTCTCACCCTCTTAATCGTGGGTGGGGTGGCCGTGCTTGGGTTGGTTTATGATTCCATCGGCATCGTCGCGCTGCCAGAGGCGGTGCGGCAGGTTCCAGCGACGCTGGCGGCGCTGGATGAGATCCGTGTGGTGGTGCAGGGGCCAGAGGGTCCGGTGGAATGGGAAAATCCGTTGGAAGACCTGGGCGCTCCGACCATGCCTTTTACCTTGCCTACAGCCGCGCCTGCCACGGCCACGCCAGAACCAACCCCTACGCCAGAGCCAACCGCCACCCTCGTGCCAACGCCTACGCCCATCCCGCCGCTTGATCCGCAGGTGTACCGCGTGGCAACCATAGAGCGTCTGAAGATCTTTGCTTCGGCTTTGCAGGTTTGGGTGGAGAGTAATCAGAAAGCTAGCGTTGACCCTGCCCGGATGCAAGACCCCGCCTGGCAGGCCGAGATACGCCGTTCGCTGGATGATGTCGCGGCCAGTGGGCGCGAACTGGCCGCTGTGGGGCCGGCTCCCTCGGAGTACCGCACAATTGAAGCCCTGCTGGATCTGGCCGCCCAAGAGGCCGATTTGCTGGCCCGGCATTATACGCGCGGGTTAGACACCGGCAGTGCTGAAGAGTTCCAGGCCGCCGGAGAAGCCTTTGCCCGGCTGAAAGGGTATCTCCAGCAGGCCGCCGAGCAAATGCTGGTTGCCGGTTGGGAACTGCGCTAAGCTGAAGGGTTTTATGATATAATAAGGGCGTAAGGGCGAGTAGCTCAGTTGGTTAGAGCGCATCTCTTACAAAGATGAGGTCGCAGGTTCGAGCCCTGTCTTGCCCACTACCACTCTTCCTCTTTCCACTCGTTTTCTTTACTCCAGGCCGGCCCATGCACCACCTCTAAAAACGCGGACACGCGAGCCATCAGTTCGCGGATGTTGATCGGTTTAGCCATGTACACGTCACAGCCGGCTTCGAGTGCTTTCTCGGCATCCCCTTTTAAGACGTTGGCCGTCACCGCAATAATCGGCACGTATACCAGGTGCGGGTCGCCGCTGGCGCGCATCCGCCGGGCAACTTCGTAGCCTGAGATATCCGGCAGGTTGATATTGAGCAGAATAATGTCCGGTTTCAATTCTTTGGCCCGCCGAATGCCTTCCTGGCCGGTGCCGGCTTCTGCGCAGCGAATCCCCATGGACTCGATCACGCGTTTGACCAGTAACCGGTTATCCACGTTATCTTCAATATACAATACGGAACCGGTCATAATTCTCCACAGAGCATAGACAGGGAAATACAGATTCAGTGTACTGGAAGCACTGGGAATTGTCCATAATGTTTCTGTGAAAAAAATAAGGCGCATGTTTTATGCTACACTAAAGCCAAATATACATCACGGAGAGGTTAGAGATGCGTTTTATTCGCTACCGGACCGGAAACGATGCCCCGCGTTACGGTTGGGTTTTTGAAGACCGTGTTGGTCCAATCGAAGGCGAGCCCTTTGGAGAGTTCCGGCGTTTAGAGGCGGAGATTCCGCTGCATATGGTGCGCCTGCTGGCGCCCGTTATTCCTGGGAAGATCATCTGCGTGGGACGTAATTATGCCGAACACGCCCGCGAACAGGGTTTCGAGCCGCCCGAAGTGCCGATCCTGTTTATGAAGCCGCCTTCTTCCGTCATTGGCCCAGGTGAGACAATCCTGCTGCCGCCGCAGTCGAAACAGGTGGAACACGAGGGCGAGCTGGCCGTCGTCATTGGCAGGCGTGGGCGCTGGATTGCGGCAGAGGAGGCGCTGAAGTACGTTTTTGGATATACAGTGGCGAATGATGTTACTGCGCGTGACTTGCAGCGCCGTGATGGCCAATGGACGCGCGGCAAAGGTTTCGATACGTTTTGCCCCCTCGGCCCCTGGATTGAGACCGAACTTAACCCCGCCGATGTGCTGGTGCAGACGCGCGTCAACGGCGAAATGCGCCAGATGGCCTCTTCGCGCGAGATGATGTTTTCGGTTGAGCAGTTGATCGCCTTTATTTCCTCGGTGATGACTCTTGAAATGGGCGATGTGATCCTCACCGGGACGCCGCCGGGGATTGGCCCACTGCAAGCTGGAGACGTCGTTGAGGTCAGCGTGGAGGGCATTGGCAGCCTGCGCAACCCGGTGGCGGCGGGCAGCGACCGGCCAGATTAACTTTAAACTACACAAGCCCGGATCACGGGCTTGTGTAGTTGAGGAGAGGAGGAAAATCGAGCCGGGCGCAGGAGGAGGGCCTGTACCCGCGATGTGGGCTTAGTTGTTGACCAGGCCAAAGCTGGTTAGTTCCAGCAAGCGGTTGGTCTGTTCGACTACGGTTTTTACCTGGCGCGTGACCGGGGTGGCGATGATGAACATGCGCCCCCAAGAGGGGTCGCCTTCTGCGGCAATGCAGGTCTGAAAGACCAGGCGTTCACCGGGGGAATAGACCCGGTTGAACAGGTCGGCGGCGGTTAATCTTTCATCCGTGTCGTCGAGGTTGATGAAATCCGAGAAAGTGCTGGTGGGCGAAAGCGCCTGGTATTTTTGCACTTCGCGCACCACGTAATATTCCACGTGACCATCGCCATATACGACGATGGCATACTGGTTCATTTGAATATCGGTAAACTGCGAGCCGGCCAGGTCGTTGTGCGCCAGGATGCCAATGGTCCCATACTGCGCGGCCATGTTGAACTGCGTTGCCTGGTTGGATTCGCGCGTCACATACCCGGCGTTGTTTTTCGGCTGCTGCCCAACCGGCAGTGCTAAGGTGCCCGGCACATATACGCCGACGACTGCTTTGCCGTTACCGTTATATACCCGGTGGATAAAATTCTGCAAAGATACAGGCGGCGTAGAAGCAGCGGAGTCAAGATGAATGGTGTGTTCAAGAACCATAGCAGCTGTGGGTGGGATGCTCAAAATTCCTCCCGGGAGGATACCCATAAGAGTCAGAATTGCATATAGATTAATGAAAAAAGTCACAATGCGGTTTGCCACGATCGTCCCCGATCTTGATTACCTTGATCCGATTCGCCATTTGTACAGGTTAAGATCGTCCCGATCTTGGAAACTTTACATTCCAGGTAAAAAAACCATGCTTGGAAGTTGATTTTATTGTATAGGATTTCTTAAAAAAGGCGAGAGATTTTCGGGGGTTGTAAGGCCCTTGTAAAGAACTTGTATGACAACCGTAGGCCAGGTGTAGGGTAGGCGAGCGTCTGCTGGCGTTGTGGTATAATGGGTAAACTGCAAGTTTCCACACCAAGTATTTTCCTCCGAGGAGTGCAAGTATGTCTGGACATTCAAAATGGGCAACCATTAAGCGGAAGAAAGGTGCAGCCGACGCGAAGCGCGGGCAGGTCTTCACCCGCCTGACGCGAGAGATTGTGCTGGCGGCGCGTGAGGGCGGCGGCGACCCCGAAACCAACTTCCGCCTGCGCCTGGCCGTGGAGCGCGCACGCGCCCAGAACATGCCGAAGGATAATATCGAGCGGGCCATCCGCCGCGGAACCGGGGCCGATAAAGAAGGCGGCGCTCTTGAAGAGGTATTCTACGAAGGCTATGCTCCGCATGGCGTGGCGCTGATGATCGAGTGCGTCACCGAGAACCGCAACCGCACCGTCGCCGAAATCCGCCATATCCTCACCCGCAGCGGTGGGAATATGGGCGAAGCTGGCTCGGTAAGCTGGCAGTTCACCCGGCAGGCCTATTTTGCCATCCCGTCCAGTAAAGCGTCGTTCGATACGATTTTTGAGCTGGCTGTCGAAGGTGGAGCCAATGACGTCACCGAGGCGGATGGGATGATTGAAATTTTCGCCCCGGTCGAATCGTTTAAGGCGTTATCTGACCGCCTGCGCGCCGCTCATGTGCAGCCAGAAGAAGCCGAACTCCGCATGGTTCCCAACCAGGAAATGGAATTGGATGTTGACCAGACTCTCCAGGTGATGCGCTGCATCGAGGCGCTCGAAGAATTGGACGATGTCCAGAACGTCTACTCGAATTTGCACATTTCGGATGCTGTCATGGCTTCGCTGGAGAGTGAAAGTTAACCTATGCTGGTGCTTGGAGTTGATCCTGGCACAGCCACAACCGGTTTTGGATTGGTTCGAGAGGCGGCTGATGGCGCTCTGACCGTTGTGGATTTTGGCGTCATTCTGACGCCTGCCAAAATGCCGCTGGAGAACCGCCTGCTTCTACTCCACGAGCGCCTGCAAGAGATTTTACTTCTCCACCGTCCGGATAGCGGGGCGGTGGAGAAGTTGTTTTTCTCGCGGAATGTGACCACAGCCATTGCCGTGGGGCAGGCGCGTGGGGTCGTGCTGTTGAGCATGGCTCAAAGCGGCCTGAAAGTGTATGAATACACTCCGCTCGAAGTCAAGCAGGCGATCACAGGCTACGGGGGGGCCGATAAGCTCCAGGTGCAAATGATGGTTCAGGCGGTTTTACAGCTCCCCGAACTGCCGCGCCCCGATGATGCTGCCGACGCTCTGGCGATTGCCATTTGTCATCTGCAAAGTTACCGCATGAAGCAGCTTACCGACCTATGATCACCAGCCCGGCCAATGAACGCATCAAGCAAATCCGCCGGCTGCAAGAGCGCAAGGCGCGCCAGGAAAGCGGACTGTTTTACGTCGAAGGGCTGCGCATTGTTGGCGAGGCGGTGGCGCAGGGCGCGGAACTCGAAACCCTGATCGTCGCGCCGGGGCTGTTAAAAAGCACGTTTGGGCAGGAATTAGTCGCCGCGCAAAAACAGCGCGGCGTGCCGGTGTTGGAAGTCAGCGACGAGGTGTTTGGGCGGCTGGCGCTCAAAGAAGGCCCACAGGGGTTGGCGGCAGTCGTGCGCCAGAAGTGGCTTTCGCTGGATCAGGCTGTGCCGGTTCCCGGTAAACCCTGGGTCGCGCTCGATTCGGTCGCCGACCCTGGCAACTTGGGGACGATTCTGCGCACGCAGGATGCTACAGGCGGGGCCGGCGTGATCCTGCTCGATCAGTCCACCGATCCTTACGATCCGGCGGCTGTGCGGGCCAGCATGGGCGCGGTGTTCACCCAACCTCTGGTGCGCGCCAGCTTTGCCGAATTCGCGCGCTGGAAGCAGTCCACGCGTGCCTTCCTGGTCGGGACTTCCGGCGCAGCCCAGGTAGACTACCATGCCTTTCGCTACCCGCCCGCCGTTGTGATCTTAATGGGCAGCGAGCGCCAGGGCTTGCAGGCGCAGCACCTCGCTCTGTGTGATGAGGTCGTCAGCATCCCTATGCTGGGCATCGGCAGCGACTCGCTGAACCTGGCTGTTGCCACGGCCGTGGTCTTATATGAAGTGTTCAACCAGAGGAGAGACCGGGGGACGCAATGATCGCAATGGTAGATGGCACAATTGCCGCGATTGGTGATAATCACGTGATTGTGATGGTGGGTGGGGTGGGCTTGCAGATTCACGTTCCTGCGCCTCTGCGCAGTTCTCTGCGCATCGGCGACCATGCGCTGCTGTACACCCAACTCATTGTCCGCGAGGACCTTCTGGCCCTGTATGGGTTTGAAACCGAACCGGAGCGCCATTTCTTCAACCTGCTTCTGGGCGTTGATGGGGTTGGCCCGCGCCTGGCTCTGGCGGTGCTTTCAACCCTTTCGCTCGACGCGATCCGGCGGGCGGTTGCCAGTGAACAGGGCGAAGTCTTCAGCAGGGTTCCAGGAGTGGGCAAGCGCACGGCCCAGAAAATCTTGCTCCATCTGCAAGATAAAATCAAGTATGAAGGCATTGTTGAGACGGCCACCGCCATCGGCGAGGTGGATGAAGCGGTGATGGCCGCTTTAACTGCCCTGGGGTATAGCGTGGTCGAGGCCCAGAGTGCCGTGCAGTCAATCCCACGCGATGCTCCCCAGGATGTCGAAGAGCGTCTGCGGATCGCGCTTCAATATTTCTCGGCATAGGCGTCATACAACTCAACTGGACAATTAATAGGCTTTCAGGTATCATAATACTCGCACTCCGGGGCTGGAGCCGTCTGCTGCATTGGGCCGGAGACCATCAGACAGCCTGCCAGGCTGGTAGTGCGTTCAGTGGGACATCAAGCGCAAATCAGGCTGAAGCACATCCTTGCGGAGAGGATTTGCTGAATCCAGCTACATCATCATCACAAGGAAAAGGTAACACCATGGATACGACAACCCAATTGCTGCGGGAGCTAACAGAAGCGCACGGCGTGCCCGGGTACGAGAGCGAAGTCCGCGCGGTTGCCCGGCGCTATCTGGAGGGCCTGGGTGAACTGTCGCACGATCACCTGGGCAGCGTGATTTGCCAGGTGGGCGGAGATGCAGCAGGCCCGCGCGTGATGCTGGCCGCGCACATGGATGAGATCGGTTTTATGGTCAAACTGATCACGCCAGAAGGATTTATCAAGTTCCTTCCGCTGGGTGGGTGGTTCGACCAGGTGCTGTTAGGCCAGCGCGTGGTGATTAAAACCCGTAAGGGCGATGTGGTCGGCGTCATCGGTGTGAAGCCCCCCCATATGCTCTCGCCAGAAGATCGCAAGAAGGTGGTTGAGCGCAAAGATATGTACATTGACATCGGCGCGACCAGCCAGGAAGAGGTGCTGGCCGCCGGAGTCCGCGCTGGAGATCCCATCGTCCCACGCGCCGATTTCGTCGAGCTTGCCAGCGGCAAAGCGTATCTCTCCAAGGCCTTTGATGACCGCGTAGGTGTGGCGTTGATGGTTTCGGCGCTGCAAGAACTGCAGGGCAAGCCTCACCCTAACCAGATTTTTGCCGCCGCCACCGTTATGGAAGAGGTGGGCCTGCGCGGCGCGACCACCAGCGTGGAACTGGTCAAACCGGATATAGCCATTGTTCTGGAGTCTGACATCGCCGGGGATGTGCCGGGCGTCGGCAAAGACGAGAGCACCATTCGCCTGGGCAAAGGCCCTTCGGTGCTGCTTTATGATGCCCGTATGATCCCGAATCTGAAACTGCGTGACTTTGTGATGGATACCGCCGAAGAAATCGGCGTATCCGTGCAAACTTCTACGATTGAGGGCGGCGCAACCGATGGGGCGGCCATTCACCTGTTCCAGACTGGCGTGCCTACCATCGTGATCGCTGTGCCGGCCCGCCACATCCATTCGCATAGTTCTATCATTCACCGCGACGATTACGATGCCGCGGTCAAACTGCTGACTGCCCTGCTCCAGCGCATCGACTCTGGCTGCGTGGCCGAATTTAAAACTCTCTAACCTGCCTGTTTGTTGGGAGGCTCGATGTCAGACCTGATCGGACGAATTACCGCAGATTTACAGCAGCGCATTGAAACCTACCGGCCTGAGTTTGAGGTGCGCGATATTGGCACGGTCGAGGAAGCTGGCGACGGCATTGCCCGCGTGCGCGGGCTGCCAAAAGTGCGTGCCCAAGAACTGGTTGAATTTGCCAACGGCGTTTTAGGAATCGCCTTTAACCTCGAAGAAGATCATGTGGGCGTTATCATCCTGGGCGATTATGCTACCGTTAAAGAGGGCATGACGGTCAGCACCACCGGACGCATTGCCTCGGTGCCGGTTGGCGATGGCCTGATCGGGCGCGTCGTCAACGCAGTTGGCGAGCCGATTGACGGCAAAGGCCCCATCGAGTTCACCGGCTACCGCCCCATTGAGCGCATCGCGCCGGGCGTGGTGTACCGCCAGGATGTTGATACGCCCGTACAAACCGGGATTAAGGCTATTGATGCGATGATCCCGATTGGCCGCGGTCAGCGCGAGCTGATCATCGGCGACCGCCAGACCGGTAAGACCGCCCTGGCGCTGGATACGATCATCAACCAGAAGGGTAAAGACCTTATCTGCATCTACGTTGCCATCGGCCAGAAGAAGGCGGCGGTGGCCCGTAATATCGCTATTCTAGAGCGTCACGGCGCGATGGATCACACCGTTGTGGTCGTCGCCGCGGCAGATGAACCGGCGGCCATGCAGTATATTTCCGCCTATGCCGGCTGTGCCATTGGCGAAGAGTTCATGGAAACGGGGCGCAATGCCCTGGTCGTCTACGACGATCTTTCCAAGCACGCCTGGGCTTACCGTCAGGTCTCGTTACTCATCCGCCGCCCGCCGGGCCGCGAAGCCTACCCGGGCGACGTTTTTTACCTGCACTCGCGCCTGCTAGAGCGCGCCGCCCGCCTGGCCGATGAGTTTGTCATTACGCCTAAATCCTTTGACCGGCCAGAAGCCGAGCGTGCGGATGCCGTCAATGGGCAGGTGTACGGCGGACCGCTTTCCAAACACGATGCTGAACAGGCCCTCAAAGCCATGCCCGATGCCGATCAATATAAAATCGTCAAAGTGCGCGGCACGGGTGGGTCGCTGACGGCCCTGCCGATCATCGAAACGCTGTTGGGTGATGTTTCGGCCTATATCCCCACCAACGTCATTTCCATCACCGACGGGCAGATTTATCTGGAATCGGATCTCTTCAACGCTGGCATTCGCCCCGCGATTAACGTGGGTATTTCAGTGTCGCGGGTGGGCGGCGCGGCGCAGACCAGAGCCATGCGTCAGGTGGCCGGGCGCTTGCGCCTGGATATGGCCGCCTATCGTTCTCTGGCGGCCTTTGCTCAGTTTGGTTCTGACCTCGATAAGGCCACCCAAGCCCAGTTGAACCGCGGTCAGCGCCTGCAAGAAGTCCTCAAACAGCCCCAGTATCAGCCCCTTGAACTGGATGAGGAAGTGCTGGTTTTGTTTGCCGGAACCAATGGTTTCCTTGATAACATTCCAGTTGACCGGGTGCGCGATTGGGAAGCCGCTTTCTTGCGCTATATGGAGACTTCTTACCCCGAAATTGGCCGTGATATTCTGGAAAAGAAGCAGATTACGCCCGAAACTGACGCGAAGCTCCGCGAAGCCATCCAGGCCTTTAACCTGACCTTCCAATAATGATGCGCCTCACCGAATAGAGGGAGACCCATGCCTTCCACAAGAGAATTGAGATTAAGGGTCCGCAGTATTAAGAACCTTGCGCAGGTGACCAAGGCCCTCGAAACGGTCAGCGCCAGCTATGTGAAGCGGGCGGTGCAGGCGTATCAGGCGACCCGGCCCTACTCTGAAAAGGCCTGGCAGGTGTTGGTTCATCTGGCGAGCCAGCCCGGCCACGAGAATCTACACCCCCTGCTGGCAGAGCGCTCAGAAGTCAAAAACGTACTGGTGGTGATGATTAGCGGCGACCGGGGTCTGGCCGGAGCTTATAACGTCAACATCCTGCGCACTACTCTTGCCCGCTTCAACCCATCGGAAGTGCCGGTGAGTTACGTGGCCGTGGGGCGCAAAGGCCGTGATATGCTCGTGCGCCGCCACAAGCAGGTGATCGCGGATTTCAGCCACCTGCCCAACCCGCCCACCTTTAACGATGTGGCCGCCATCGGCCAACTGGTGGTAGATGACTTTGAGAAGCACTTGTATGATCAGATTTTCGTAGCCTATACGCGCTTCGATAACATGATCATCCAGACGCCCGTCATCCGCAAGCTACTGCCGCTGGATATTAGCGGCGAAGAACTGCGCGATCAGGTCGGGGGAGCGGTGCACCGCACCAATGCGGTGTTCACCTACGAACCCGATTCCAATGAGCTGCTCAACGAAATCGTGCCGCGCTTTACGGCCATCCAGATTTACCAGGCTATTCTCTCCGCTCAGGCCAGCGAACACGCGGCCCGCATGGTTGCCATGCGCAATGCGACGGATAACGCCAAAGAATTAATCGGAGCTTTGCAGATGGAATATAACAAGCTCCGCCAGAACATCATCACCAATGATATGCTGGATATTGCCGGCGGCGCGAATGCGCTGGAAGCCAAAGGATAGACAACTGAGCATTTGTTTTGAGGAGCGATGTTATGGATAGAGAATATACCGGACGTGTCGTGCAGATCCAGGGCGGCGTCGTTGATGTCGAATTCCCCGGCAATGACATTCCCGATATTTACGAAGCCGTTGAAGTGCCCCAGGATAGCGGCGCGCCGCTGGTGTTGGAAGTTCAACGTCACCTGCCTAATAACTGGGTGCGTACCATTGCCATGCGCTCTACCGATGGCCTTCAGCGCGGCGTCCCTGCCCGGCGCACCGGCGCACCCATTATGGTCCCGGTGGGCGAGAGTACGCTGGGCCGCATCTTTAACGTGTTGGGCGAGCCGGTAGATAATAAAGGTCCCGTCCACAGCGCGATGAAATACCCCATCCACCGCCCGGCCCCCTCGTTTGAAGAACAGGCCACTCGTGTTGAGGTGTTTGAAACTGGCCTGAAAGTGATTGACCTGATTGCGCCGTTCACCAAAGGCGGTAAGACCGGCATCTTCGGCGGTGCCGGCACGGGCAAAACCGTTATCATCATGGAACTCATCCGCTCGATTGCCACCGTTCATCAGGGTAACTCGGTGTTCGCTGGAGTAGGCGAGCGCACGCGCGAAGGCACGCAGTTGTACCGCGAAATGCTTGAATCGGGCGTGATGAAAGATACTGTCATGGTGTACGGCCAGATGAACGAGCCTTCGGGCGTGCGCCTGCGCGTGGCGCTGACGGCCCTTTCGATGGCGGAGTACTTCCGCGACCGGGGCCGAGATGTGTTATTATTTATTGATAACATCTTCCGCTTTACCATGTCTGGTTCCGAAGTGTCGGCACTGTTAGGGCGTATGCCCTCGGCGGTGGGGTATCAGCCTACGCTCTCCACGGAGATGGGCGAACTGCAAGAGCGCATCACGTCCACGCGCAGCGGTTCGATCACCTCAATGCAGGCGGTTTACGTCCCGGCTGATGATTATTCTGACCCGGCTCCGGTGGCAACCTTTACCCACTTAGACGCCACCATCGCACTCGACCGCGCTATTGTGGAAAAGGGCATTTTCCCAGCGGTGGACCCGCTGTCTTCGACCAGCCGCATTTTGGACCCGAACATTGTCGGCGAAGAACATTACAATACTGCCCGCGAGGTACAGCGCGTTTTACAGCGGTACAAAGATTTACAGGACATTATCGCCATCCTGGGCTTCGATGAACTGAGTGAAGATGACAAGCTCATCGTGTCGCGCGCCCGCAAGATCGAGCGTTTCTTCTCGCAGCCGATGTTTGTCGCCGAGCAGTTCACCGGGCGGCCAGGGCGCTACGTACCGCTGCGCGAGACGGTGCGCGGCTTCCGCGAAATTTTAGACGGCAAGCACGACGATTTACCCGAACAGGCTTTTTACATGATCGGGAACATTGACGAGGCCGCCGAGCGCGCGCGCGAGTTACAGGCGGTTTAACGCTTTCGGTTGGTGGTGGGAAAGAATCGGCGCATCCGGCCTGCCCCATCACCAACCCTCTCCAATGCATCCAGAGGAGCAGTCCATGCCGATCCGGTGTGAGATCGTCTCGCAAGACAAGATCGTGTTCCAGGGTGACGCCGATATTGTCGTGCTGCCAGGCGCAGCCGGCGAAATGGGCGTTTTACCGCATCACTCGCCTGTGCTAACCGTCATTCAGTTTGGCGTCGTCAAGGTGCGGTCGGGGAATGTAGAGCGGTATTTCACCGTCTCGGGTGGAATCGCTGAAGTGCAGCCCGACCAGGTGACCGTGCTGGCCGATGCCGCTGAGAATGTCGAGGAGATTAACGTTCAGCGCGCCGAAGAGGCCCGCAGGCGCGCCGAGGCTGTGCTGGCCCAGGGCGTTGGAAAAGACACCGATAGTTACTTACAGATCCAGGCGGCCCTTAGGCGGTCAAATCTGCGCCTGGAAGCCGCCAGGCGCTACCATAAAGGCCGATCCTGAGCGGCACGCTGACTTGAGGAAGTGATACTTTATGCCTTCATTCTTTAGTCACGAACTCGGGATTGACCTGGGTACCATGAATACCGTCATTGCAGAGGGAGACCAGATCCTGCTGCAGGCTCCAACGGTCGTCGCCATCGTCGTCTCCGAACAAAAAATGGTGGAGTGGGGCGCGCAGGCGCGCGATATGGACGGAAGGGTCTCGGATAATATTGAGATCGTTTGGCCGATGCAGCACGGGGTGATTGCTGAGTTCGAGAAAACCGAGCTTCTTCTGCGCTTCCTGGTCAATAAAGTGGCGGGGGCTTTTCCCATCTTCCGCCCGAAGATCATGCTGACGGTCCCCTATGGCGTTACCAGCGTCGAAAGCCGCGCGGTTCACGAAGCTGGTATCGGCGCGCGCACCAGCGAGGTGTTTATGATTGCCCAACCCCTGGCCGCCGCGTTGGGCATTGACCTGCCGATTAACACCCCTTCTGGGAATATGATCCTGTCGTTGGGTGGGGGCACTGTTCAGGCGGCGGTGCTGGCGATGAATGATATCGTCCGGGCGGAAACGTCACGCACCGGCGGCATCCGCATGGATGAGGCCATTATCAGCTACGTGCGCAAAAAATACGGGGTCATCATTGGGCAGCGCACTGCTGAACAGCTAAAAATCCGCATTGGCGCGGCTGTGCCGCAGGAACAGCCGCAGTCAATGGAGGTGCAGGGCCAGGATCAGGTCTCTGGCCTGCCGCGCCCGGTGACGCTGACCACCGATGACATCGTGGATGCGCTGCAAGACCCATTGGTCGAAGTGGTTAATACGGCCCGGCGCGTGCTGGAACGCACCCCGCCGGAGCTGATCTCAGATATTATTGACCGGGGGGTGGCGCTGTGCGGCGGTGGAGCACTCTTGCGCGGCGTTGACAAATACCTCACCAAGGCGCTGGGCATTCCTGCCTATCTGGTGGATAATCCTACCACCTGCACCGCTGAAGGGGCCGCCCGCGCTCTGCGCATGCGCGACGCACTGCGCCGCAGTCTTATCCCCACGTAAATACGCTACGGGTTGGCTATTCCCCACAACCGGATCGTTCCCTCAGCTCCCAACGAGAGCAGAAGGCGGCCATCGCTGGTAAAACGCAGGCGCAGTACCGCGTCGGGATGGGCCGGACGGGCCGCCAGAAAAGAGCCGTCGCCGGCCCAATAAATGCGGATCACGCCATCGGACCAGCCTACTGCCAGAAAAGCGTTATCTGGCGAAAAGGCTACCGACCAGGGTTGGGTGTCTTCGGGCAGTCCACTGCTTCGCGCCGACACCACGTAGAGGTCTTCGCGCGTGAGCGGGTCAATGACGCGCACCAGGCCGTTGCCGGCCATCGCCAGGTATTCTTCTCCGGGCGAGTAGGCAATGTCGTTTAGACCCACCCCGCCGGCCATGCCCTCTAATTCTGTTTCGATTTCCTGAATTTCCGCGTCAAAAAAGCGCAGCCATACGCCCGAAGTCGTCAACGAGGCCAGTTGATCCACGTTGGGTGAGAACAACAGCCGGTAAGACACATAGGGCTCTTCCAGCCGCATCATCACCTGACCGTCATTGACGCGGAAGATTTGAACCATCATGCTCTCATTGCCGCTGGCGATCCAACGCCCATCCGCCGAAAAGGCCGCCGCCAGCACGGGCTGTCCGGCGGCGCCCAGCGAGTCCAGGTAGCGGCCATCTGATAGGCGGTACAGGCGGGTGGTTCCATCGTCACAGGCCGCTACCAGCAGAGTCCCATCGGTAGAAATATCCACTGCATTGACGGCGCCATCCATTCCGGTGATGGCATAAGCGTGCGACCCATCTTCTACCCGGCGAATTTCAATCTGGTTATAGCCGGCCAGGGCCACAAAATTGCCGCTCGGTGAGAGTGCCAGGTCATTCAGGCCGGGCAAAAAATCGTTGGTCGAGATCAGCAGTTTCGCGTCCGCAGCCTGAAAGATTTCCAATCCCCCCGCCGCGATGCGTTCCCCATCCGGTGACCATGCCAGCGCAAATGGCAGGGTGGCGGCAGTCATGCGCCGCTCTGGCTGCGAAGGGGCCGCCCGCCACACGCGCAGGGTACGGTCTTCATACCCTGCCGCGATGCGCTCCCCATCCGGTGACCATGCCAGCGACAGCAGGGTCTGTTCCATCCCCTCAGTCAGCGGGTCGCCGCGCGGGCGGATGGAATCGCTCAGGGCATATAACAGCGTGGCCGGGCGCGCTTCTCCGGGGGCTGGTACGCGCCAGACGCGGATTTCGTTCTGGTTGCGGAAGTCGCGGGTAGTGTCCATATAGCCCACCGCCAGGGTTTGCCCATCTGGAGAAAAGGCCATCGGCCCGGCGCGGTTCCCGGTCTCTTGGGTAGTGGCGAAATTTGCGCCATCGCTCAGTTGCCACAGGCGCACCGGCCCATTTGGGCCGCGCGTTACAGCCAGGCGGAAGTCAGGCGCAAAGGCGGCAGTTTCGGCTGTCTCCCCGCCGATCAATTCCAGCGAGCGGATGGGGTTCCCGCTGGCATCCCAGACCGTCAGCGTCGCGCCGCGCTGCTGACCGCGCTCCAGGCGGCTGAGGGCCAGCAGTTGGCCTTCTTCGTGAGCATAAGCCAGCGCCAGTACCTGCCCTGGGGCGGCCAGCGTTTGGATTGGGATGAACTGCGCCGCAGACCATACCAATACGGCTGCGGCTCCCAGCCGGCCCGGTATTGTCACCGCTGCGGC
Source organism: Anaerolineaceae bacterium (assembly GCA_034434155.1). Taxonomy (GTDB): domain Bacteria; phylum Chloroflexota; class Anaerolineae; order Anaerolineales; family Anaerolineaceae; genus DSYU01. The sequence goes on from DAOUAC010000152.1 coordinate 24,768, forward strand.
CACCTGAGTCGAATCGGGCGAAAAGACCGGGTGATCGGCGGGCGCGTTGGTTTGCAAGAAGGCACGCTGCTGTAGGGTGGCGGCGTCGTATAGGTACAGTCCTAACGGCGTGGCGACGGCCAGCATTGCGCCGTCTGGCGACCAGGCCAGGTTCTGCACGCGTCCGTTGCCCCAACGAGCTAATTCGCGCAGGTTGGGCAGGGTGGCCTCGATAATGCGCTCGCGTTGTGCTGGAATGGGGGTTCCGGCTGCCGCCGGGGGAATGGTAGGCGTGGGGGGCGGGGGCGGCGTGGCCGTGATCGTCGCGGTAGAGGTGGCGGTGGCCGTCGGCGGCGGGGTAATCGTAAACGTTGGCCGCGGAGTAAAACTCGGCCCCGGCGTGGGGCCAGGAGTCGGCTGTGGCGAACAGGCCGCCAGCGCAAGCAACAGGGCCAGGAGCATGAAAACCGGCTTAGCCTTCATTTTTATCCCCAGTCCCACTGCCGCAGAGGTTCTAACAGCGCGTGGGCCGTCAGGTCGAGCTGTACCGGCGTAATCGAGACAAAGCCCTCATGCAGTGCCCCGATGTCGGTTCCAGGGTCCGGCACGCCCGAAGGCGCTTCCCCGCCAATCCAAAAATAGGGCCGCCCGCGCGGGTCGGCGCGGCGCACCAGTTGATCGCGGTAGATGCGCAGTCCCTGGCGCGTCACCTGGTAGCCTTTGATCTGATCGAGAGGCAGGTACGGGACGTTAACGCTGAGTAGTACGCCTTCCGGCAGGCCGTTGCGCAGTACATTCCGTACCACCACCTGGGCAACAGCGGCGGCGTGGCGGTAATCGAGCGCGCCCTCTACCAGCGGCGGCGTATCCAGCGAGACGGCCACCGCCTTTACCCCCGCAATGGCCGCTTCCATCGCCGCAGTGACGGTTCCAGAATAGGTCATATCATGCCCCAGGTTCGGGCCGCTGTTGATTCCCGAAATCACCAGGTCAATCGGGTCTTCGATAAACCCTAACAGGGCCAGCGCCACGCAGTCAGACGGTGCGCCATCCGAGGCAAAGGCCCGGCTGCCATCTGCCAGAATTGCATCTTTGATGCGCAGGGGGCGGTCGAGTGTTTTTACGTGCCCAGAAGCCGACCAGTTGCGGTCGGGGGCCAGTACAGTCACGCGGCCCAGGGCGTGCATAGCTGTAGCCAGGGCCAGCAAACCAGGTGCATTCACGCCGTCATCATTGGTTACCAGGATGTGCATACCTATACAAATGTAAACGGGAATGAGAGAACTGTCAATGTGAAATGCTGGCGTTCAGACAAAAGAAGCACCACTGTTTTGCTTGCGAAAAGAAATGGGTAGTACAATTTCAGGTGGCACGCTTTACGCGACATGGTCTTATCAACGAAAGGTGAGTGATTCATGATGGTCTCGGCGGCGTCAATTGCTTTCATGTTGTTATCGCTGTTGATCAGCGGCTTGGGTCCTATCCTTCTGAGCGTTTGGCTGTACCGCAGACTGCGCTTTTCCATCCGCGCTCTGCTGGTGGGGGTGATGATTTTTTTGGTCTCTCAGGTGTTTTTGCGCATTCCGGGGCTGCAAATTCTGGCTCAGACTGCCTGGTACCGCGGCCTGACGCAGAACCCCTGGCTGTTGGGTCTCTTTTTGGGGCTGACGGCGGGAATTTTTGAAGAGGTGGGCCGTTGGCTGGGTCTGCGCTACCTGGTTAAAAAACAGTGGCAGACCAAAAACGGGATCGCATATGGGATTGGTCACGGGGGGATTGAAGCGATTCTGTTCTCTGGCCTGACGATGCTCAATAACCTGATTATCAGCCTGATGATCAACGGCGGGACGTATGACCAGATTGCCAGCCAGGTGGGGCCGACGGCCGCCGAAACAATCCGGCGGAATCTGGTGGAAACTCCCGCGTATCTCTTCGGGGTAAGCGGGCTGGAACGGGCCGCGACGATGGTCGTTCACATTGCGCTGTCGCTGGTGGTGTTAGAAGCCGTGCGGCGGGCGCGTCCGCTGTACCTGGTGATTGCCATCCTGCTGCACGGGCTGTTAAATGCGCCGCTGGCGGTACTGATGCAGCTTCCTAACCCTTACCTGTGGAGCGAATTGTGGGTGCTGGCGGGCGCGGTGGTCAGCTTTTTGTATATCCGCAGAATGTGGAAAGCAGATCAGGCCGTGCAGCCGCCGGATGGCGTTCAACCGGCCTGATCGAAAAGGTTGTTTACGGCTTTCTGTGTAATTGCGGGCCGCCCGCGATTACACAGAATTTGAAATACGACTATCTAAAACCCCTGATGTTCGGTGCGGGCGATGATCTCGTCCTGCAGAGCTTCGGAAAGGTCGCAGAAATAGTCACTGTAACCCGCTACGCGGACGATCAGGTCGCGGTGCAGATGGGGGTGGAGTTTGGCGTCGCGCAGGGTGGCGGCATCCACGACGTTGAACTGGATGTGGTGGCCGTCGAGTTTAAAGTAAGTGCGGACGAGCTGAACCAGGTGGTCAAGGTCTTCATCTTTCTGAAGCAGTTGGGGTGAGAATTTCTGGTTGAGCAGTGTGCCGCCTGTGCGGGCATGGTCCATCTTGGCCGCCGAGCGCAAGACGGCTGTGGGGCCGCAGCGGTCTGCGCCCTGGACGGGAGAGATCCCTTCCGAAACCGGCTGTCCGGCCAGGCGGCCATCGGGCGAGGCAATCATCACGGAGCCAAAGTAGACGTGGCAGGTGGTCGGGAGTAGATTAATGTGATACTGCCCGCCGCGCATGTTCGGACGGCCGTCAATGGCGTTGAAGTAGGCTTCAAAGACGCGCCGCATCAGCTCATCGGCGCGGTCGTCGTCGTTCCCAAAACGGGGCGTGTGATTGAGCAGTTGCAGGTGCAGTGGGGTGACGGCCCTGCCGCCATTACTGCCGAAGTTGTTATGCATGGCTTCGAGCAGTTGATCCATGCTAAAGGTGCGCTGTTGGTAGACGTGGTACTGAATGGCCGAGAGGCTATCGGTGATCGTACCAATGCCCACGCCCTGGATGTAGCTGGTGTTGTAGCGTGCTCCGCCGTTGTGGTAATCTTTGCCGTTGGCAATGCAGTCGTCAATGAGCAAAGAAAGGAACGGCGCGGGCAGGTAGGCGGCGTAAAGGCGCTCAATCATATGGTTGCCGCGTATTTTAATCTCCAGGAAATGGCGCATCTGGCGCTCGAAAGCGTCGAAAAGCTGGTCAAACGTTTCGAAAGAGCACGGATCGCCGGTTTGCAGGCCGATGAGCTTGCCGGTACGCGGGTCTACGCCGTTGTGCAGGGTGATTTCGAGGACTTTGGGGATATTGAAATAGCCGGTCAGGATATACGCTTCTTTGCCGAAAGCGCCCACCTCCACACAGCCAGAAGAGCCGCCCTGGCGGGCGTCAATCAGCGACTTGCCCATGCGCACCAATTCCTGGGCGATCAGGTCGGCGTTAAAAATGGAGGGCTGGCCGAAGCCGGTGCGGATAATTTTGGCGGCGCGTTTGATAAAGCGGTCGGGATTCTTTTTGCTCACCTGGATCGAAGAGGATGGCTGGAGCAGGCGCATGTCTTCGATGACATCTAACAGCAGGTAAGAGACTTCGTTGACGCCGTCGGAGCCATCGGGCCGCAGGCCCCCTACATTAATTTGAGCAAAATCGGTATACGTACCCGATTCGGCGGCGGTCACGCCCACTTTGGGCGGGGCGGGCTGGTTATTGAACTTAATCCAAAAGCACTGTAAGAGTTCTTCGGCCGCGTCGCGCGTCAGCGTGCCGTCTGCCAGGCCCTGGCGGTAGAACGGCTCAAGATGCTGATCGAGGCGGCCAGGGCAGAAGGAATCCCAGGTGTTTAGCTCGATGGTGACGCCCAGGTGGACGAACCAGTAGTACTGCAAAGCCTCCCAAAAGTTACGCGGGGCGTGGGCAGGGACCCACGAACAGACTTCGGCAATTTGCTCCAGCTCGGCGCGGCGGACGGGGTCGGCTTCGGTCTGGGCGAGAGAGCGGGCCAGCTCGGCATGGCGCCGGGCGAAGCGGATGAGCGCGGCGGCGGCGATGCGCATGGCTTTCAGCTCTTCCTGCTTTGCGTAGGCATCGGGGTCGGCCATGAAGTCCAGCTTTGCTAAGGCGGTATCAATCTCGCGCTGGAAGTCTAACATGCCTTTGCGGTAGATTTTATCATCCAGCACCGTGTGGCCGGGGGCGCGCTGTTCCATGAACTCGGTGAAGATGCCGGCTTCGTAGGCGTCCTTCCATTCGGGGGTCATCTCGCTGAAAATCCGCTCGCGCATGGTGCGGCCCTGCCAATAGGGGATGATCTCGCGCTCGTACAGGTCGCGGTCGGCGGCGCTGACTTTAAAGGGGATTTTCTCGCGCGCATTAAGAATATCCAGGTCGGCCAGCGAGTGACAGCACAGTTCCGGGTAGGTGGGCGTGGCCTTGGGGGCAGGGCCTTTTTCGCCGACGATCAGCTCGCCTTCTTGAATACAGATGGCCTTGTGTTCCAACAGATAGGCAAAGGAAAGGGCGCGAAAGACCGGCAGCGAGTGCAGGCCCATATGGGCGCGGTAGAAGTCGGTCAGCAGGCGGGCGCGTTCGCCCGAAAGCGTAGGAACAGCCTCCAGGCTGGCGCGGCGCAGCCGCTCAACGCGGGCCGAGATGGGCATAGGATCATCCTCCCCTACAAACTACGTAAGGATAGCTACAGGCAAACCGGAATGGCTCAGGCATTCTGCCAGGCCGGCAAGTGTTTCAGAAGCTGGAGCGCGCAGTTCCGGCAGGCGGCCAGGACGGGCCAAGGCTTCGTATTTGCCGGCGGGCGCGGGCTGGTAGGGCAGCAGTTCCACGCGCTCCAGGCGCAGGCTGGCTACCAGTTCGCACAGCTCGCTGACGCTCTGACCATCATCGTTGATGCCAGCAATGATCGGGGCGCGCAGAACGATAGGATGCCCCAGGTCAGAAAGGCGGCGCAGGTTTTCTAAAATGAGCTTGTTCGATACGCCCGTGTACTGAATGTGGCGCCGGTCATCAACCAACTGGACATTGTACAGGAACAGGTCTACGTAAGGGCGGATGCTGTCCACCGCTTCCCAGGGGGCGAACCCGGTAGTATCGAGGGCGGTGTGAATGCCGCGTTCCTGGCAGCCCACGAGGACGGCCTGCAAGAATGGGCGCTGAATGAGCGGCTCGCCGCCAGAGAAGGTAGTGCCGCCGCCGGTTTGCTCGTAGATGGGGCGGTCTGCTTCGATCTCCGCCAGCAGTTCTTCGGCAGTCAGACGGCGGCCAATCATCTCGCGCGCGCCTGCTTCGCAGTTTTCGGTGCAGGTTCCGCAGACGGTGCAGATCTCGCGGTTGGTGGTCATGGCGCACTCTTCGGGGGTGATGGCGTCAATCGGGCAGTTGGTCACACATACCCCACAACGCACGCAGCGTTTTTCGTTGATCATCACTTCCGGGTAAGGAGATTGACCTTCTGGGCTGTGACACCACCAGCAGTCCAGCGGACAGCCTTTGAAGTAGACGGTCGTACGCAGGCCGGGGCCATGGGTGCGCGACTGCCGGCAGATATTAAACACTAAACCCAAAGCGTTTAGACCCGAAGGTTTTAGGGCAGGCATTTGGTGGGAGAGCGTAGTCACAGGAATTCCCTTTCGATTTCCAGATGATAAGGGTGGATTGGCTGGATGGTTCCGCTCGCGGCGCGGCAGATCCTATGTTTTGCAGAACCACCCACATGCGGCTCAATCCAATGTGCTAAATTTCACATAGTTAGTGTACTACGGTTCGCCCTGGGCCGTTATTGCTTTTCGTCCTCTTAACCAGGGGTATTTCTTCGTAAGGGTAGTTTAGGGTCGCAACTGAACAATCCACGTTTCGCCGGGGGCCAGTTCGGCCACAGGACGATACTCTTTACTGCCGCCTTTTTCATCCACCGTCAGCGGGCTGATTTTCCCGCCAGCCGGCCCCATCAAAACAGTGGATTTTGGACTGCCCCGCAGTGGGCTGCTGTTCCAGCTCAACGTGAGGTCCTGACCGGCAACCGGCTGGTTTCCCAGGTTCACCAGCACCAGGATCGTCTCTTTTTCGGCGGCGCGCAGGGCGGCGAACACCGCGCTGTTACCAGAGCTCACTTCGATGTACTGCCCGGTGCGTAGGGCATAGTGCTGATTGCGAATGGCGAGCAGGGCGCGGTAGTGGTTAAGCAGCGATTGCGGGTCCTGGTTCATGGCCTCGACATTCACCTGGGGGTAATTCTCGTCTGGCAGCCACCAGGGCCGTGCGGTGCTGAACCCGGCGTTATCCGCGGCACTCCACTGCATCGGGCGGCGGATTTTCTCATCGGGCTTGGGGCCGCGCATGCCGATTTCTTCGCCGTAATAAATGAACGGCACGCCGGGGGCGGTAAGCAGCAGCGCGGCGGCGGCGCGCGCCTTCAGGGGGTCTTCGCCCAATTGAGTCATCACGCGGGGCATATCATGGTTGGTCAGGAAGGTGGCGTAGGTCTTTCCCGGCTGAAAGGCGCGCTGTGAGGCCGACAGCCCGGCGGCGGTCTGAAAACTACTGCTACTGCTGGCCGATTTGACCAGGTTATCGGCCAGCGGAAAGTTGAAGGCCAGATCTAACGCACCCTCGTTGAGGTACGGGGCAATTGCGTCTAATCCCGACCAGACTTCGCCCACCACCACAGCGTCCGCTTTTTGCTGATGAACGTGAGCGGTAAAATCTTTTAACCAGGCCAGCGTGGCGGGCGTATTTTCCTGGGTCTGCCCTTCTTCGAGGATGTGCTTGGCTCCATCCATGCGGAAGCCGTCTACGCCTACCTCATTCAGCCAGAAATCGGCGGCGGCGTAGATGGCCTGCGTCACCGCCGGATTCTGGTAGTTAAGATCGGGCATTTTCGCGTCGAACACGCCGTAATAAAATCCGTTCCCACTGCCATGCCAGACTGCCTGCCCCCAGGGGCCCTGGTAGCCGGGGTTGTCTGTGGACCAGATATACCAGTCGCGGTACTGTGGGTCGCCAGAGGCGCTGGCCTCGAACCAGGGGTGGCGGCTGGATGTGTGGTTGGCGACGAAATCAATGATGATTTTTATGCCGCGCCGGTGAGCTTCAGCCAGCAGGTTTTTAAAATCATCGAGCGTTCCGTACTGGGGGTTGACCGCCTGATAATCGGTCACATCATAGCCATGATAGGAAGGCGAAGGGAAGATGGGCATGAGCCAGATGCCCGTCACCCCCAGATCGGTGGTGGTTTTGGGGTTGCCGTCGTTGAGGTAATCCAGCTTGGCGGTGATGCCGTTAAAATCCCCAATTCCGTCGCCGTTTGAATCGTAAAAACTGCGGACGAAGATCTGGTAGAAGACGGCGTCTTGATGCCAGACTTCAGATTTAACATCCGTCCACGCCGGCGGGAAGATCTGGCAGGCTGGCAGTAAGAAGGCGAGGAAAACCAACAGCCATCTGGAAAGTGCACGCATAGGGTCATGCTCCATCTATTTTTAGACCGGGCCTTACTGCTTAAAGATCCGGGCGATGCGCTCCATATCGAACTTTTCGGTGCGATCGTAGTTATAAATGCCGTTCTGTTCCTGCTCCACGTCGGTCAGTTGGGTATAGCAGAAGCCGCTGATGTGCGGCAGACTGCGCAAGACGGCCACCTGGCGGTCGAGGCGGGTGTAGAACTCTTCGAGGGTGCGGGGGCCTTCGCCATAGCCCCAGGAATTATCGGCAAAGGGACGGCGGTCTTCGGGGATCCACTTGATGCCGCCGAACTCATCTACCAGATAGGGTTGGCCCTGGTAATCCGCCTCGCGGTCCGGGAAGTTGCGGAAGGGCTGTCCGTCGTGCAGGGCGAGCTGTTTCTTCAACTCGTCCGGGTCCTGCTCGTAGGTGTGGACCGTCCACAGATCGGTGCGGGCGTGAGCATACCCCGAAGCGTCGTTGACGGGGCGGGTGGGGTCGAGCGAGCGGGTCAGCTCATAGGCGTCAATGTGCAGGCGGTTATGCTGGCGGCGGTCGCCGGTATCCCAGGTTTCGTTAAAGGGCGTCCAGGCGATGATCGAGGGGTGGTTGCGGTCGCGCACGATGATCTCGCGCCATTCGCTCAAGAAGTTGCGGGCGCTGGGGATGGTTTTAACATCCATGCCCCAACTGGCAAATTCGCCCCATGTCAGGTAGCCGAGCCGGTCGGCCCAATAGTGGAAGCGTTCTTCAAAGACCTTTTGGTGCAGGCGCGCGCCGTTAAAGCCAGCGCGGATGGATAACTGGATATCGCGTTTCAGGGCTTCGTCAGAAGGGGCCGTCCAGATGCCATCGGGATAAAAGCCCTGATCCAGCACCAGGCGCAGGTAGTAGGGCTGGTTATTCAGGTACAACTGATTGCCTTCGATATGGACCTTGCGCAGGCCGGCGTAGGAAGCGACTTCATCAACTATCTGCCCCTGTTCATCCTTCACGGTCAGTTGCAGGTCATAAAGGAAGGGGTCTTCAGGAGCCCAGGGACGTACTTCACTCAGATTTAGGATGACCGGGACGCCGCTGGCGGCGGGAGCGGCGGCCTCTCCGGCGGCAGTTGGCGTGCTCCAACGTGCGATCAGGCTCTGCCCGCGCCGGGTAGCAAAGTAGGTGGGGGTGACGATCAGGCGTTTACCATCCAGGTCTGGAACGATGTGAACGGATTGCAGTCCCAGCGGGTGGACGGCCTCAAGCCACACAGTCTGCCAGATGCCGGTGGTGCGGGTATAGTGGCAGCCATAGGATTTAAAGGCCTGGCACTGTTTCCCAAGCGGCTGACTGCCGGAGCGGGTATCGTCGCGCACGTACAGCACCAGGTTATGCTTCTGCCCCGCGCGGACGAATGCGGTAATATCAAAGGTAAAAGAGGCCGAGCCGCCCCAATGCCGCCCCACGCTCTGCCCGTCAATGAAGGCCTCGCATTCGTAATCCACGCCGCCGAAATGCAGTAAAATGCGTTTGCCCTGCCAGTTGGCAGGGATGGCAATCTCGCGCTGATACCACATGCATTCGATAAAATCTTTGTAGCCTACGCCCGAAAGCTCGCTCTCCGGGCAGAAGGGGACGAGAATCTGGCCGTCGAAGCCCGTGCTGGCCTGAAAGCCCCGTTCCATGCCGCTTTTGCCAAAATCAAAGGCGAAGGTCCAAATGCCGTTCAGGTTGATCCAATCCTGGCGGAAAAACTGCGGGCGCGGATATTCGGCCCGGGGCAACGAAGAACCTGCGGTGCTGCTGTGGTTGTCCATATGTATTGCGTAACTCCTATAGGGTAGGGATGAATTTACGGCATCCCAATAATTGGCCTGCAACATCCAGAGATGTGAAGTTGAATCGAGTGTATTATATAACCAGAAAGACGAAAAATCAGAGGAAACATAGATGACCGACTCGACCCCAATTCTTGTGAAGCGGTGGCGCGTGAATCAGCGTTACCTGCACCTGCCGGTGAAGAACGGCAGCGAGAAGATCGTTTTTCACATCTGCCAGAATGGGCGGATGGTGCGCGAGTTTGAGATTGAACTGGCGCGCGGCGAGCCGCCCGACTGGTGGGCGTTCTATGACCTGGCAGATTGGATGGGCGCAGAGCTGGATCTGCTGGCCGTGCAGGGGGAGCTTGAGGATGCGGCTGTATCCTGGTTAGCGCAACACATCCGCGAAAGTGATGAACTGCTCGATGCCGCCGACCTGTACCGCGAGCCGCTCCGCCCGCAGTTTCACTTTACTACGCGGCGAGGATGGAACAACGACCCCAATGGGATGGTGTTTTTTGAGGGCAACTGGCATTTGTTTTACCAACATAATCCCTTTGGCATCCGTTGGGGCAATATGCATTGGGGCCATGCTATCAGCCGCGACCTGGTTCACTGGCAGGAACTGCCAGTGGCGCTGTATCAGCGCTCGCTGAGTGATATGGCGTTCAGCGGCGGCGGGCTGGTGGATTGGAAAAATACCTCTGGCACCCAGACCGGAGACCGCCCCCCCTTGGTGATTGCCTTTACCAGCACCGGGCGTGGTGAATGCCTGGCTTACAGCAACGATGGGGGGATGAGCTTCACCGAATTTGCCGAAAACCCGGTCATCCGCCACCAGGGGCGCGACCCAAAGATTATCTGGTATGAGCCACAGCAAAAGTGGGTGATGATCGTATACGAAGAGGTAGATCAGGAACGCGGGTATGCGATCTACGACTCGCGCGATTTGAAGCAGTGGAACCGCCTATCCTTCCTGCCCGGCTATTTTGAGTGCCCAGAACTGTTTGACCTGCCGGTGGAGGGCCGGCCCGACCAGGTGTATTGGGTGGTGTACGGCAGTCTATGGGAAAAATCACGCTCGGCCTGTGCTATTGGCAGCTTTGACGGTGCGCACTTCACGCCCATCCACGAGAATCACTATTCGCACTACGGGCCGCATTTTTACGCCGCCCAAATCTTCAGCGATGCGCCCAACCGCCGCCGCATTATGATCGGCTGGCTGGCCGGCCCGCACTATCCAGGGATGCCCTTCAGCCAGGGGATGAGCGTTCCGCTGGAATTGAGCCTGCGCGAAACCACCCAGGGACTGCGGCTGTGCTACTACCCGGTGCAGGAACTCGATGCTCTGCGCGAGGGCGCGATGAACATTCAGGAAACCAGCGCCGCGCACGCCAACATTCTGCTGACCGAGGTATCGAAACATACGGAACTGTTGGATATTCGCCTGGTATTGTTTGCGCCGGAAGACCATTCGGCCTCGCTGAATGTGCGCGGCTACCCGATCCATTACCATGCTACCACCGGCGAGCTGTCTTTTGCAGGCAGCCGGGCCAGGCTGGAACCAGGGCAGAATCGCCTGGAACTGCGCGTGCTGGTAGACCGCTCTGTGACAGAAGTGTTTGCTAACCGGGGCGAGGCAGCTTTTTCTGCCATGACGTTCTTTGAACCCGGCCAGGTGATCCGGCTGGAAGGGAACGCCTGGGTGAAAGAAATGGAGATTCACCGCCTGCGCTCCATCTGGTAGGCGGCAGAACCCTAAAAAGATAGGTTCACAATTTGAAATATTAATAGCAGACGCCGGAACCCGAGTCGGAAAAGGGGCCGCTGGCGGCCAGGAACTGCCATTCATAGCGGTCGGGGTAGAGGTGGAAAAGGATCACTCCATGCGAACCGGCCTGGCGGACGGCGCTGTTGGGCTGAGTCTCGCCCAACGGGCGCAGGTAGGCCCCGCCGGTCCCCACCACAAAGGCACGAATGCCCCTGGGGTCCGCTTTGGCGTAGGGGTCTTGGGGGGCGAACCGCTCGTAGTTGTGATCGTGGCCGTTGATGACGACTTCAGCGCCGGCTTCGTAAAGCGCCTGCCAGAAAGCGGCCACCGACCCCAGGTTGCCCCCCAGGCCCGAACTGAAACGCGGGTGATGCCAGTAGGCCAGGGTGCACGGCTGGTTCGAAGCGGCCAGGTCGGCGTGCAGCCAGTCTACCTGGGGCGAATCTTCACCGCAGGCAATCTCATTACAGTTGCTGTTAAGGGCCACAATGTGCCAGCCGCCCAGGTCGTAGCTGTAGTAGCCTTTGCCCGGCTCGCCGGCCAGAGGGCCAAAATAGGCGTAGTAGGGCTGGCCCTGGTCCGTGGCATAGTCGTGGTTGCCGGGGCTGGGGCGGATGCGATCCTTAAAGCGCCCCCAGGAAGGCCCGAAGCAGTTCTGGTACTCCACGGCACGGCCCAGATCGTAGACGTTATCGCCAGTGGTGAAAATGACCGCGCTGGGGAAGCGCTCGAGGATAGCGGCGGTGGCTTCATCGTCCTCGACCCCACAGACAGCGATATCTCCGGCCCCAATCAGCAGGGCGGGCGTAGGTGTTGGGGTGCAGGTTGGGATCGCGGCGGCAGTGGGCGACGGGGTAGGGGTGCGGGTGGGCGTGGGGAGAAGCGGTGTGGCCGTATGAGTGGGGGTTGGGGCGAGCGTGGGGGTCAGAGCAGGCGTTGGGGCCGGTGGGCTCAGCGGGGCGCAGGCGGTCAGCAGGGCGAGGAGGAGACAGCCGCCGGTGAACACCGTGTGATACCGGGCAGGAATCGAAAAAGCCTTTTTCATGAGGAGCAATATACCATGAAAAAGGCCTTCGTATAGTAATAGATTCTAAAATGCGCGCGGCACTGCCGCCTTCATCGGAACAGCGCGGCTACTGGCCCCAATCCAGCAAAAAGAGGATAATAAAAGCCGCCGTCCAGCCGAACTGACTGGCCCCCAAGCCCTGACCGGTTTTGGAATCGTAATATTCATAGAGATGATCGGGGTTGGCGGCGCACCATTCCAGGATGGTCTGGCGCATGGCTGCGGCCAGGTCGCGGAAACCGGCATCTTTTAAGCCTTTGAGAGCAAAATAGGCCGTGTTCAGCCAGGTAGGGCCGCGCCAGTAGCGCCCGCTCTCGTAGTTAGGGTCATCATACGCAACGGTGGGCATGCCGGGGAAGAACTTCGCCGGGTCGGCGGCGTGGGCGGCCAGGCGGGCGGCCTGTTGTGGAGACGCAATTTGCAGATACAGGGGCATGAAGCAGGCCGGTGAGAAGACCGGGCTGAACGCGCCAGTTGCGTAATTGCGGTCCAGGTATGCGCCGCGCTCGCGGTCGTAGAGGTGTTCGTTGATGAGGCGCGCCAGGCGTTCGGCGCGGGCTTCCCATAGGCCCTTATCAGCGGTTTTACCCAGCCGCCAGGCGAAGAACGCCAGCGCCCGGTAGAGCATGACCATGTAGCTGTTCAGGTCTACGGCCCACAAGACACGCGCGCCTTCATCCCAACGCACCGAGTTATCCCAGCCCGATTCGAGCCGGGCGTGTTCTTCGCGCCGGGCGGGGTCATCTTCATCGCTGTCATAGTGGAACAGCCCCTGAATGGAGCGGTTCTGCCGCCAGTGCTGCTCGTAAGCCGCGAATTTGGGGTAGGCATAGGCCAAAAAATCATCGTCCGGGCAGATCTGATCCACCCAGGCGGCGGCCCAGGGCATCACCGGGGGTTTGCCAAAGGTGGTTACCATGCGTCCATCCTCAAAGATGACATCGGGTAGAGCACCAGAAGGTAACTGCGCTTCAAGCAGAATTTTCATCTGCTCACGGGCCAGGGCAGGGTCCCAATGGGCCACTCCCACGGCGTGGAAGGCGGCATCCCAATTCCAGACGCCCCGGTACGTCCCCGGCGAGGGCATAATGCCGCGCAGCGGTTCCCAGGGCAGGCGGCGGTCGGGTGAGGGCGCGGCAATATTGGCAACCAGGGTGCGCGCAGAGCGTTCCAGCAGGGTGTAGTCGCGCGTGGAAAGGGTGGGCTGAAGCGAGGCGAGCCAAGAGTCGTAGTCGGGCATGGATGCTTCTCCAGAATAATGAACTACCGAAACCGCCGCCGGGCAAAGACGGCGTGCTGCTGGCCTTTGGGCCGGGGTTAACAATGGAAGGGGCGCTGATCCGCTGGCAGCGGCCTGCCCGTCAGAGGGCTTTGCGGACTGTTTCGGTCATTTGCTGATAGAGGGCGATCAGGCGGTCATCGAAGGGGTCATCATCGCTGTTGAGGATCAGGCCGCGCTCATCCAGCCAGTTAATGGTGCGGCGCGCTCCATCAAGGAATGGAATGGTATAGTGGAAGTCCAGGTCTCGTTTGGCGGCGGAATTATCAAAGATATTGCTGTACTGGAAGTTGACTTTCACCACGCCAAAGCGGTCGGGGGCGACGTCCCAGAGGAAGTCGGTAGCGATATGCACCAGATCAGGTTCGGGAGCGCCCATCGCGGCGGCCACCGTCGCGTGGTACTGATTCCAGGTCAGCCATTCTTCTCCGGTGATATGATAAGCCCTGCC
>DAOUAC010000153.1:0-22044 GCA_034434155.1 Anaerolineaceae bacterium
CGATTATCTGGCCGTCAACATCAGCTCGCCCAACACGCCCGGACTGCGCGCCCTCCAATCGCGCCAGGCCCTGGCAGGACTGCTCTACCCGCTGGTCGAGGAAAGGGCCAGGCAGTCGCAAGAACTGGGCCGCAGCATCCCCATTCTGGTGAAACTAGCCCCCGACCTGACCGACGACGAACTGGATGACGCGCTGGAGGTGATCCAGGCCGCCGGGATGGATGGGGTGATTGTGACCAACACCACCATCTCCCGCCCGCCGCTGCAATCGCGCTTTGCCGCCGAGACAGGCGGGCTTTCGGGCGCGCCGCTCCGGGCGCTCAGCCTGCGCATGGTGCAAGAAGTTGCCCGCCGCACCGCTGGCAGACTGCCCATCGTCGCCAGCGGCGGCGTCATGTGCGCCCAAGACGTTCAGGCCCGCCTGGATGCCGGAGCTGTGCTGGTGCAGTTATACACCGGGTTGATATACGAAGGCCCTGGGCTGGTGAAGCAGATCTTAAACAGCCGTCTGCGCTTTACCCATTAACCCTTAAGTTGTCTTCTCTTTATCCAGTTCTTCCAGCGTCTGCTCATCCTGGCGCAAATTGCGCCAGCGGATCACCAGGCTGACGAAGTAAATCAGCATCAGGCCGTAGATCACGCCGTATCCGGCCAGCATATAGCCCATGGTTTCGGCAGGTGCGTCCATCCTGTTCCTCCCTTCGCTACTGAACCAGCTTGAGTTTCAGGCGCTCGACCTTCTCGGCCAGTTGCCCTAGGCGGATGCGATGCCACAGCAGGCTGACAAACAGCACCGAGAACGTCACCAGGCTGAAGGCAAACGTCTGGGCCATCGCCGGAGTCATGCTGAACGAGCCATCCACCGATGGATCGTTGCCGCCCACCACCACCGGGTGAATGGTGCGAAAAATGCGGATGGATAGAAAAGTCAGCGGCACGCTGATGAACCCAATGATGGCATAGACAGCCCCAAACCGCGCCCGGCGTTCTGGTTCGTCAATGCCAGAGCGCAGCATCAGGTAAGCCGCATACACCAGTTCCATAATCGTCGCCGTCGTCAGGCGCGGGTCCCACGTCCACCAGGTATTCCAGATGGGCCTGGCCCAGATGGAGCCGGTAATGATGTTAATCAGCATAAAGACAATGCCAATCTCAATCGAGCCAACGCCCACCAGGTCCCAGATGGGCTTTTTGGAGATCAGATATGCCACCCCGGCCACCACCGCCGCAAAAAAGGCCAGCATGCCCACCCAGCCGGCGGCCACGTGGAAATAAAAAACCTTCTGCACCGGGCCCATCACGCGTTCGATAGGCGCGTATGCAAACACCATCACCGAGGCCGCCACCAGCATCAGAAACGCGGCGGCGTCCACCACCAGCAGAGCGCGAGGAATTGCCTTCATTTGCCCTCCAAAATTATTCTTCCACAACAAACTCAAACACCATGAAGGCCGCCGCCGTGAACACCACGTCGTAAACCAGCAGAAGGTTGAGCCACGGCTGAATTTCCTCCATGGGAATTGCATTCAGAAACCCGCTCGACGCCTTCACCGCCGCGATCAGCGCCGGCAAGATGACGGGAAACAGCAAGATTGGCAGCAGAATATCGCGCGTGCGGGTCTGCACCGACATAGCCGAGAGCAGTGTGCCAACGGCCATATACCCCTCGGAACCCAACAAAATCACCAACAGCAAGCCCGGCAGGAACAGGTTGGTATTGTACAGGATGCTGTAAACGGGCAGTACAATCGCCGCCACCACCAGCATAAAGATCAGGTTCGCCGCAGTCTTGCCGAAGTAAATGGCCGTGCGGTCCACCGGAGCCAACAGCAGTCCATCCAGACAGCCGCGGTCCTTCTCCACCGCCAGCGAGCGGTTCAGCCCCAGCGTTCCGGCAAAGGTGAACGTCACCCACAATACGCCCGCCGTGACGTTACTGCGCTCTTGAGCGTTAAGTTCCAGGGCAAAGTTGAACGTAAAAATCACCAACAGCGCAAATACCAGCATGGCCGAGAGCAGTTCGCGGCTGCGCAACTCGGCGGCCAGGTCCTTCCAGATCACGGCAGACATGGCTTTTAAGAAGGGTGTTAAGGTCATGGCACAGCCTCTTCGAGCGAGCGGCGGTAGAAGGCCAGCAGGCCGTCGGCGGGCAGGTTCTCAGCCCGTGTCGAAGCGCGGATGGTCCCGCGCGCCAGCACGTCGAAGCGTTGGGCCAGGTCCGCGGCCCGCGCCAGGTCGTGAGAGGTCATCACCACGGTGCGCCCGCGCGCGCCCACAGCGCGTAGAACCTCATCCAGCATATTGCAGGCATCCTGGTCTAAGCCGGTATGCGGCTCGTCGAGCAGCAGTACATCGGGGTCGTGCAAAATGGCGCGGCCAATCGCCAGGCGCTGCTGCATCCCACGCGAAAAGGTGCGCACCAGGTCGCGGCGGCGCGCCGCCAGCCCGATCATCTCCAATACTTCAGTAATCCGCCGCGACAGCCCTTCAATCCCGTACATGCGGCCGTAAAAACGCAAATTTTCGTCTGCGGTCAGGTCGCCGTAGAGCAGAGGCAGGTGCGAAACCACCCCCAACCGGCGGCGGACATCGGCGGCATGGTGCGGCAGAGCATAGCCGGCGATGCTCACATGCCCCAGGGTCGGGCGCGAGAGTGAAGCCAGGATACGCAGAAACGTGGTTTTGCCCGCGCCGTTAGGACCCAGCAGAGCCACAAACTCTCCCGGCTCAACGCTAAACTCCAGCCCGCGCAGCACAACTTTCAGGCCAAAACGCTTGACCAACTGGTGTACTTCGATCATCGGCATTGTTCCACCTTTGCCAGCGCGGCGGGCAGGATCAGTCGCCCTTTTCCTCTTCCAGCACTTCGGCCAGGCGCGCCTTCAACTCCGCCCGCCGTTTCTGGTAGGCATTCTCCGGAAGTTTTCCGGCCTGGTAGAGATCATCCAGCGCCACAATCGCTTCGAGGAGCGAGTCGCTCGTCTCGGTTTCCGCGGCCGCTTCGCCATCTTCGCCAACGGCTTCATAGACCGGCTGCCAGGCCCGCCGCTGGCGGATGAACCAGTAAGCCACGCCGCCCAACGCCAGGACAAAAACCGCGCCGCCAATGAAGAGAGGAGTCAGACCCACATCTTCCCCGGCCGTTCCCCCGCTGGGGTTGCCGGTGAGCTCCAGCCGGATCGAGGCGCCCGGTTGAACCGCGCCCACCGCATTGTACATACGGAAGGTCGTCCCCTGCACATCACGCGAGCCGGCATCCACCAACTGATCGCTCTTGAGCTTAACCCCATCCTGGGGCAGCATCACCACAGCCGCATCCACCGGAACCGGAGAACGCAGGTCGAGGTCAAGCTTACGGTCATACGGAAGCTGGTAGGCAAACAAAACCTGGTGCTGACCCATGCCCGGGGGCACGCTGGCGCGGTCGCCAAAGCCTTTCTCCGTCGCCAGATAGCGCTCGCCCAATTGGCTGTCTTCAAACTGCAAGTTGGTCGCGCCGGCGGGGAGTTCAAAGTTCAGCACCGCGCCGCCCTCGGCAGCGGCAACGACCACCCGATCAGAAGGGTTAGAGATGATGAATAACTCGATCACCTGTATCGAACCGGGCGTGGAAAAGTCAAAGAAAACATGCAGGCGGTCGGCTTTCAACGCCGAAGGGTCGGTGGTAGTGGCGTAGATTTCAACAGGCAGGTCAATGACGCTGGTGGCAATGTCACTGCCGTGGACAATATCGGAGTTGAATTCCAGGCCGTTGGCGCTGGCGCTGACCAGGTACACATATTCAGGCCGAAATTCCACATCTTCAAAGCGGTAACTGCCATCCGCGTCCACTTCACCTTCCAGGGTGAAGGCCGGGGTCATGCCGTTGTAACCCACCAACGAAACGCGGATGTCTTCCGGCAGTTGGCTCTCTGGAGAGGCACTGAACACTTTGCCGGTAACGGTAATCTTTTGGTTCGCTGGCGTGGTTGCGGCGGCCTGAGCGGGGGTTTCTGCTGTGGTGGTCGCCTCTGGCTCTGGGGTTAACCCAGCCTGGGACGTTTCGCCACCAGCGGCAGGGACAGCCGCCTGTTCATCGGGGCCGCCTGCCGCGAAGCTCAACGAGCGCACGTAAGCCGCCAGACTCAGGCGCTGGGTTTCATCCAGGCGGTCGCCAAAGGCAGGCATTTCCTGGCCGCCCCGCGCGATGATCTCCGCCATATCCACCAGCGAAAGGTTTGCCAGACGGGCCGGGTCGGTCCAATCGCCCGGCGGAGCAGCCAGGCCGGCGGCGTCTGGACCATCGCCGCGGCCGCCCGGCCCGTGACAGCCAGCGCAGTTTTCAGAAAACAACGCGCGGCCCTGCTCCATCTCTGCGGGCGTAACGCTGAGCGCAAGGGCATAGCCCACCACATTCCAGCGGGCGTTATCGTCCAGGCTCTGGAACCCAGGCATAAACTTTTGGAAGTTGCCCACCGTCACAATCTGATACCAGTCCGCCGGGCGAGCCTGACGGGCCAGCGTAGGGTCGCCCAATTTGGCCGCCGGGTTGGGCAGGCTGGCCGAGTCGGGGCCGTCGCCCAGGCCGCTCGCGCCGTGACAGGGCGCACACTTTTCAGCGTAGATCGCTTCTCCAGCGCGCAGGTCGCCAGGACCAGCAGGCAAAGAGACGTTCGCGTCGCCGCCGGTTGCCGCTCCCTGCGCGGGGGCGCGATAGTTGGGAGGTGGGGTGATATCCTCTGCCAGCGAAATGCCGCAGCCCGCCAGAAGAAAAGCAGCCGCGAGCAGAGCCAGCAGAGACAGGCGATAAGAATGGGCTAAGGGCTTCAAAATCGTCTCGCTCCTCGTGCTTTGTCAGATCCGCGCCGCCTGTCTAAAGGGTGTGACCACAGCGCGAACAGAATTTATCGGATTTTTGGACCGGCTTGCCACAGCCGGGGCAAAAACCGGCAGATTTTTCCTCGCGCTGGCGTTTGCGCGTGGCAATTAAGTCTTCCAGGGGGTCATTACCGGCTGGTTTCTGGCGGCCGTTCGTCTCAGCTACGGCTACAGCTTCAGCAACCCGCGTTTTTACCGCCGAAGCATCTGCCCGGCGCGCCGCGACTGCCGCTTCAATGCGCTCCTCGGCCGTGCCAGAAACGCCCTGTTCCTCTCCCTGGATCTCATCTAACTGGCGCAGTATCGCCGCGCCGCTGTACAGCAGGGCCGCGCGCTGTTCAGGGTAATCTTCCGCCGGAACCTTGCCCAACACGTAATCAAATTCCAGTTCTTGCAGGGCCGTCAAAATGCGGTCGCGCTCGGCCAGCAGGCTGGAGCGCCGGTGTTCCAGCTCGTTCTCTGGGGCCGACTGCGCGGCGGCACGGCGCTGAAAGCCCGGATGCCAGAAAGGACGCGCTACAAAGAACCCCACCAACAGCCCCAGCGCCAGAATCAGAAAAAGCGAGCCAATCCATTCCATCGTTGCAAGTCTCCTTTGCCGCGCTTACTCCTGGATGACTCCGTCTATCACGGTGAGAATCTCATCCAGCGAGAGGAAAGGCCCGGCCTTAAAATACGCCAGCTTTCCATCTTGGTCAATGATAAAAGTCTCCGGAACGCCCCGGACGCGGAACATCTGCGATACTTTGGTTGCCAGATCTGGCCCATTGGGATAGGTGATGCCAAAGCGCGAAAGGTATGCCAGCGAATTCGGCTCCGTATCTACATACGCCAGGCCCAAAAAGACCACGTCACCGCTGGCTTTGTAATGCTGGTAGGCCTGTTCCAGCTCGCGGGCCTCCTGCTCGCAGGGCTTGCACCACGAAGCCCAAAAGTTAATCACAATCACCTTACCGGCGTAATCCGACGTATGAATGGTCTGGCCGTCGAAGGTGGTCATGGTAAACGCCGGCACGGGGTCGCCAATGCCAATAGCCCCGCGCATCGAGCGGCTTAACCCCCAGCCGATCAACCACATAAACCCGACCAGCACCGCAAACGCCAGCACAATCACCCACACCGGCAGGCGCTTCTGCCCAGCCGCGCTCGTTTGCGCCTGGGATTCTTCTACTGATTGAACCGCCTCTTTTTCCATATACCGTTACTCCATGGTTCTCATGCCGCCCACCGCGCTCACTGCTTACGCAGTTCCTCTTCGACCTTCGCCAGGTAAGGGTCGTCTGCGGCGCTGGCTTCCAGCGGCTTGGATTCTCCCGGCCCAACGGCGCTCGCCGGGCGGCGCTTGGGACGCAGCACCGTGTACAGCACCACCACCCCCGCCAGGAAAAACACCACCGGCAAAATATACACCAGCCAGTTCAGCCCCCGGCGCGGAGGTTCCGCCAGCACCCGGTCGCCGTATTGGGCGACAAAATAGTCCTTAATCTGCTGCTCCGTCCAACCCTCGGCCAGTTTTTGGCGGATCAACTCTCGCCATTCACGGCACGCCGTGGTCGGGCAGACATCCAGCGGGATATTCTCGCACACCGGGCAGAACATCTGCTTGGCGATGGCGTTCACTTCGTTGTCCGATGGGGTCGCCGCCGGGGCGGCGGGCGTAGCTGTAGGCTCATTCGCATCCTGCGCGTAAGCGGATGGGCCGAATGCCCCCAGCAGTCCCCATAACACCAGCACAATCAGGAGAGTCAGTTTTGGCTTCATGTTCTCTTCGTGTCTTTTTGTGATATCTTCCACATGGACGGCATTATAAATCTCTTTATCTTATCAGCTTAAGGTTAAGCGGAGCTTAAGATCTGGGATTGTTTTCAGCAGTTTCAGCAGTCGGTTTTTCAGACAAAACCGGGCATCATCTGTATAATTCACCCTGGAGAGAAGTCATGCCTGTAGTACGTTTTCCGAAAACCTTCGGGGTGATCCTCATTTTCCTCATCGGGGCGGCCTGCACCTTTCCAGCCCGCCTGTTGGGGACCGCCCATCCCACCGCCGCACCCCCTACCCACAGCGCGCCCACACAGCAGGCCCCCGCGCCCACGCGCACCGCGGCGCCCGGCCTGCGCGCCACGACCACCGCCGCACCTGCCCCCAACTGTGCCTACAACCCCGCTCTTGCCGCGGTATTGCAGACTACCACTCCCGATCACTGGATCGGCTGGATCCGAAAGCTTTCGGGCGCAGATCTGGTGGAGATGGACGGGCGGCGCGCGCGCATCACCACCCGTTACAGCCCGGCGATGTTCAGCGGCCAGAAGAACGCGCAGGCTTTTCCATGGGTCCGGCAGCAGATCCTCCAATGGTACCCGCCGGAGCAGGTGCAGGAACAGCCCTACACCGTTGAACTGGACAACCAGACCTACACCTGGAAAAACCTGATCCTCACCCTGCCCGGCGCATCCCGACCGGATGAAATCGTCATCCTGGCCGCCCATCTCGACAGCACTTCTCAAGCCCCTCTGCGCCAGGCCCCCGGCGCGGAAGATAACGGCAGTGGGTCGGCTGCCCTGCTCGAAGCCGCGCGCCTGTTCCACAGCTTCACCTTTGAGCGCACCTTACAGATCGTCTGGTTCACCGGCGAAGAACAAGGACTGTTGGGCAGTCAGGCGTTTGCTCAGGCGCTCGACCCGGCTCACAGGGTCGTGGGCGTCATCAACCTGGATATGTTCGGCTACGACTCTGACGGGGACCGCTGTTTTGAACTGCACGTGGGGCGTCTGCCGGCTTCTCAAGAGATCGGCACGTGCTTCACCCAATCCATTCATGAATATGATTTAGACCTTACCTACGACTATCTCACCGACCAGGCCACCAGCCGCTCTGATCACGGCAGCTTTTGGAGCGCGCGCATTGGCGCAGTGGAAGTACTGCAAGACCTGTTTGAAAGCCACCAGGAAAACGGCTGCCGCGCCAGTGATCCGAACCCTTACTACCATACAACCGAGGATACGGTGGAACATATCAACCCCGCAACCGGCTTTGCAATTGTCCAGGCCGCTCTGGCAACGGCAGCGGCGCTGGCCGTACCGCAACTTCCCCCAGACGGCAGCCCCCAGGGGCCTCAGCCGTGAACGCGCGCTCCGTTCTGGCGCGCATTCTGCTCGTTGGGGCCGCGGCGCTGGCGCTCTTCGCTCCCACCGGCGCGCCGGTAGGGGCCGCCCCCCGCTCACAGACCTCTACCTTCGACTGCTCCTTCCACCCACTGACTCAATCGCTCCTTGACGAAACCCGGCAGGCAGATTGGGTCGGGTGGGTCGCCCGGCTTACGGGCGCCCAGCCGGTCGTCATGGGAGAAAACGCCTATACCTTCACCACCCGCAGCAGTTTCGCCCTCTTTAACGGCCAGGAAAACGCCCTGGCTTATCCCTATCTCTTGCAGACACTGCAGCAGTGGTATCCACCCACGCAGATCGAAGAAGACCCCTATGAGGTTCTGCTTTCGGGCCAGCGCCGCACCTGGAAAAACCTGATTCTGGAAATTCCAGGCCAGGCAACGCCCCAAGAAATTGTCATCCTAACGGCCCACCTCGACAGCACCAGCCCTACGGCCAACACCCTGGCCCCCGGCGCAGACGATAATGCCGGCGGGGCCGCCGCCCTGCTTGAGGCCGCCCGCCTGCTGCGCTCGCGCTTCTTTCAACGCACCATCCGCCTGATCTGGTTCACGGGCGAAGAACAAGGCATGCTTGGCAGCCGCGATTACGTCCGCACCCATGATCTTTCTGGCGTGATGGGGGTGATTAACCTGGATATGTTCAGCTACGACTCTGACGGCGACCACTGCCTGGAACTGCAAGTCGGCGTCCTTCCCCAATCTGACGCGGTAGGACGCTGTTTTACTCAAGCCATCACGGCCTACCAACTGAACCTGACGGCCGATTACTTCAACAACAGTTTTGCCGTCTCCGCTTCCGATCACAGTTCCTTCTGGCAGTCCGGCATTGGAGCCATTGCAGTGGGGCAGAACATTCGCAGTCTGAGCACGCCCGGCGGCTGCGTGGGCGCCGACCAAAACCCCAACTACCACAAGGTCACAGATACGCTGGAAAATATCCACCCCGCCTACGGCTTTGCCACCGCCCAGGCCGCTCTTGCTGCCATCTCAGACATGGCCGAACCACTACCTGAGCCGCTGCGGCGCCGATTATTTCTGCCGGTCATCTCCGACGTTTGTGTGACTTCTCTCGATTGTTAAAGTGCTGGCAGGCCCGGTAAATCTCCCTGCTTCGACTCGCAATACGAGGGCCGGTGATCCCAGCCCTCGTTCACTGCCGCCCGATCAGGCCTGGCTGGCCGCCGCCTTGCCAACGGCAGACCGGGCACGCGCCGGTTCAGGGTCGCGGTCCGGCCAGGCCGCCACCATCGTTCCCAAGATGAACACCAGCCCGCCGAACCATAACCAGTTCACCAGCGGGTTGTGATACACCTTAAAGGTGGCCCCATTGGCCGAAATCGGCTGCCAATCAACCAACAGCACGTACAAATCATCTTCCATGGAACTGCGCACGCCTGGAATGGTCATGGGCTGTTGAGAAGCATAATAGTAGTCGCGGCGGGGGTAGAGCTGACCCAGCGCCTGACCATTGCGCGTAACATCCACCACCGCGCGGGCCACGTTGCGGCCATCGGCAGTGTCGAACTCCGCCAGCTCGCGGAAGGTGACGCTGTACCCGCTGAGCTGCAAACTTTCGCCGGGGCGCAGGGTTCCCTGCGTTTCCGTCTGGAAGAGTTCAATACCGATGACTCCCAACGCCATTAAGATCACGCCCAGGTGAATGAGATAGCCGCCGTAACGCCGCCGGTTGCGCTCCACCAGCCGCCAGAGGGCCACCGCCAGATTCTCGCCGCGCGCTTTATGCCGCGCCCATACCGAGCGGGCATAATCGTACAGGGTAACTGACCCCACAAACGCCACCAGCCAGAAGCCCAACAGCGCCGCCCAATCGCGCACGCCGTAAGCCAGCGCCGCCCCCAACCCTACCAGCGATGCCAGAGCCGGTTTCCAAAGCGCCCGCCCCAGCGTTTTGTAGGTCGAATGCCCCCAGGCCGAAAGCGGGGCAATGCCCATCAACAACAACAGCCCGGCAAACTGCGGCCCGGTAGCGCGCTCATAGAAAGGCGGGCCAACCGTCACCTTCTGGCCGGTGAGCAGTTCAGAGACCAACGGGTAGATCACGCCCCAAAAGCACACGGCCAGAATGCCCATAAATAACAGGTTGTTCACCAGGAAGAGCGACTCGCGCGACAGCAGCGAGTTCATTTGCCCTTCCGATCCCAGATCGTTCCAGCGCCACAGCAGCAACGCCAGCGTGGCGACAAATTCAATCCCAATAAACCCAAAAAACAGCGGGCCCACTGCCGACTGCGCAAAGGCATGTACCGACGATAACACCCCAGAGCGCGTCAGGAACGTGCCGAAGATCACCAGTGAATAGGTCAGGATAATCAGCACCATGTTCCAGCGTTTGAACATCCCGCGCTTTTCCTGGATCATCACCGAGTGCAAAAAGGCCGTGCCCGTCAGCCAGGGCATAAACGCGGCGATTTCCACCGGGTCCCAGCCCCAATAGCCGCCCCACCCTAACACGTCGTAAGCCCAGCGCCCACCTAACACCAGGCCAAGCGAGAGGAACAGCCAGGCAACCAGCGTCCAGCGCCGCGTCAGGCGAATCCAGCGGTCATCACTGCGGCCGGTTACCAGAGCGGCCACGGCAAAGGCAAAGGGGATCACAAAGGATACAAACCCCAAGTACAACATCGGGGGATGAATGATCATGCCGGGGTGGCGGAGCAGCGGGTTCAGCCCGCGCCCATCATTCGGCTGGATCAGGCTGGCTCCGGCTGGCGGGAACATGGCCTGCATTTCGCCCCGTCCCGCAGAGAACCAGAAACGCTCAAAGGGATTCTCGACAAACAGATTCATGCCCACAAAGAAGGCAATCGTCACCATAGAGACGAACACCACCCAGGGCAAGAATTCGCGGTCGCGCTCCCAGCGGCGCAGGGTGACGGCCGAGGCAAACGCGGCCATCAACCACGACCAAAAGACCAGCGAGCCGGCCTGCCCGCCCCACAAAGCCGTAACTTTCAGATACGCCGGCATGGCATTGCTGGTGACGTTATAGACAAACGCCACCTCGTAGCGGTTGGTCACTAACAGGTAGATCAGGATGCCCGCGACCAGCGAAAGCATGGGGAACGTCAACAGCATAGCCAGCCGCCCAGACTCCACCCAGGCCGCCCGATTCTTCAGCCCACCGTAAGCGGCCGCTCCCGCCCCATACAGAGCCAGGAGAAAGGTAATGAACATTGCGCCATAACCAAATAAGACAATCATGGCTACTGCCCAGCCTCAGCCTGTTCGGGAAGGGCTTCTTCGTACTTGGTCGGGCATTTTAACAGCAGTTCGTTGGCGTAAAAAACGCCATCGTCCCCCAGCTTGCCCGTCATAATGGCCTGAGCCTCATTGCGGAGCAAATCGGGCTTGACGCCCTTATACTCCACCTGCAGGCGGCGCGCGTTGGGATCGGTAGCGGCTTTATGCAGTACCGCCGCCAGCCCGCCCTGCGCCTCGATCTCTTTATTATCGCCCGGCGTATGCGCAATGACAAAACGCAGCGTCAGCGTGTCAGCGTCATATTGGATGGTATCGCCCAGGACCGCCCCGGAAATGCGGATCTCACGCCCCGCTAACGTGCTGCCTTTGGCGGCCAGTTCATCCACCGTTAAAAAGTACTGCGAAGCGTTTTGCGTGGAAGTGAAGATCAGGTAAACTACGGCGGAAACGATTAACAACCCACCGATAAAGAATTTAATCCGGCTGTTTCCGTCCGTCCTGGCCGCCCGTGCCGCGCCGAGGGTGTTTTTTGTTGCCATGGAGTCTTTCCCGGCAATATCCATTTCATTTCCTCCAACCATGTTTTCGTTTGAACACCATGCTGAATGTTACTGCATCCATCGTGAACGTAGAAAATAAGCCTACGGCAATTTTGTCATAAGTACATTAAAAAACTGTTAGAAATGGCGCAAAACAGGATGAGAATCATAGCAATAGGTTATTTTTGTTTGCGCTCCCGTGATGTTTTCTTGATACCCAAGCTGAGGTGGATTGCATATAATAAGCGTAGCTTCCTCACCGTTGAGGAAGTGCATGGATGGAGAACTTAGAATAGAGGTGGGTGGCGAATATCTATGAAGCTTCAGGATTTCCTTAACAGTCGGGCGGCCGTTGCTTTGGCACTGGGGATAAGCAGCGCAGTTCCCCCCTGGCTGGGATATCCGCTCTCGCGGTGGATTGCCGACTGGTTGAGCAGTCGCAAGCAAACCCCACCCGTTCTGGCCGTCCGTTCCAACGAATGGGTGATCCATCAGAAAAAAATTTCGGCGCAAGAACTGGACGTGCTGGTGCGCAACGTCTTCCGCAGCACCGGGCGCAGTCTGTATGACTTTTACCATTACCTGCGCTGGCCCGACAAAATCCTGGCAATGGTAGATTTTGAGCCGAGCTTTCAGGCCAGTTTTGAGCGCGCGCGCCGTGAAGAACAGGGGACTTTCTTCGTCGCTCCACACATCAGCAATTTTGATCTCATCGCCAGAGCCATCGTACTGCGCGGACTGCCGCTGCACGTCCTCTCGTACCCACAGCCTTCGGGCGGCTACCGCTGGCAAAATGAACTGCGCAGCCTGCCCGGGCTGACGGTCACGCCCATGTCCGTCGAAGCCTTGCACCAGGCTTCGCAGACCCTGCGGGCCAACCGCACCGTCGTCACCGGCATCGACCGGCCGCTTCCGGTGGCCGAGGCCAAATATCGTCCGCGCTTCTTCGGCATACCGGCGGCCATGCCTGTCTTTCACATTCGCCTGGCTCTAAAACACAACCTGCCCATTACCGTTTTAGGCGCCCGCCGCCGGTCCGATGGGTCTTATACGGTATGGGCGTCCGATCCTATCCCCATGCAGCGCCACCCCGACCTGATTGAAGAAATTGTCCGCAACGCCGAAAACGTTCTGGCGGTGCTTGCCAGCTTCATCTGCCGCGCGCCCGATCAATGGGCCATGTTTTACCCCATCTGGCCCGAGACAATCGCCGAAATGCCCCGGTAATCCCGCTGATTACGGTTGAATCGTCCACAAATTCCACAACAGGTTGTACAATCAAAGCAGAAGCGCACCCCACCCCCTCTCCATGATCCCACCAGAAGGATAGCGAATGACTCAAAACCCAGATCCAGCTCAAAACCAGAATCATGTCAGAGTCCTCAATTCGGTGTTGGCTTCTGTCGAAAAAAAGGCTTTGTTGTGGCTGGCGGCGCGTATGCCGGCCTGGGTGGTGCCCGATACGCTCACCGCGATTGGGTTATTTGCTTCGGTCCTCATCTTTCTCGGGTACGCTCTGACCATCTATGACAAGGGCTTTCTCTGGCTGGCTAGTTTCGGCTTTGTTTTGAACTGGTTCGGCGACAGCCTGG
This sequence comes from Anaerolineaceae bacterium, assembly GCA_034434155.1. GTDB lineage: Bacteria > Chloroflexota > Anaerolineae > Anaerolineales > Anaerolineaceae > DSYU01. The sequence goes on from DAOUAC010000153.1 coordinate 13,377, forward strand.
ATGGCACCCTGGCGCGTTACCGCAAAATCGAGCGCCCGCGCTACGGGTTCTTTGTTGATCACATCATTGACACCGTTGATGAGGTTCTCATCTTCATCGGCATCGGCATCTCGCCTTATGTTCAGTTCGAACTGGCCCTGTTCGCTCTGATCACCTACATGATGGTGTCCATCTTTGTCTATTTAGCTACATACGTAAACGGCGTTTTTCGAATCAGCTACGGAGGGATTGGCCCAACGGAAACGCGGGTGTTAGCGATCCTGGCGAATACCATTGTCTTTTTCACCGACAACCCTTCTTACCGGTTATGGAACTTTAACCTCACCTTCTACGACATGATCACCGTGGTGATCACCATCGTTGGGATATTAATCTTCACGATCAATTCCATCAGCATGGCAAGCAGTCTGTCGCGTGAGGACCGGGCCGCCCGGCGCGAAAAATTACTGCAAGAAAGGGCCGCCCGCAAGCAAGAACGCCTCTTAAAAAGGCAAGAGCGCAGCGCCGCCGCGGCCCGCAGGCAATCACAGCGCAGCCTGAGCAACCGGCGTAAAACCATCGAGCAGTAATCCCTCCGCCAAAGCCAGAGAGAGACGCTCAGGCGGTATTTTTCTGATACGATCTTTCAATCAGCGCCCGCAGGACAGCCCGATCAACGTCTGCCAGTTTGTTGATGTATAAGCAGGCTTTGCCGGTCTTGTGCTTGCCCAGGCGCTGGATGAGGTCTCCAAACTGCTCGTATCCGTAGGTCAGGTAAAGGGTCAGGTTTTGCTTGCGCGGCGCAAACCCCACCACAAACCAGTCGCCCTCGCGCCCGCTCTCATAGCGGTAATGGTGATCGCCAAACCCAATGATGTCATCGCCCCACATTTTCGGCTGTGCACCGGTCACTTCGCGCATCAGTTCTAAAACAGCGAAGGCGTCCTTGCGCCTGCTTTCATCGGGAATTGCATTAAGAAATTCCTCAACGCTGGAGGCGGTAGGTTTGGTTTTTAAATCAGCCATCGTAACCTCGCTTTAGAAAAAACGCCAATTGGTTACGATAGTATAGATCATTTTAGTATTTATTTTCTATTTTTGTACATCGTTCTGCTTACCAGCGGATACCCAGGGAACACGCATGACCACCAGCGCCGCCGCCGCCGTCCACGACACCCGCGCGGCCCATGCAACAAGAAACGCAGGGCCGGCGCTGTGCCAGCGCAGCAGGTAATATCCTACCAGGCCGCCGCGGCCAGTACGCCGCGTCAGCACAATCTTGATAAGCCCCGGAAGCTCAACCGGGGTAACGACGGTCAGCTCGGCGGCCAGCCGCGCGGTGATTTCACTGCCCAACTGATGAATAAACAGCCGGTACTGCGCCCCCTCAAAACCGGCGATGATGCACAGCACCACCAGCGCCGCTAACAGCACAGCCGCGAGCGAACGCTCCCCCTCCAACAGCCGCCAGAGCGCCCAGGCCAGGCCCGCCGCCAAACCAGCCAGCGCCGCCAGCGTTAGAGGCGCAAACTGCGGCACGCTCCAGGCCAGCCAGCCCAACAGCGCCCCACCCAACCCGCCGCCCATGATGATAACGACAGACCACACAGCGATTTTTAAGATCCGGTCCAACTCGCGGTCCCAATAAGCCGCCTCGGCCTCTGAAACCGGCACGTTGGCCCACCCTTTAAACAACGATCTCATACCGCCCTTTTCAACCGCATCTCTTTTGCCAGCCAGCGCAGCCCAATCCAATGGTGCGTATCAGGCCGCGCCCAGGGATGATGGCGGCGCACCCGCTCCAGGGCTTCTTCCGCCGTCAGCCCTTCCAATAAGATCAATACGGCACAGCACACCGCCGCCGAGCGGTTCATCCCGGCGTAACAGTGGACCAGCACGCTCTGACCGTTCTTCAGACGGTCAATCACCCAGCGGGCCTCGGCGGCCATCTCAGCCGGGCTCATCCCCACCAACCCTTCGCCTTTGTTCTCCCAGCGGTCCGCTGGCGAAGCCACTCTGGCCCCTTCTGCTACCCACCGGCTGCGCTCTTCGCCCAGGTTCAACACCACATCTACTTGAGGCCGCTCTTTCCCCTGGATTTCAACTCCCCCCACGAACAGCCGGCGGTGGAACACACGCCCGTTCAGCCAAACCGTCACCGGGTCGCCGCCGTAGCGGGCATGCAGCCTTGCTGGCGCAGGGATCAACCGGGCGGGCATGGGCGGCGTCGGCGACCAATCACGCACCAAGGTAACCGCTTCCGGCGGCGTATCGAGAGCCGGAGGCACCGGCTCGTCCTTACAGCCGCGCGCCATAAAACTCAGCCGGGCCTCTTCACCGGCTTCGCTCGTCAGCAGATAATACGTGGCGTCAGCCCCCGGCATCATCCACGCCAGCATCGAGCGCAGACTGCGGCAGGGATGGTTGGGGGGCGCGGCCTCAAGGTTCTGGTAATAGCCAGTGCGTTTAATCCACTGCACTCCCCAAAACCGCAGTCTGCGCGGCGTAAAACAGCCCTCTACCCGCTCGCACGGGCGGCCTTCGCACTGAAACAACTCCGGCGGTGCTTTTAGGATCAGTTCTTGAATATCCATCACCAAATCCTGGCGCAGCCCGCGCGTTTCCTCACGCAGGTCCACCAGCCGCGCGTTGGGAATCGCGTGGGCCTGCGGAAATTCGGGAATACGCGCGTGCGTTCTAGCCATGGTGGTTCACTCCCCACGGCCACCGCCGCCGGGGGTTGGCGCGCGGATGGCCCGGACGATAGGTTTTGACGTGATGGTAGGCGGCAATCAGGTTCTCTGGTGGAACCTCAACGCCGCTGACGTTGCTGGTGAACAAAAACATGCCCCGGCCGCCATCGGTACAGTCAATGAAGTAATCAACTTCCTCGCGCACCTCGGCGGGCGTGCCAAACGGCAGCGTCCGCGAGACGCTCAACCCGGTGAAGAGGAGCAGTTCTTCGCCCATGCGGCTGCGCTTCTGACGCAGTGCACATAGGTCAATGCCCAACTCGTATTGAAACCCCTGCAAACCGCTAAAACCGATCTCGATAAAATCATCCAGCACCGGACGCACGTCGCCGTCGCAGTGGTGGATCAGCCGCACGCCAGCATCTACCAGCGGTTCAATAATCATTCGCACAGTTGGGAAGTAATAGCGCCGCAAAAAGGCCGGCGAGACCATCGGCCCCTGGTTATTGCAGACATCCTCGCCGCAGAACATCAGCGGAACCAAATCGTACTCGCGGTACAGACGCACCAGGATTTTGGCACGCTCGCGCGAGCGCACGCTCCGGGCCCAGTAAATTTTGCCAACGGCTTCAGGATAAAGGGCGCAGGCCATCAGAAAGGCGGTATAACCGAATTCGGTGTACAATGGAAAGTGACCGCCGATTTCCCAAAAATTAGGGACCGGTTCGATTCCACCCCAATCGCGGAAAGCGCGCTCAAAATAGTCACGGTAGCGCCGTTCCTCGGCCGCGCCGTCAAAATCCGCCAGGATTTCCCGCTCCGAGTCAGGCAGGGCGTCTGCCGCGGCCGCTAACGCCTCTGGCTCGATACCGGCGAACTTTTCTTCCTGTACCAGCCCGGTGCGAATTTCATCCAGCCGCGTCGGGATCACCGGCTGGACCATGCCGTCCACCAGCAGAACCTGGTTGGCGCGCACGGTCCCGGCCAGTGGGTTCGCCAGATACTGTTCAATGCTCAGCCCGGCGATGCGCGCCAGCACCGGCACGCCCAGCATCCAACCGCCCAGCGCGGGAATGCAGTCCACCTCTTGCCCGCGTGCCTGACGCGCCAGACGTTCTTTACGTGTTAGGGTAGATGAAGTGACCATGATGTTTGGCTTAATTATATGCAGGCTTTCAGAATCGCAGTCTCGCCGGGAGTTTCCAGTAAGAATGCAACGTTTTTTGCGCCGCCGCGTAGATAGAGTAACCCAACTTTACGACCGGAGAATCGCCCATGCCCAGGCCCTATTCGCTGACCGCCGACTGCCCCAATTCCGACGCCTATTACCAGGCAATTGCCGCCTTTGCCGATGAATGGATTGCCGACGCCCGCACCAGCCTCGCCGCGCCGGTGGGGGCTTTTCGCGCCTTCCAAGCCAACCAGGGGGGCGAAGTGCGCTCGTTTGAAGAAACCGCCTTTGAACTGCTCGTTTTGGGCGTGCTGTTGGGCGAACACGGCGCTCAGGCGCTGGATATGCCCCCCATTCCGGCCTGGCTTCTGGCCCGTCTGATCGAAACCCAAGACCGCCTGCCCCTGCCCGTCGTGGAAAAGCCCGTTAAGGTGGCGCGCGCGCTTCTTCAGGGCCTTACTCAGCCCGGCGAACCCGATGAAATCCCCGTAGATCTTAAACCCTTCGCGGGCGGGGCCGCCGCCCTGGTGAAAAAGCTGGTCACCTGGCTGGAATCGGCGGATATGGCGGCCCAGGCGGCCCGCATAGCCGAGTGGGGCGAGTTTCTCAGCACGCTGGAAGAGCAGTCCGCCCAGGCGGTGCTGGCGTGCAGTCTGTTGGCAGCCGAAGATTTTGCCGAATCCAGCCTGGAAGTCCTCGGTGACTATACGACGGGGGCCGAAAATTTTGCCCAACAGGCCGCCTGCGCCCGCTGGCGCTACGACGCCCCCCTCGTCACGCGCTCGCGCGTCGAATACCACTTGGGAATGCTCGGAACCGAAATCCTCACCCGCGCTTACCGCGCCCGCTTCCTGGCCGCCAACCGCAAGATTGTCATCATGCCCGATTGTTTGTGCGCCCGCTCGCGCCGCGCCGATCACAATGGCCCAGAATGCCAGGCCGTGCGCACCGACCTGGGCGGCAAGTGCCAGGGCTGCACCCCCACCTGCACCGTCCATCACATCACCAAACTGGGCGAAAAACACGGCTTTGAGGCCTACATCCTGCCCGATGACCTGCGCGGCATCGGACTGGGGTCGTGCAGCCGGCTGACCGACGTGGGCGTGATCGGCCTGTCGTGCGCCCTCACCAATTGGGACGCCGGCTGGCAGGTCCACGACGCCGGAGTCCCGTGCCAGGGCGTACTGCTCGACTACCCCGGCTGCCGCAGTCACTGGGATGAGCGCGGCGAGCCAACCAACGTGAATTTAAAGAAACTGCTGGCCGTGATCGGCAAATGAGAAATGCTATAACTGGATGATTTCCTCTCCGCCGTTCCAATGGAGCTTTAATTTCACCCGAATATTCGATTTCGCCCGGATGACGGGCCGCTCCAGAGCCGAGTCGCGCGCCTCACAGCGCAGGTCAATCAACCCATCCGCGCCAAAAGGATACTGCTCCACCCCAAACTCGTCCAGCAGGCGCACGTCCCACACCAAAGTATTCGCAGGCACATCTGGCTGCAAGCCAAAGACTTCTTCCAGCAGTACCGCAATCGCCGGCAGCCCAGACCAGCCGACAAAATCGGGCTTGGCCGGGTTGCCCGGCTTGGGCATTTCAGGCGCGTAGTTCTCCCACACGGTTCCGGTATCTTCAAAAACTTTCACCACATTGTCCAGGTGGTTGCGGGCGATCAGATGCGCCAGCGAGCCATAGCCGGTGGCACGCAGGCCCTTCAGCACCATGTAGTTGGTCGGAGCCCATACCCCGCCGTTCCAGTAATTGCCATCGGGCGAGTAGGCCGGGTGGCTGGCCGCCAGCGCCGGGATGCGGTGCGGACGGTTGAACTCCAGCGGGCTGTCCAGGTGCGAGACAAAGCGATCCAAACGCTCTTCTGGCACGGCCCCAGAGATCAGCCCCCAATACGCGCCGATGTGCTTCATGTTTGAAAGCGAGCCGTTGGCAAAACGATCATAGTAAAACCCCGAATGTTCATCCCACATCAGCTCGTTCACATGGCTCGCCAGTTGGTCGGCATGTGCCAGCAGCAGGGCGGTGTCGCGCTCGCGCCTGAGAACATGAGCCATCTTACCCAGCACATCCGCCGCCAGGATCGCCTGAAAACTCGCATCAATCCAGCTCATGCGCCCGTGGCTGAAAGCCGGATGGTAGCCCGGCTCCATACGCGGCAGGTTATCCATCCCGCACCCCCACCCCGATGACCAATAAGTCCCATCCAGCCAGGTGTGGTAGGTCTCGAACCATTGAGTGTAGGCCAGCAGCACCGGAAAAACCATCCGCAGTCGTTCCATATCGCCAAAGCGCACAAAGTAATTCCACTCGGCCCAGGGCAGCGCGTTGGGGCCGGTGGAAGACGGGTCGAAGCGTTCAAAGCAGTCTTGCCCATCGGCTTCGTCAATCTCGCGGCAGATGTAGCCATCGGGGTGCTGCTTACAGTAAAGGTTGTCTAACGTGCGTTGAAAGCGAAAAGCCCGGCTGCCGTACATGCCAAAGAACATAGCAAAGGCCGAATCCCACATAAACAGGTGGCCGTTGAAGGCTGTATCAAGATAGGGTGACACAAACCCGTTCTCTTGCGTCGGGCTGAGTAGGTGCGAAAAACCAATCTCCCAGCTTTTCCAGTAGCACTCAATGGCCGCCTCGCCCCCCAGCCAGAAGGGCTGCGGCAGACAGCCTTTCGCCTCTTTAAAGGTGGGAGGCGGAGTGAAATCTGGCTTCATGGTGCGAAAGGGGTTTTCTTCGACCAGCGGGTTGGGGACGTATAACACGAAGGGTTGTTTCATAGCACAGGGGTCCTGTCTTGAAAAGGATGTGGATCGTTAACCCATCGGGATTTTTAACCGGTCCGGGTATGCCTGCATCTGCTAAGGTTGCCAGGCCACGCCGATCAAATTCCTTCCACCCCGGTTTCGCACGGCGCCGCCTCTACAATGCGCAGTCTTCGGTGTCAATGTACTACAAATCATCCAAAATGAAAAGCCAATTTCTTCGTCTTTTTCTGCTTTCCATGCTATAGTCATACAGAAACACCACAGCACAGGTCGCGCGCAATCTTCATCTGCTCTTCAAAGGAAACGCTCATGGCTCAGACGAAAATCTTCCTTTCACCTGCTTGCTTTACAGAGCGCGAAACCACGCTCATCGAGTTCGGCCCACTCACTGCCACCGCCTTCCGCTTCGAGAGCGGCGTGTGCGCCCTGCGGTTTAAGAACGAGCAGGGCGAACTGGTACTGTTGCCGTTCCAGGGCCAGCAAATCTGGTCGGCGGCTTTTCAGGGGCGCAGCCTGACGATGAAATCCATGTTCGATCAACCCCGCGCTACCCGCACCTACCTCGAAACCTACGGTGGTTTTCTTTTGCACTGCGGCGCGGTGGCGATGGGCGTTCCCGGCCCAACCGACAGCCACCCTCTGCACGGCGAACTGCCCAACGCCCCCTATCAACGCGCCTGGGTGATCGCCGGAGAGGATGAACGCGGTCTCTATCTCGAAATGGGCGGCAGTTACCAGCATACGGTGGCCTTTAATTACAACTACGTCGCCCAACCCTACACCCGCCTCTACGCGGGCAAATCCACCTTCTGGGCCGGGCTGACCGTCACCAACCTCAAAAACAGCCCCATGGACCTGATGTACCTGGCTCACATCAACTTCCGCCCGGTAGATAACGCCCGGCTGGTCTACTCGGCCCCCTACGACGCCGCTCACGTCCGCCCACGCACCAGCATCCCATCGCACGTTCACCCCCTGCCGGGCTACAAAGAATTCCTCGCCGAACTGGCCGTCCACCCTGAAAAACATCACATCCTCGAACCGGGCCTGGCCTTTGACCCTGAAGTCGTCTTTTTCATTGACTACTGCGCCGATGACGAGGGTTGGGCCCACACCCTCCAGGTCCTGCCCGATGGCTCCGCTGACTACGTGCGCCACCGCCCAGACCAGCTCCCCAAGGGCGTGCGCTGGATCTGCCGCACTGCCGACCAGGACGCTCTGGGCATGATCCTGCCGGCTACCGCCGAACCCGAAGGCTACAGCGCCGAAAAGGCCAAGGGCAACGTTCAGACCCTGGCCGCCGGGGCCACCTGGCGCTGTGATTACGAAATGGGCGCGCTCACCCCGGCAGAAGCCCAGGCGATTCAGGCTAAAATCCAGGCAATCGTGGGTTAACCCAATCCTCAAGGAGCTGCGGATGACTAAGACCCTCAATCTTCTGGCTTTTGACCTCGGCGCGGAAAGCGGCCGCGCCATCCTGGGCAGGTTTGACGGCACTGCCATCCGGCTGGCGGAAATCTCGCGCTTCCCCAACACGCCCGTCCCTCTGCCTGACGGTCTGCATTGGGATATCCTCAACCTGTGGAGCGAAGTCCGGCGCGGGCTGGCACTGGCCGTTAAAGAAACCGGCGGCAGTCTGGACGGCGTGGGGTTAGATACCTGGGGCGTTGACTTTGGCCTGCTCGACCGCACCGGCGCGCTCCTGGGCAACCCGTACCACTACCGCGACGGGCGCACCGATGGCATGGTCGAAGCCGCCTGTCAGCGCGTCCCCCGCGAAGAGATCTTCGCCCAAACCGGCATTCAGTTCATGCAGTTGAACAGCCTCTATCAGTTGTACGCCATGGTCATGCAGAATTCGCCGCAGCTTGAGGTGGCCGAAACCTTCCTGACCATCCCCGACCTGCTCAATTACTGGATGACCGGGCGCAAAGTCTGCGAGTTCACCAACGCCACCACCACCCAATGCTACGATACCCGCCGGCGGGCCTGGGCCAAACCGATGCTGGAGCGCCTGGGCATCCCCACCCACATCTTCCCCGAAGTCGTTCCGC
>DAOUAC010000154.1:0-35541 GCA_034434155.1 Anaerolineaceae bacterium
GTCAGATCCCCCTGGTGCATTTTTCAACCGATTACGTCTTTTCTGGCGAAGGCGAAGCCCCCTGGTGTGAGAATGATTCCCCTGCGCCGCTGAACGCCTATGGGCGCACCAAGCTGGAAGGCGACCGGCGCATCGCGGCGGCGGGCGGGCGTTATCTGATCTTCCGCCCCACCTGGGTTTATGGGGGGGCGGGCAAGAGCTTTTTTACCAGCATGCTGGCACGCGCCCGCGAGCAGGAAGTTCTGCGCATCGTCCATGACCAGCACGGCGCGCCGACTTACGCGGTTCATCTGGCGCGGGCGGTGCTGGATGGGCTGGAACGCGCCATGAGCCTGCCTGCCTTTCCGGCGGGCGTTTACCACCTGTGCCACAGCGGCGAAACGACCTGGTACGGCTTTTTCCTCGCTATTTGGGAGGCCGCCCGGCGGCGCGGCGTTCCGCTGGCGCTCAGGCGGGTGGAGCCGGTGACAACGGCCTCGTTTGGCGCGCCTGCGCGGCGACCGCTCAACTCGCGGCTGAATACCGAGAAGGTCCGGCGCGTGCTCGGCCTGGCACTGCCAACCTGGGAAGAGGGCCTGCGGGCCTGCGTGGATGAGCTTCTGTAGTTTTCCCCCTTTTTTACGCCGTTTTCGTACCCACCTGGCGAGATTTGGTTTACACTGCGTTTAAGTTTCCATATAATATCAGCTAAAGGTCACCGAGGAGCAGAGTGGGGAATGCCAGACAGCCAGGGCTTGATTCTCATTGTGGACGATGAGCCAGGTGGTTTACTCGTCTTGGAGGCGTTTTTAAAGGCCCCAGGATATACCGTCGTCAAGGCGCAGAACGGGTTTGAAGCCCTCGAAAAAGCCCGCGAATTTACGCCCGATCTGGTACTGCTCGATATTATGATGCCCAGGATGGACGGTTACGAAGTCTGCCGGCGGATGCGCGCCGACCCACTGCTGGCGGAGGTCCCCATCCTGATGCTCACCGCCCTGGGCGACCGCGAATCGCGCCTAAAGGGGATCGAAGCCGGGGCGGATGACTTTTTCACCAAGCCGTATGACCGCGAAGAACTGCGCATGCGGGTGAAAACCATCATGCGCCTTAACCGCTACCGCAGTCTGATGACCGAGCGCGCCCGCTTTGTGTGGACGGTGGACCAGGCCAGAGAGGGTTACTGCATTCTGGATGAAAAAGACCGCATCATTTACGCCAACCCGGCGGCGCGTACTTATCTGAACCTGCCTTCTGAGGAAAGGATGGCTGAGCCGTTCCATGCCTGGGTGCGGCGGCAGTATAGCTGTGAACCCGAAGAAGCCTGGCAGCACTGGATGGACCCGGTCAATCACCGCGACGCGCTCTTCCTTATTCGACCGCAGACGGAGCGTTCCAGGGCCACCTGGCTGCAGGTAGAGGTGCTTAACCTGCCCGGTGGGCGCAAAAGCGGCCTGCTGGTGCGCATTACCGATATGAGCGACCGTTTATCACTGCAAAAAGAGCTGTGGAGCTTCCACAGCGCGGTCAGCCATAAGCTGCGCACGCCCGTGTCCAACATCCTGATGATCGCCGAACTGCTCCGCCAGCAGGACCCGCAGTCGGCCATGATGGCCGATTCACTCACCCATGAAGCCCAACGCCTGTTTTCGGAGATTAATGACATCCTCGGCTACCTGAATGCGCATTCCATCTCGAAAACCGGCAGTTACTTCAGGCTGGCAAACCTCGAAGTACTGGTGCATGGCATCTGCAAGGATTTGGGAATCGCGGAAGCGAAGGTCAAGGCCCTGCGTGCCATCCCTCCAGAGACGTGTCTCAGGCTGTCTTACCGCGCCATGGATCTGATTTTGCAGGAGATCCTGGAGAATGCCCGCAAATTCCATCCCAATCTCGACCCGGCGGTGGAAGTGCTGGTGGACACGACCGAAGATAACCAGACCCTCATCGAAATCCGCGATAACGGCGTGCACCTTTCGCCGGAAGATTTGCAGAAGGTGTGGATGCCTTATTTTCAGGCGGAGAAGGATTTCACCGGGCAGGTCGAAGGGATGGGTCTGGGGCTGGCGACGGTTTCAGCGCTGTTGTGGGAAGTGGGCGGCAAGGCGCGCATGTATAACCGTGAAGACGGCCCCGGCGTGGCCGTTGAACTGTTAATCCCAGAAGTGGTATAGGCGAACATGGACGCTCTACCTTTGCAAAACGATTACCGCATGATGCTGGAGGTGTTAAACAACCGCCGGCCCGCGCGTCTGCCCATTTATGAGCATATTATCAGCCCGCGCATTATGGAAGCTGTTTTGAACACCCGGTTCGCCGACCTGTTCGACGGGGACGACGCTGACCTGGACGAGTTCTTTCGCCAGTACTGCCGCTTCTGGCAGGTGATGGGCTATGATACCGTCTCGTTTGAAGTGTGCATCACCGAAATTCTGCCGGAAAACGGGGCGCTTTCGGGGCATAAGCCGGGGCCGATCCAATCGTGGGCCGATTACCGCCGCTATCCCTGGGATGAACTGCCGGGGCGCTTCTGGCAGGCCGCTGGTCGGCGCTTTGACGCACTGGCCCGCCATATGCCGCCCGGCATGAAGGCCCTGGGCGGGGTGGGCAATGGAGTGTTTGAGATCAGCGAAGACCTGGTGGGCTTTCAATACCTGGCTTATATGAGCGTGGATGACCCCGAACTCTTCCAGGCCGTCCACGAGCGCATTGGCGACCTGATGATGGCGGTGTGGAGTGAGTTCCTGCGCCGCTACGGCGACCTGTTTGCTATTCCGCGCTTTGGCGACGACCTGGGCTTTAAAACTTCCACGCTGACCTCGCCGGGGATCATCCGCAGGTACATCCTGCCGCAGTACCGCCGCGTGATCGGAGCTATCCGCGCGGCGGGCAAGCCCTTCTTATGGCATTCGTGCGGCAATATTTTTACGGTGATGGATGACGTGATTGCCCTGGGCATCAACGCCAAGCACTCGAATGAAGACGTGATCGCGCCGTTTGAATGCTGGATCGAGCGGTACGGCGAACGCATTGGGCTGTTAGGGGGCATTGACGTGGATATTTTGTGCCAGCGCGCTCCCGCTGAGATCGTGGAGATTGTGGCTGAGCGCGGCGCGCGCTACCGCCAGATGGCGCGGGGGTACGCGCTCGGTTCGGGCAATTCCATCCCAGACTATGTGCCGGTAGACGGCTACCTGGCGATGATCGAGGGGGCGCGCCGGATCCGAGATAGCCGGTGAGGCGCGGCCCGGCATGGAGGGGGAATAGAAAACGATTCTGCGTTATAATCAACCCCCGGCGCTGAGCGCATGCCTGCGCTACATGACGGGTGGGTTTGACAAGGATTGATATTTATGCAGATTCAGGATCCCATCTTGCGGAAATCATCGAACAAGCCGCCGGCTCGCACCTGGCAGACCTGGTTATTTGGCCGTCCGCTTCCCACTGCTGATGCTGAACACGAGACCATCGGCAAGCTGGTGGGCCTGGCCGTATTCGCTTCAGACGCGCTCTCTTCTACTGCTTACGCCACTCAAGAAATCCTCTTTATCCTGGTGGCCGCGGGGATGGGCGCGTTGGGATATGCCTTCCCGATCTCGCTTGCGATTGTGGGGCTGATGGCGATTGTGGTGATCTCTTACGAGCAGACCATCCACGCTTACCCCAATGGGGGCGGGGCCTACGTGGTTTCGCGCGAAAACCTTGGCGATATGGCCGCTCAGGTGGCCGGGGCCGCCCTGCTGACCGATTACATCCTGACGGTGGCGGTATCTATCTCTTCGGCAGTGGCGCAGATCGTCTCATGGAATGAGGCGCTCTTCCCCTACCGCATCGAAATCGCCCTGGTGCTGGTAGCTCTGGTGACGATTGTGAACCTGCGTGGAGTACGCGAGTCGGGCATCACGTTTGCGATTCCGGCATATATCTTCCTGCTTCTGATGCTCTCCATGGTGATCTTCGGCATGTTCCGCTACTTCACCGGCACGTTGGGGGTGGTGGTGGACCCGCCGGAAATCTCCGCGCACGGCGCGGCGGCGGCGCTGACGCCCTTCTTGCTGCTGCACGCCTTCTCCAGCGGCACTTCGGCCATGACCGGCATCGAGGCAATTGCCAATGGCATCACCGCTTTTAAGGAACCGCGCAGCCGCAACGCCGGGATTGTCCTGTTGTGGATGGGCGCGATTCTGGCGACCCTGTTTGTGGGGATTACTTTCCTGGCGACGCAAACCCACGCTGTGCCTTCGGAACTAGAGACGGTCATCTCGCAGTTGGCGCGTACCGTGGCGGGCAGTGAGGGCATCTATTACCTGGCCGTAGTCGGTATGACCGCCGTTATCCTGGTGATGGCGGCCAACACCGCATTTGCCGGGTTCCCGCGCCTGGCGGCCATCCTGGCGCAAGACGGCTTCATGCCGCGCCAATTCACTTTCCGCGGCAGTCGTCTGGTCTTTTCGCGCGGCATTGTCGCCCTGGCCTTTGCCGCCGGCTTCCTGATTATCATTTTTGACGCCAGCGTCAACCGTCTGATCCCACTCTACGCCATCGGCGTGTTCTTGTCATTCACGCTGTCGCAGTTGGGCATGGCACTGCGGTGGTGGAAGACACGCCAGTTGAAACCTGGCGAGACGATTACCGAGAAAAGCTCCGTCCTGCGCCACGACCCGCGCTGGGGCCTCAAGATGGTTGCCAATGGCATTGGGGCCTTTCTGACGGCGGTGGTGACGCTGGTGTTTGGCATCACCAAGTTCCGCGATGGGGCCTGGATTGTGGTGCTGCTGATTCCGCTGTTGGTGCTGGGTTTTACCGGCATCCACCGCCATTACACGTCGCTGGCGCGCAAGCTTTCGCTCGACCGCAACCGCTCGGTGCCGCGCATTAACCGCCAGCGGGTGATTCTGTTGATCAGCGGCGTGCATCAGGGGACCCTGGCCGCACTACGCTACGCCCTGACCCTTTCGACCGACGTGACGGCGCTGTATGTGTCGCTTGACCCGGAAGAGGCCAAACGCATCGAAGAAAAGTGGAGCCTGTGGGGCGAAGGGGTGCGCCTGGTGGTATTGAACTCGCCGTACCGCCTGCTGATTGAGCCGATTATGGATTACATCGAATCACTGCGGGCCATCCGCCAGCCCAACGAGGTGATTACTGTGGTCGTGCCGCAGTTCGTCTCGCGTCACTGGTGGACGGGCCTGTTGCACAGCCAGACGGCTTTTATGCTGCGCATGGGGTTACTGCTGCGTCCTGGGGTGATTATCATCGAAGTTCCCTACCAGGTGGATTAGTTTTCTGATCCCGTCTGGCGGGTATTAAACTGCGTGTACGCTGTGGGCGCGCCCATAGCGTACACGCAGTTTTGAATCTTACCCGCTGGAGGCCGGTTCAACAGCCAACACGGTGACGGGGTCGCCCACGTGGATGACGCCGCTGGAGATGACCTTTGCCAGCGCGCCAATGGGCCCTACCCCTTCGATGGATTGGCCCTGCGCGGCGGTGAGGCGGTCACAGCCGGTGCGCGGCTTGGTGATTTCAATGCAGGCTTCGGCTCCCAGGCGCAGGCGGGTTCCGGGCGGCAGAGTTTCGACCGCCACGCCTGTCAGGGTGATCTGCTCGCCCCATTGGCCCGGCGCGGTGCGGTAGCCTTTGGTCCTCTGTACGGCCAGCCATTCAGTAGAGATCAGGTTGAGCTGGCGGTCGGGGTGATGACCGGCTTTCTGGTCGCCCTCGATGCCGTGATTGGCAATCAGCATAGCCTGGGGGATGGGAACGCGCAGGTAATCCCTGCGCTTCTCTTCGTATTCCTGGCTGGTGGGCTGGTAAACAATATGCGCGATGGTTGCCATAAACCTTTCCTTTCGTATATTCGATCTTTGCGCTGCGTGGACGCGGGAGCGCGCTCGTGGCGCAGGGGATGTGGCCCTGGATAGCCGGGCTGATATGCCCGTTGGCGGTGATGTAATGCTTAATACGAAGCATTATATACCTACATTATTTATAATACAATCATTCTTAAATTAAGAGCAGGAGCGCGATCCAGATGAAACATTGGCCGCGTACCTGTGAGAAAACATTTTTATGAGGAGAAACCCCATGCTGACCCAGGAACAGATTGCGTTTTTCAACGAGAACGGTTTTTTGCGGCTGGAGCAGGTTTTTTCGCCCGCCGAGATGGAGGCCCTGAGCCGCGAGTTGATGGAGGTGATGGAGACCTTTGCCAACTGGAATTCGGCCTGGCGCGGCCCCTGGCGTAAGGAGTACATGGAAGAAGAGGTCAACCAGAAGGCGTTGATGGTGAGCATTCACGAACTACAGCACTACTCGGCGGCGTGGATGCGCGCGCTGACCAAACCCGAACTGGCCGGGGCCATTGCGCAGTTATTGGGCAGTGAGGCGGTGGAAATCCATCACAACACCCTGCACGCCAAAGGGCCAGAGGCCGGCGCGCCCTTCCCGATGCACCAGGATGTGCCTTTCTACCCACATGCCGACGGGCGCTACATAGATGCGCTGGTACATATTGACAACGCCGATGAAGAAAGCGGCTGTATTAAGTTTCTGGCAGGCAGTCACAAACTGGGGAAGTTAGAGCATATCACCGGGCCGGATACCGAGCCTCACCTGCCTACCGACCAATACCGGCTGGAAGATGCCGTTGCGGTTCCGGCGAAGGCCGGGGATGTGGTCGTCTTTCACCTGTATACGGTGCATGGGTCGGCGGTGAACCGTAGTGGGCGGTGGCGGCGGCTGGTGCGGGTGGGCTTTCGTGATCCGCGCAACCGGCAGGAGGGCGGCCAGGCGCTGGGCCGGCCTGGGTTGATCGTTCACGGCGTGCGCCCCAAGGAAGAGGGGGTGAAGGTAGACGTGTACGGCAACTGGCGGCCTGAGCCGCAGTCCGCGGAATCCTGAAAACGCCTTATTTCAGCAAATCAGCAGTGACGACGATGCGCTGGTTATCTACCAGGTAGGGATAGCATGAGATAAGGGTGACGACCGGCTCGCGGGTGGGGGCCATGACTTCCACCTGGGTGGGTTCGACGATCTGCGTCTGGCGCACAACGTAGGTGAAAGCCTGCTGCTGTGTGTAGAGGATGATTTCATCACCGGGTTTAAGCTGGTCGAGGTCGCGGAAAATCTCGCCGAAAACGTCGTTGTGGGCCGAGAGGACAATATTGCCGGTTTCACCGGGGTTGGGCGTGCCGGGGTGCTGTCCGACCCCTTTCTTTAGCTGTTCCCAATCGTCGCCCTGCACTACGCGGGCAAAGACGTTAATAGCAGGGATTTTGATGTTGACGGCGTGCTGTGGGCTGGGAGTGGGCAAGGTGACGGCGGCGGCGAGCGACTGCACCAGGGGCCGCAGGTGAGCGGGGATTTCTTCTTCGTTAAAGCGGGTGACGCCGTTGGTGGGGGGCGTGTGGCCCGAAGGCAGTACCACCGCCGAGATCAGCGGGGTGGGGCTGGGGGTGGGCTGTTCGAGGACGGTGGCGACTTCGGCGTTGAGACTGCGCATGATGTTCACGCCGTTCCAGATGATGTAAGCCAGCCCGGCGACGGCGGCGATTTCGATGAGGATAAGCAGGCGGTCGAGGACGAGGCGGGCGCGGCTGGGGCGGCGGGGCGCTTCATCTTCGAGGAGGGGGGCGGCGTCGAGCGGCGCGGCCTGGAGCGCATCTATGGAAGCAGGCGGCGCGGACGGCTCCACCAGGATGACGCGCCCGGTGCGGCGGTAATAGTCAATGCGCTTTTGGCGCTGGGCGCGGCGTTTTTCGATCAACAACTGGCGGAGTTCATCAACAGAAAGTTCATCGGCTAGTCGGCGGCGCGGCACGGTTATCCTTTCAGATCATGCGAAGGATCTTCTTGCATTGGTATCGCTCTTACCCCCACCAGGGTTCGCCCTCGGCGCGGTTGGCCTTCAGCCATTCTTCGTTGAGCGTCACGCCGATCCCCGGCTCTTGCGAGACGCGCAGACGGCCCCCCTGGATGGCCGGGAAGGGCGCGGCGGCTTCGGGAGCGTCTTCGGGCCGGCGGACGCATTCGAGCATGGGGCAGTTGAACAGCGCCGCCGAGACCTGCTGAGAGGCCATGCTGAGGACGTAGCCGCTGACGTTGTGGAGCATGACCGGGATGCGGTACAGGGCGGCAATCTCGGCGATGATTTTAACGCCCGAAATGCCGCCGGAATTAATCAGATCGGGCTGGAGGCAGTCAACGGCCTGGTGCTGGAGGAAGGGCAGAGCGCCTTCGGGCAGTTCGATGTTTTCGCCCGTCAGAAGGGGGACGCGCGCGGCGCGGCGCAGGGCCGCCCATGCATCAGAATAGGCCGGGGCGATGGGGTCTTCAAAATACAGAGGGCGGATCGGCTCGACGGCGGCGGCCACCTGAACGGCGCTGGGCAGATCTAGCTCGTTGTGACAGTGGACGATGATGTCAATCTCATCGCCGAGGGCTTCGCGCGCCAGGGTGTACGCTCTGCCAATGGCGCGAACTTCCTGCGGGCCGAGGGAAGGGATGTACTGCTGCATCGGCGTGCCGGTGACGTGGTGAATGTCAATTTTATAGGCCGTAAAGCCGTGCGGGTCGGCTTTAAGTTCGGCGGCTGTCTCGCGCCAGAAGCCGGGGTCGAGGAAATTTCCGCCCCGGCAGTGCGAATAGAGGCGGATTTCCTCGCGGAAGTTGCCGCCCAGCAATTTGGAGACCGGCTGGCCCAACAGCTTGCCCGCCAGGTCCCACAAGGCAATGTCAATGCCGCTGAGGACGCGCACGTGCCGCCCGCGCTGTGGGTAGGCGTAAAAGAGGTTGTGGTAATGAACCTGGATGGCGAGCGGGTCTTTGCCGATCAGCCCCAGGTGCGGCAGGCGTCCGTGGTGCAGCAGGTCAATGACCGCGCGGGCCGTCGGGCCCGATTCGCCGCATGGGCCGTAGCCGCACACGCCAGCGTCGGTCTCGATTTTAATGAGCGTGGCACCCCGTTTGGGTTGGAGCGCCCGGACATCCGTGATTTTAACCGGGTTGGGAAGAGAGAAGGCGTTCATAGATGCGTTTATTATAACGCATCGCTGTTTTTCACTGCATTCACGACGAAGGGGTTTTCGGCATCGGGTTTCACGGGCAGTACGGCTGGCTCGTCCAGTTCATCTCTTAGCGCGGCCAACAGCGCATCAACCACCTCGCCATCCCACTGCACGTAGCGCCCGGCGAGCAGTACCTGGGCGGCCTCGGCCTTGCTGCTGCCGCGGCGGTAAGGGCGGTCGGTGGTCATGGCATCGAAGGCGTCGGCCACGGCGATGACCCGCGCGCCAAAGGGGATGGTGCGCCCTTTCAGCCCATCGGGGTAGCCCCGCCCGTTCCAATATTCGTGGTGGTGGCGAATCATCTCGGCCCCGCGCGCAAAGTTAGCGTAACCGGCCAGCAGTTCGGCCCCTTTGGCGGGGTGCGAGCGCATGACTTCCCATTCGGCAGGGGTGAGCCATTCCGGCTTGAGCAGTACCGTGTCGGGGATGCCAAGTTTTCCGATGTCGTGCAGGCGCGCAGCCGTTAGAATCACCTCGACTTCGATCCCCACAATGCCCATTTGAGCCAGGATGCGGCCGCACAGTTCGGCTACCCGCCGCGAGTGGCCGCCGGTGTACCGGTCACGCAAATCAACGGCATCGGCCATGTTCACCAGCAGTTCGCGCGTGGCATGATTTAATTCCTTGCCCTTTTTAAAGACCAGATAAGTGATGACCGCCGGGACGGCCAACAGCCAGAGCGACCAGTCCGCCTGGCGGTAGGCCAGCGCGCCGAGAATGCCGATGCTGTACTGCACTATCTCAATGTCGAACATTTGGGCAATGCCGCTGGAGATCAGCCGGCCCAGCGGCTCGCGGATATCCAGCCAGGTAAATACCGAAAATGTGATGACATCCAGCAGGAACATGGCCGCCGCGGCGGCTACCAGCCAGAGGTTGGGAAGGCCGGTAGACAGGTCCGCAAACCGGGCAAGTGTACTGCCGCAGAACATGATGATGGTCCAGCGGGCCGGGTCCTGGATGAAATCGAGCGGCAATAACCCGCGCGAGGCGCGGGTCAGCCAATCTGCCGCGAAAATCCCCACGCCTGCCGTCACCAGGGCCAGCGGGCGCGGTAACAGCACTGCCGCCAGGTACAGCGGCGCGCTGATCAGTGAGACTTTGGTAGCATAGCGGATGTGAATCGGGAAATAGTCGGCCAGCACCACGCATCCGGCCAGCACTACCGCCAGCCCTACCTGCTGATAGGTGAACGCCGGGGCGCCGCCCAGCCAGGACAACCCTAACAGCAGGCCGCCTATGAAGCCTGCTGTCAGCGCCGTCCGGTTTTCAGCCGCTGATCCGCCCAGAAGGTTTTTCATGGCGGGTACTCGTCGGGACGGGAAAATCCCTCAACCATTCAAGTTCACTGCGAGCTCACCGATGATGAGGGGTTCACCCAGCCATCGGATGAGGGGCCGGCATCGGAACGCAGGTTGACGACCAGTGGTTCGCCAGCCAGACCAGTTACGGCGCCAAATGTGCCAGGGTTAAGGACGGCAACGGCTTTTACCTTAACGCCGTTTGCGGCTGTTTTGACGATGACCAGGGTACTGCTCTGATACTCTCCCGGTTCCTGGTCGGCAATCCACACCACAACCTCCCTGCCACCCATGCCCCCGGCGGTGTGTACCTCGCGCGTGAGCGCGAGGTTTTTAGGAATGTGCACGGTGTAAATCACTTGCTCGACGTTCACCAGTTCGGTTTCAATGACTGCCTTGACCGTTAACTGGCTCCCGTCTGAGAAAGTCAGGATGGGGTCGGTCCGGCAGGAGCGCACCCCAGCGGAGGCGCTCGCGGCCGGCCAGGCCAGCCCTGCGAGGGCCAGACAGAGGAAGAGATATGGGAAGAGGGTTTGGATGCGTTTGAGTCTCATAAAGCTTTGCTACCTGTGGGCTCTGCGATGTGGTCTGTTCACGGGCTGGAGGTTGGCCGGACAGGCCGACGCCGCCAGCGGCGCGAACAGATCTTTGTAACCGGTATCGGTGTAGATGGAAACGCGATTCCTGCCCGTTAACTTGGAGTGGTACAGGGCCGCGTCTGCATTGTGAAGGAGCAGTTTGGAGGTCTGCTCGTGACCCTGCCGCTCGGCGATGCCGAAGCTCATCGTGACTTTGATGGGGGTAATGCTGGTCGGCACGGTGAACTCAGCCTGCTCGATCTGCCGGCGGATGGAGTCGACGTGTTCAAAGACTTCTTCAGCGGAGGTTTCGGGCATCAGGATGACGAACTCTTCTCCACCAAAGCGGGCAACCACGTCATATTCACGGGCCGAGGCCTTTAAGATGTTGGCGACGCCGATCAAGACCTCATCTCCGGCCAGGTGGCCGTAGGTGTTGTTGATCGTGCGTAGAAAGTCTAAATCGGCCATGACCACGGTGAGCGGCCGCGCGAAGCGGTTGGAACGCTTGAATTCCTTTTCGAATTCCTGGTTGAAGTACCCGGCGTTAAATACCCCGGTTTTGGGATCTATTTCGGTTTTACGCTCTAACGCCGGCACTTTAGAGGTGTTGTAGACCAGGTAAACGGGCAAGAGCGTCAGCGCCACGGCAAAGGAGTTCGACTGCCACAAGAGCGCCGTCGCCGCGCCCAGAGACATCATGTTGAAGTCGAACATCAGGGGGAAAAGGTCAAACACCCCCGATTGGGCGAAGTTCTCGCGCTTGGCGAACCAGATCACCAGCCCAACCAGCAGATGATTGGCAAGCGTGAAGACCGCCATCGCCGCCAGTACCAGGGCGATGGCGCTGAACGCGGAGGGTGGAACGAGCGCCTGAGCCGCCGCGTAAACGCCTGCGGTGAGGGCCGTCACTACAGTCAGCGAACTGGCGTTGAACAGCGGTAAGTACCAGGGATACCTGTACCGGGCCCACTCTGCCAGGTTTGAGAGGAAAATAACCAGGAAGGTTTTTTCAGCGCCAAGCTCCAGGAAGGAAAATGCATAGATTAAGAAGCTGACGTTGTAGTGGGTGCTTTCTGTGGATCCCTGTACTTTAAAAATGAGCGCAAGCGAGGCCAGGGCGGTGCATACCAGCATGAACGCGGCGCCCTCAGCCTGGAAGCGGACCAGGCTCCACACCAGGAGCGCCAGGCCGGCCAGTATGGTGCCGAGGATGTAGATTTGGGCGTTGCGGTTAAACTTGCGCATCAGGTCCTCTCATACCCTTGCTGTGGATGAGCAGGCCGATGTGAGCACCTCGCCCTTTTCGCATCGAACCGGCTCATCCACAGGGTTGGGTGGCTCTTTAGCCGTTCCAGGAGACGTGGAGATGGACGGGCGGCTCGCCAGGCGGGAAAGAGGCGGCGTATTCAACGTTGGCGGTCTGTTGAGCCTGCGCCGCCGGGCGTACGCCCACCCAGATGAAGGATGCCAGCGCGATGACCAGGACGACGATGCCGGTGATCAGTTTCTGTCGAATGTTCATGCAAGGTCCTCCAATATCGAAAAGATCGGGGTAGAAATTCACAGCCCATGGGCAACATGGACTACTGAACTGCTCACAAAAGAGGCGAATTTGACAGCCCGCCCGCCATACAGCGCCTTAGGGGCGCCGGTTAGGCTGTGGCTTTGCGCGCCGGGCTTTCGCCCGTTTTGCCGTTTTCCGGCAAGGATGTAAGAGTGTAGCTGTGTGGATTGGATCTTATACTCCCCCCTTTACCATTTATTTCCGCTGGTCAATCCATTCCTTGAGACCGATGATTGTTTAGTATGGATAACGGATATATTTTGGTAATGTTACAGTTATATTATAACTGATTTTTTTGTTTTGTGACAGTCACAATTTTATTTTAATTTCATAACATTAAAATAAAAACCCGGCCTGGCTGTGCAAAAGATCACTCGTCTGCGGCCAGGCCGGGTAATTTACTTCAAGCAGATTACCAGTTACGGATGCGCGGCCAATATCGGTCCAGCAAATCCTGGTTGTATTCCATGCCGCCGTCGAGGTTGCCGTGCATAAAGACGGGCGGCTGTACACCGCGTTCGTAGATCAGCAGGGCGGCTTCGGCCAGCACTGCGTGGACGAGCAAACAGCCGGCAATGCCCGAAGCCGAGCCGAGGCCGGGCTTCATTCCTTCGAGCTGGACGACGCGGTCGGCAAAGGGGGTGCGGTTGTCGAGGATGACATCGGCGTAGTCGAGCAGACGCTTGCCGGAGGAATGGCGCGAAGGCTGGCTGAGGCTGAAGGCCACGCAGGTTTCTACGATGACTTTGTGACCGTGTTCGCGGGCGGCGCGGGCAAAATCAATCGGCACGGCGTTGCGCCCAGAGTTCGAGATCACCAAAAAAACGTCCTGCGGCTGTGGGCGGACGTGGTCGAAGATCACCTGGCCGAGCCCTTCGATGCGCTCCGAGTAGAAACTGCGCACGGTGTTGACCGCGCCCGAAAGGGAAACGTCATCCACCTGGTTGACGGGCGCCAGGGTGTTGGCGCGGGCGAAGACTTCTTCGGCGATGACGTTGGAATGCCCCGTACCGAAGACGTGAACCACGCCGTCCGCTAAAATTGCCTCGGCGATCAGGGCGGCGGCCCGCTCGATGTTCGGGCCCTGGGTGGCGCGGATGTCGTCGAAAATGGCGGCGATGCCGTTGAAGAATTGGGTGTAGGCGCGCATAGGAGCTTTTATACTTTGCGCAGTGGGAAGCTCGTCAGGCGCGGCCAGTAGGTGGCGACCATCTTTTGGTTGTGGGCGTCGCCCTCTGGCACGTTGGCGCTGATCAGCACCGGTGGGAGCTCCCCGGCCTCGATGATGTTGACGGCGGTTTGGGCCACTACGGCGTTGAGCATGGCGACGGATACCGCCGTAGAGATCGGCGCAACCCGCCAGCTCAGGCCGGGTAGTTCGCAGATGGCATCGCCGCGCGGGACCATCGTATCCAGCACATAATCCACCACCTGGTAGAGCTTTTGCCCGGAGGAGTGGCGCGAAGTGGCCGCCTGCGAATACACCAGGCTGGTGACGGCCACGGTGATGGCCCCGGCCTGCTTGCCCAATTGGGCCACTTCTAATGGCACGGGGTTGATGCCGGAGTTGGAGATGACGATCAGTAAATCGCCGGGGTGGATGTCGTAATGGGCCATGAAGTTTTGGGCGTAGCCCTCTACCCGCTCGGCCATGCCTTCGGTGGGGTCTTCGATGGCGACAACGGGAGCTAACCCCCCGGCGCGGAAGTACAGCTCTCCGGCGATATGGCGTGAGTGGCCGCTGCCGAAAACGTAAATCAGATGCCCGGCGCGCAGAGCTTCCGCGGCGACAGCGGCTACGCGGCTCATGGCTTCACGCTGGTGGGTTAAAACGCGGCCTAAATGTTCACTGAGGCCGGTGAAGTATTGATCAATGCCACTGGTAGCGCTCATATTAGCCTTTCAGCGCGCCAACAGTCAGGCCGCGCTGGATCTGGTTCTGGAAGATGATGTAGACGATGAGGGTGGGAACCATCACGATGACAATCGCGGCGAACAGGCCGCTCCAGTCGCTCTGGTAGCGCTGCTGGTGCTGGAGGAAGGCCAGCCCCTGCGACAGCACGTACTTGGTGGCTGTGGTCAGCAGTACCAGAGGCAGAATATATTGGTTCCACATGCCTAAGAAGTTAAAGATGCCCATGCTTACCAGGCCGTTCTTCGATAGGGGGAGGACGATATTGAAGAACAACTGGTAATGATTGGCCCCGTCAATAATGGCGGCTTCGAGCAGTTCGCCCGGCAGGGTTTTAAAGAAGCCGGTCATAAAGAACACCGTGAAGGGCAGTGAGTAGGCGATGTACACCAGGATCAGGCCAAAGTGCGAGTCGATAATCTTCATTGACAGCAGTAAGAAATAGAGGGGTACCAACGCCAGCATCACGGGGAAGAGCATGCCGCCGAGGAAAGCGTAGAAGATAACGCGGTTGCCTGGGAAGGTGAAGCGCGCCAGCACGTAGCCGGCCATGGCCGAGAACAGCAGGGTGAAGAAGATGGACGGCAGGATGACGACCAGGCTGTTGAACAGGTACAGACCGATGTTGGCTTTGGTCCAGGCACGCACAAAGTTATCGAACATCAGTTGAGCGGGCGGCAGCCAGGGGCTGAAGAAGATTTCCTGATCGGTTTTAAAGGAAGTCACCACCACCCAGACCATCGGGAAGATGACGATCAGAGCCCAGAGGCTGAGGAACAGGTAAATGAGGGTGTTCACGAGTTTGCCGGAGAAGGCGCTCCAGAAACGCGTAGGGGCTTTCTCGGCGGGGACGGGCGTAACGGCGGTCATCGGTTTACTGGTCATAACAAACTTCTCCAGGAATTAATATTCCACGGCTTCACGGCGGGTGATGCGCATGGTGAAGACGGAGAGGAGCAGGACCATGAGGAACAGCGAGACGGCGATTGCTGTGGCATAGCCAAAGCGTGAAACGTCGAAGGCCTGTTCGTACAGGTAGGTTGCCAGCACGTCCGCCGGCCGCCCAGTAGTGGACCCGCTGACGACCATTACGCGCGTCATGGCGAACATATCGAACGCACCCAGCCCGGCAAAGACCAGGGCGGTTTGCATCGTATCCCACAGCAGGGGCAGGGTGATGTTCCAGAACTGATGCCAGCGGTTGGCCCCGTCAATGATGGCGGCCTCGTAGAAGGATTGGGGGATGGCTTCCATGGCCGCCAGGAACAGCACCATGTAAAACCCTACCGACTGCCAGACGACCACCGCCCCAATTGCAGGCCGTACTGTGCGCGGGTCGCCAATCCATACCGGGATGCCCTCAAACCCCAGCAGTTGGAAGAACCATTCCAGGCGCAGGAACTGGAGGAGTGAGGTCAAAATGCCAATGGTCGGGTGATAAACATAGCTCCACAGCACGCCGATGGAGATAATGGAGATCACCTGCGGGAAAAAGTAGGTGACGCGGAAGAATTTGCTAAAGCGCACCTGCTGGTTAATCATAAAGGCCAGGAACAGGCTGAGCGCAATGGTGGTCAGTGGGATGAAGATGAGGTATTGAATGTTGTGCGAGAGGGCGTTCCAGAACAGCTCATCGTTAAGCATGCGCTGGTAGTTATACAGCCCGACAAAGGGCTGGTTGGTGCTGACGCCCTTCCAGCTCGTGAGCGAGTTGTACATAGAGCGGGCGTAGGGGTAGATGACAAAGACCAGATACAGGATGATGGCCGGGGCTAAAAATGGGATGATGACGCGGTATTTATGTTTGTACACAACATCCTCCTTAAACTGCGCCGCTATGATCGTTCCGAGGGGGCGAATTGGCCCCCTGGAACGATCATAGCACAACTGCGTTTTCAGCGCACCGCTGAAAGCTTCTTACAGCCTCATGCCATTTAGCTGGTGCGGGTGAACTTGGTCACCTCGGGATCAGCCTTGACTTTATCGGCCTCTTTCTGAGCGGATTCGATGAACTGGTCTGGGGTGATCTGCTTGGTGAGCAGTTGGCCCATCAGCGCATCAATCGCCTTGCCCATGTCGCCGTACCAACCGCCGTAGCGCATGAAGGGGAAGGTGTTTGTGCCGGCGGCTTCGACTACGGCGATCGCCGACTGCATCCCGTCCGAAATCTTCACGCCCTCGGTGCCGCCGATAACGGGCATCATCGAGGAAACGTTGACGGCGAAGTATTTGGCGCTCTCCTTCGAGATCAGACAGCGCAGGAATTCCATGCCGGCGATGGGGTTCTTAGCCTTGGCGGGGACGATGAACGGCTCACCGCCCTCGGCCAGCACAGCGTGGCCTGGGCCGGGGACTTCGCCCATGACCATTCTGAAGTCTGCCGGGGTGGAGCTCTTCATTTCGTTTTCGAGCCAGGCGCCGCAGGGGATGAACACGGCTTTGCCCTTCAGCCATTCGGCCTGAGCTTCGGTGTGGTTGAGGCCCTCCGTGCCGGGCATGATGTAATCGTTCTCGACCAGGGTGTAGAGTTCCTTGACCGAGTCGACCACAGCCGGGGCGTACCAGGCCTTATCCACCAGGTTGTCAATGTCAATCATCGGCTGGACGCCGCCGCGCTTGGCGATCTGCGCCTGGAGGACGCCGAAGATCATGTAACCGGGGTACTTGCCCTGGTACGTCCAGGGGGAGATGCCTGCGCTCTTGATGGTCTCGCACAGGGCCAACATTTCGTCCCAGGTGGTGGGGTACTTCCAGCCCTTTTGTTCAAAGAGGGTCTTGGAATACCAGATGCCGGCCACCGTGTAGGCGATGTTGAGGGCCACCTGCTTGCCGTCCATCACGCCGCCGGCCTGTGAGCCGGGGAAGAGGGTGTCTTTGACTTTCTTGCCGGGCGTGTCGAGGGCGGGCGCTTCCATGAGCGGGGCCAGGTCGAGCAGTTGGCCTTCGGCCATCAGCGCGCCCATGTCCAGCGCGCCCGCGCCAGAGTTGTCAATGCAGTCGGGCGGGTTGCCGGCAACGAAGCGGGGGCGCAGTTTTTCGCCCACGCCCTGAATGCCTTCCACCGACATACTGCTGCCGGGGTGGACTTTGGCGAACAAATCTGCTGCGAACTGGATGTAGGCGTGGCCGAACCCGCCGGAGAAGAAGACGCCTTCAGCCTGAACGGGTTCAGGCATGTTGAGGGGGTTGATGGCTTCGGGCGCGATCTCAAAGGGCAGGTCGAGCTTGACTTCGGGGGCGACAGCCGCTTTGGTGGGTTCCGCGGCCGGCGTAGGCGTTGCGGCCGGAGCGCAGGCCGACAAAATGGAGCCAGCTACCGTGGTGGATGCCATGGTGATGAACTGGCGGCGGTTTAACTTCGATTTACCTGACATTTTCTCTCTCCTGAATTCAAGCAGTTAGCGTCAGAATGCAGAACAATGCAATGGGTGGCGCACTGACATAGGGAAACTGGCGCGCATCAGATCCAAACGAGTAGTACTCACCTCCTTTCTTAGCCAGCGGCCACAATCACAGGCCGGACCCGCAGGCCGCCCTGGTTCGGTTAATGACACCATTAAAAAGAAACAACAATAAGGAGAGAACAGCCGAATCGCAAAGTTTGCGCCTGCGAATTACTAAATGATCCTTATATTCAGTATAGTTTTGGTTATCGAAATGTCAAGCGATTTTTGGGGGGAGTTTGTAAACCAACACAACAAAGTTCTTCGCGTAATTCCCCAGAGGCGTGAAGGAAAGCCGCGAGCGATTCACACATTTTAGAGACCATCGGCCAGGGCATGACCGAGTTTGAAGACCGCACGGCTGTGGACCTGCGCCGCGCGCTAGAAGAACACCGCACCATCGCGCAACCGAGGTACGGAGTGGATGGCCCGGCTGTACTGCGGCGGTGGTTTCCGCGCTACGTGCTGCGCAAGCTGGGCTGGGTGGCCTGGAATGCCGAACCCGATGCCCCGCTGAAATACGTGCGCCTGAAAGAAGCCCAGGGCTAGTGATTGTCGAGATAGCCCCCCTGTTCGGCCTGCGCCAGTACTGCCTGGATGGTGGCAATCAGGGCGCGGGCCGCTTCGGGAGAAAGCTCAACCGCCACGCGCGCGCCGGGGCCGCGCGCGGCGTCGACAAAATCAATGTTCAGGGCGTGTTCAAAGGGAGCGTCAAACGGGTGATCGTAAGAGACGTTGGCCTGATTCACGGCAAACCAGCCAGCGGCCCCTTTGCCGCTGCCTTCCACCGCTACGCTTTTTGAGATCATGGTACACATGGGCGCGCCTCTTTAGTGCAGGTATTTCTCGAGGAAGGCAAAGACCTTCTTCCAGCCGTCCACTGCCTGTTCCTGGCGGTAGGCAGAGCGGTCGTGGTAGAAAAAGCCGTGCCCGGCATTGGGATACATGTGGAACTCGTAGGTTTTGTTGTGCTTTTTGAGTTCCTCTTCCAGACGAGCCACCTGTTGAGGGGTGGGACTGCGGTCTTCTTCTCCAAACAGCCCCAGGATGGGGCAGGGCAGGCTGGCGGTGTAGTCAACGGGAGCAACCGGCTGTTTGGGGGTTAGCTCTTCCGCCGACATCACCACGCGCCCGCCCCAGCAGTCCACCACAGCATCGAAGCCGGGGGCGCGGCAGGCCGCCAGAAAAGCGTGCCGCCCGCCGGAACAGGTTCCAAACACGCCCACCTTGCCGTTCAAGTAGGGCTGGGCGCGCAGGTAGCGCATCGCTCCGGCGATATCGCCCACCGCCTGGTCATCTGGCACGCCGCCGTTGGCGCGCGCCCGCGCGGCCACATCTTCGGGCGTGCCGTGGCCTTCGCGGAAATACAGGTTCGGACAAATGGCCGCGTAGCCGTGCAGGGCAAACTTCAGCGTAGTTTCGCGGTACCACGCGTCCCAGCCGGGCATATGGTGAACCAGTACCAGGCCGGGGAACGGCCCGGCCCCCAACGGGCGCGCCAGGAAAGCGTTGATGATATCGCCCTGGTGGCCGCTCATGCCCAGGGTTTCCGCCACAATCCCTTGATATTGGTCGGTTTGGAACATACGGTTAATGTCCGTAGCCCGTGCCGAGAATGTAATTTTCGAGGTTGTGGATCAGGTCCTCACGATCCTCAATCAGGCTCTTGACGACATCCCCGATGGAAATAATGCCGATCAGGCGGTCGTTCTCTACGACCGGCAGGTGACGGATGCGGTTGGCCGTCATCACCGCCATGCAGTCTTCGAGCGTCTTATCGGGGGTGACGGCGATGACGTCTTTGGTCATCATCGTTTCCACCGGGGCGTTGAGGCGGCAGTCGCCCAATTCGGCAATCTCGCGCACGATATCGCGCTCCGAGATGATCCCGGCTACTTTCTGTTGATCAATCACCAGCAAAGCGCCGACATCTTTTTCGGCCAGCATCTTTAAGGCGTCGAGCGTGGTGGTGGTGGGGGTCACGTACCAGACATCGGACCCTTTTTTCTGCAAAACCTGCCTGACGTTGTACATGGGAACCTCCTTATCTGCTTGTCGCTGATTAAATTTTATAGAAATTAGCATTAAGATTCAATATTGTGAAAATTTGCACGGATGAGTGTGATTCAGGGTTTTGGAAGCCTGAAGGTCAAGTCGCTTGACTTTCTGAAAATCACTCGTCTTGTAGGAGGGGTAGGGGGACTTTGAGAAAGCCTTGCGCACAGGATATGGCTGACTGTACAGAAGCAGTTAACTTCCGTTATCTTCCGTTATAATGAAAAGCTCAAGGGTAGTATTCTAAGCTCACTGCTTATCATCCAGGAGGTCTGTTTGAAGAAAGCACTCATAACGGGGATTACCGGGCAGGACGGCTCGTATCTGGCTGAACTGCTGTTGTCGAAGGGGTACGAAGTGCATGGGCTGATCCGGCGGGCCAGCACGCTTAACACCCTGCGCATTAACCATCTTTCTAAGAATATTGAAAGCGAGCGCGAAAACGGGGCCCGGCTCTACCTGCACTTTGGAGACGTTGCTACCACCGAAAGCCTGATGAACATCATCTACAATTACCAGCCGGATGAGGTTTATCACCTGGCGGCCCAGTCGCATGTGCGCGTAAGCTTCGACATGCCCGAATACACCGGCGATATCACCGGGCTGGGGACGGTGCGCATCCTCGAGGCCATTCGCAAGAGCGGGGTAAAGGCGCGCTTTTATCAGGCGTCTTCGAGCGAGATGTACGGCAGTGCCAGGCCTCCGCAAAATGAGGAAACCGCCTTTCAGCCGCAAAGCCCTTACGCCGCCGCCAAGCTCTATGCGTATTGGGTGACGCGCAATTACCGCGAGGGCTATAAGCTGTTTGCCTCTAACGGCATTCTTTTTAACCACGAAAGCCCCCGGCGCGGTGAAGCCTTTGTGACGCGAAAGATCACCCGTGCCCTGGCGGCAATTAAGGCCGGCAAGCAGAAAGTCCTTTACCTGGGCAATCTGGAGGCGCGCCGCGATTGGGGCTACGCGCCCGATTATGTGATGGCTATGTGGCAGATTTTGCAGCACGATACCCCCGGCGACTTTGTCATCGGCACGGGCGAGTCGCACTCGATCCGCGAATTTTTAGATGAAGCCTTCGGCTACCTGAATATGGACTGGAAGGAGTACGTGCAGATTGACCCTCGCTTCTTCCGCCCTACGGAGGTGGATTATCTGATGGCCGA
This sequence comes from Anaerolineaceae bacterium, assembly GCA_034434155.1. GTDB lineage: Bacteria > Chloroflexota > Anaerolineae > Anaerolineales > Anaerolineaceae > DSYU01. The sequence goes on from DAOUAC010000154.1 coordinate 21,064, forward strand.
TTCCAGCCGGGCGCGCCAGTTGTTGGGCTGGGAGCCGCGCGTGTGCTTCCGAGATCTGGTGCGCATTATGGTAGATGCCGACCTGGAATGCATGGGGTTAGAGTCGCCGGGAGAGGGCCGCGCCATTTTGCAGGCCTACTATGGCGACTGGCACCGCTGGGAAGATCAGACTCCGACCATGGAAAAATAAAGGCGGCGGCGAATGAAAACAGCCTTGATTTTTGGGGTCAACGGCCAGGATGGTTCTTATCTGGCGGAACTGCTGGTGGAGAAGGGCTATCGGGTGGTCGGTTGGATGCCCCAGGGCGCGGCGGCCAGTCTGGAAAACCTGAGCGCGGTGCGCGACCGGATCACGCTGACCGAGGGCAGTCTGCTGGAGCAGGCGTCGGTGACGCAGACGCTGACCGAATACCAGCCGGATGAAATCTATAATCTAGCAGCGCCTTCTTTCGCGGCTGGCTCATGGCGCGACCCGGTTTTAGTGGGCGAGGTGGCGGCCCTGGGCGTGGCGCGCATCTTAGAGGCCGTGCGCCAGGTTTGCCCGGCGGCGCGTTTCTTCCAGGCTTCGACCAGCGAGTTGTTTGGCTTCCCGGCTGAGGCCCCGCAGAACGAAACCACCCCTTTTCGCCCGCGCAACCCTTATGGGGTTGCCAAGCTCTACGCGCACCTGACGGTGGGCCTCTACCGCGAAAATTACGGTCTGTTCGCGGCGGCGGCGATTCTGTATAACCACGAAAGCCCCCGGCGCGGGCGAGAGTTTGTGACGCGCAAAATTGTTGATTGCGCCGTCAAGATTAAACGGGGCGAGGCCGACCGGCTGCCGCTGGGCAATTTAGACGCGCGCCGCGACTGGGGCTATGCCGGAGATTATGTCGAAGCCATGTGGCGGATGCTGCAAACCGAACGCCCCGACGATTTTGTGATCGGCACGGGCGAAACCCACTCGGTACGCGAAATTTGCGAGATCGCCTTTGGCGAACTCGGCCTGGATTACCGCGATTACGTGGTGCAAGACCCGGCTTTCTACCGCCCCAGTGAGCCGGTGCTGTTGGTAGCCGACCCCAGCAAGGCGCGCGCGGTCTTGGGCTGGAAGCCGCGCACCAGTTTCGCCGAAACCATCCGCATGATGCTGCGGGCGGCGTGCGACCGTTAACGATGGGCGGCCATTCTAACCGTAGAGGATGCCAGTCAGGTGCGGCGGCTGTTCTCGCAGTTGGGCGCGCGTACCTTTGCGGAAAAATAAGTCTGCGGGTTGTTGACCCGAAAGACGACCCTTTACGACTCACTGGAAGGTAAGCTGACCTCGAACGCCGAACCCTGCCCCAGCTCGCTCTGGACGGTGACCTGGCCGCTGTGCATGGTCATCACCCATTGGACAATTGCCAGGCCCAGGCCGCTGCCGGGGGTTTCTCCAGAGGGGGCCAGCGGGTCGGGATTGTGCGAGCGGGCCGGGTCGGCGCGGAAGAAGCGCTCGAAGATGTGGGGCAGGTGTTCGGGGGCGATGCCGGGGCCGTTATCGCTGATGCGCGCCCAGGCGCGGCCCTCGCTGGCGCCCGTTTCCACGCGCACCCACTGCCCGGGGCCAGACGGGCTGTATTTGATGGCGTTATCCAGCAGGTTGCCCAATGCAATGCCCAAATAGTGACGGTCGCCGCAGACGGTGATTTCTGGCAGACTGCCGACTTCCAGGCGGATGCCCTTGCTCTGGGCCAGGGGGGCGTAGCGTTCGACTACTTCGAGGGCCAGATCCGAGAGGTCGAAGGGCACATGTTTAAGCTGAATCTGCCCGGCTTCCAGGCGCGCCAGGGTGAGCAGTTCGTTCACCAGGCGCGCCATAAAATCATTCTCTGACTGGATAATCTGAAGCGAGCGGCGAATGTCGGCCAGACTGCGGCCCGGCTCGAGGGCGCGGCTGGCTTCTAATCCAATAATGGTCAGGGGGGTGCGCAGTTCGTGGCTGGCGTCGGCGGTGAAGCGGCGCTGGCGGTTGAAGGCCGCTTCGAGGCGGTCGAGCATGGTGTCGAAGGTTCCGGCCAGTTCGCCCAGTTCGTCTCCGGTACGAATGTTCAGGCGGCGGCTGAGGTCGGTGTCGTTGATCTGGCGGGCGGTGCGGGTGATGGCCTGGACGGGCTTAAGGGCGCGGTCGGCCAGCCAGTAACCACCTAACAGTGTCACCCCCAGGGTAACGCCCCCGGCCAGGGCCAGGGTGAGCAGCAGGCGGGGCAGTTGGCCGTAGGGGTCAATGGGCTGGCCGAGGATGACCCAGCCGAGCAGGCGGTCTTCGTACCCCACCGGCGCGGTGATAAAGAGGTATTCCTGAGAGCGGGTGGCGCGTTTTTCGCCGCTGGCAGTGGCGCTTGCGCTGGCCTCGCCCTGGATAAACGCCGTGAAAATCTTGCCCCCGGCGCGGTCGGGGGCAAGGGCCGAAAGTTCCATGGCTTCCTCTTCAGAAACCGGCCCCCAGGCGCGCGCCGGTACGCCCGCCGGGTCGGCTAAGATGACGACCTCGTGGGTCTGGAGAACGAAGCGGCTGTCGGGCGCCGTCCCCGGCACCTGGAGCCAGCCGCCGGACTCGTCTTCGCGCATCGAACGGCGGAAGTTGCTGTCGAGGTCGCGCATCCGCAGGCTGACGCGCGCCACCGCCTGCTCGCGCATATTGATCCCCTGGCGGTAGTAGACAAAGGCGCTGAAACCCACCAGAATGACGGCCAGCACCATCACAAACCACAGTGACAGGCGGAAGCGGATGCTGCGAACCAGGCCGCCCAGCCGCTGCCAGAGCACGCGCGCCCGGCGCATCATGGCCATTACCGCCCCTGCCAGGTGCGCGGATCGCGCAGGCGGTAGCCGGCCCCACGCACGGTTTCGAGCAGTTTGACTTCAAAGGGCTCATCAATCTTGTTGCGCAGGCGGCGCACGTACACGTCAATGACGTTGGAAGAGGCCTGGAAATCGTAATTCCAGATGTGATTTTCGGCCATCTCGCGGGTGATCAGGCGGTTGGGGTTGCGCATAAAGTATTCCAACAGCGCATATTCGCGGGCGGTCAGCTCGATGGGCCGGCCAGCGCGCTCGACGTAGTGGGTAGCGGGGTCGAGGGTCAGGTCGGCGATGCGAAGCTGGCCGCTGCGGTCTTCTGATTCGCGGCGGAGCAAGGCGCGTAGGCGGGCGCGGAGTTCTTGCATGGCAAAAGGCTTGACGAGATAGTCGTCGGCCCCGCTGTCCAGGCCGGCTACGCGGTCTTCGATGGCGTCGCGGGCGGTGAGCATGAGGATAGGCGTGTTGTTGCGCGCTTTGCGCAGGTCTTTGCAAACGGCTAACCCGTCTTTTCCGGGGAGCATGATATCGAGGATGATCACATCGTAGGGGGTAAAGGCGGCCAGTTCTTCGGCCTCGGGGCCGGTGTAGGCGCAGTCTACGGCATAGCCATCTTCTTCGAGGCTAAGGCGGATCGTGTGGCTGAGCCGGCGGTTATCTTCGACAAGTAAGACGCGCATAGGTAAAGATGGTTATCCGTTGGCAGTCAACAGTTAACGGCAGTCAGCGATTTAGGAATGGGTAAACTGACCGCTTTTTTGACCTCACTTCGCTGAAGATATTATATGACATTTTGATGACGAGAAGATGAACTGTGCTCACCTCATTAATGCAAGAATCGCGCTTGTATTTTTAGTACATGTGTCCTATAATCGTTTGGGGAACGTAACTCTCTTCCTTCCCAAAAACAGGCTCCACGAAAGGATATAGCCATGACAGAAGTGATCAATGTTTATAAGCAGAACGTCCCCGCGGCGCGTTTCATTGGCAAAAAATACGGCGACGCCGACCGCGTAGGCGGGGGGTTTGGTCAGCAGTGGCACGAATGGTTTCAGAACGGCTGGTTTGCGGTTCTAGAACCGTTATCTGGCGGTTTATCCGGCGAAACCTTTCCAGAAGACGATGCCAACGCCTACATCGGGCTGATGCGTTGGAAAGAGGGCGATCCTTTCGAGTACTGGATCGGCAAATTCACCCCGCCGAACACCGCCGTGCCAGAGGGCTTTGCCAGTGTGGACTTTCCAGCCAAGACGCTGGGGACGTGCTGGCTGCAGGGGAAGGAAGGCGAGATTTTTGGCCGAGAAGACCTGTGCGCGCGCAAATTATCCGAAGCCGGGTATGAGATCGAACTCGATTCTGCCGGGGCCTGGTGGTTTTTTGAGCGTTATGTCGAACCGCGCTTTACTCAGGCCGACTCTCTGGGGAACCGGATCCTGGATATCTGTTTTTACGTAAAGGGTTGATCGGACAAACTGGTAAAGGTCAGCTTCCCTTCCACACGGCTGGATGCAAAGCCGCTTGCATTTTCAGGGGTGGCGTCCTTAAGCAGGACAGGGCTTTTCGCGGTGTTTTGCGAAAAGCCCTGTATCCTTTTTACCTCTTTACCTTCGCGCGGGGCGGCGCTCTGCTTCCCATGCTATAATTTTTACAAAGTTGCCGCTTAACCCTTCTTCACATGCCGGGGTGCTGAATGAAACGTGGGGGCCTTGCTACCATCTTGATGCTGCTGGCTGTGTGCCTGTTCGCCACCGTAGGGTGGATGCTGTTCATGGGTTCTTTGAATTCACAGGTGACGACGATCACCTTTCGCGTGTCGGGCAGCATTGACGAGGTTCTGATTTACCGCGAGACAGACCCCTCAACCCCGGTGGAAGTGATCCGTACCCAAGGGCGCGACCTGGTATATAAGGTTAAACTGCCCAAGGCCGCCAACCGCAACTGGCTGGTGCAGTCGCCGCCGGCCCATTATTTTTTTGTCACCCGCAGCGGCGAGCGTGAGTACCGCAGTCCGCAGTTTTGCTGTCAGGTGGGCATGAAACCGGAGCAGTATATTTTGAAAATCCATTCTTTAGATAACTGGGAAATTGCCAACGAGTAACCCTGAATGACCTGGATCGTAGATGCGAGCAAGTGCCGCCGCAGGGTCATTGACCTGTACGGCGAGCGGGGGCAGGCGTGGTTAGCGGAATTACCGGCGCTGGTAGCGGCGTATGCCGCGCGCTGGTCTCTGGTAGAAGTGCTGTCGCCCTTTCCCAATGAGTCCTATAGTTTTGTGGCCCCGGCGCGGCGCGCGGATGGGAGCGACTGCGTGCTGAAGATCGGCGTGCCTTCGCTGGAACTGCGCTGCCAGGTAGATATTCTGCGCCTGTGCGATGGTCAGGGCATGGCGCGCTTATATGCCGCCGAGCGCGAACAGGGGGCGCTGTTGATGGAACGTCTGCGGCCCGGCCTGCCGCTGGACAGCCTGGGCAGTGACGAGCGCAGTACGGCCATCGCCGCGCAGGTAATGCGGCAGTTGTGGCGGCCCGCCCCGGCCCAGCACGAGTTTCAGACGGTGACGGGCTGGGCCGCCGACCTGGGCAAACTGCGCGCCGCCTTTGGCGGCGGTACGGGGCCTTTCCCTGTGGATCTGGTGGCAAAGGCCGAGGGGTTGTTCCGCGACCTGCTGGCGGGCGGCTCGCCGCCGATGCTCATTCACGGCGATATGAACCCCGGCAATATCCTGCTGGCCCGCCGCGATGGGCTGGCGGACGCCTGGTTGACGATTGATCCCAAAGGCGTGGTGGGCGATCCGCTGTATGACGTCGCCACTTACCTGAACAACCTGGATGAGTGGGCCCCCGCCGCCGAGGTGCGCGCCGTGCTGGCCCGCCGCGCGGCGCAGTTCGCCGAGGTTCTCGGCGTGGAGCGCGAGCGCATTCTGGCGTGGGGGCAGGCGCACGCCGTGCTGGCCGGCTGGTGGCAGTGGGAAGATCACAACGGGCGCGAGTGGGAAGGAATCATCCGCGTAGCCGAATTGTACAATGGGCTATAATATGAAAGAAACTCCATGGAGAATGTGCCAATGCTCCGTTTTGGTGTTCGCTTTTTGGTGATCTGCGCCGCTCTGCTTGGCGTGACGCTGGCCTGCACGCTCTCTGGTGAGACAGGCTCGCCCCAGGCTGGGCCGCCGGTTAATGCGGCCCTCATCACCGCCACGCCAAACGTCCGCGCCACTGCCATCGCGGAGCGCACCCAAACCGCCGCGGCGCGCCGGGCCACTCCCACGCCCCAACGCCCTACCCTGCGCCCCTCTTCCACCCCAGGCCCTTCCAGCACTCCGGCCCGCCAGCCCACCGGTTCAGACGTGACCCCGCCCGTCTCCACCTGTGACCGTTATGCCATGATTAAGGATGTGACCATCCCCGATGGTACGTTGTTGGCCCCGGAAACCAAATTTACTAAGACCTGGCGGCTGAAAAACACCGGAACCTGCGCCTGGCTGGCCGACTATGAGGTCTATTTTGAATCTGGCGATGCCATGGTTGGCCCGGCGGCGGTGAAGATCATGCAAAATGTGGCCCCCGGTGAGACGGTGGACGTTTCTATCACCCTGACCGCCCCCAAAAACTCGGCGGTGTACCGCAGTTATTACCGGATGCGCAATTCAAACGGTGAAATCTTTGGCTCCAGCATAGATAATGGGCCGTTTTACCTGGAAATATGGGTGGGCAACCCGCGCGAACCCAATTTGCGCCTCGACCTGATCGGCTACTTCTGCGATGCCGAATGGAGCGTAGACGGGCGGCCCATCCCGTGCCAGGGCCCAGATGACCCGCTGGGTTACACCCGCATTATGAACAACGGCCGCCTGACGGGCGGATATAAGGAAGATGAGCATATCCTGCTGACCGTCCCGGCTCAGGAAGAGGGCAGTATCATTCGCGGGCGCTACCCGGCTTTTAAGATCATCAACGGCGATCATTTTATGGCGGTGTTGGGCTGTGAGTGGCAGTATACCCAGTGCGACGTCACCTATCAGTTAGATTATCAGGTGGGAGAGGATGGTCCCGTCCAAAACTATGCCCACCGGCGCGTGGTTTATGACCAGCCGCTGGTGGTGATGGATGTCAACCTCGATCAGATCGCGGGGTTAAAAGTTCATCTGATCCTGACGGTTATCGCCAACAATGACAGCGGTGAGAACCGCGCCATGTGGGTCAAGCCGCGCATCATGTACATCCGTCCGGCCGCTACCGTCACTGCCACGCCTACGCCGTAGGGGGTAGAGGGGGGCTTAAAATCCGGGCGTATCCGGGGGATCTCCGCGTTCCCCTGGGTTTTCTTCTTCCAATTCCATGCAACTTTTTTCGAGACTTAACGTATATTCAGTAAGCACCGGATGAGATCATCCTGGGCAAACGGCGATGTTGAGACGCAGTCTCGACGGGTAAAGGATGAGAAGAGCAATGAAGAACCTGAAACGCATCATGGGCCCGCTCTTGCTGCTGGTGTTTCTGGCAGGCGTGGGGTATGCGATTTACTACTCTGTCCGCGAGCAGATCAGTCAGCGCAGTATTGTAACGGTGCGCGGGCTGGTCAGTTCAGATAAAGAGGATTTCTTCCGCGACCCGCGCGTGACGGCGGCGCTGCGGCGGGGTGGGCTGATCGTGGAGTTTGAGAAGGCCGGCTCGCGCCAGATTGCCACCCACCCCGAACTGGGCAAGTACGACTTCGCCTTCCCCTCCGGCGCGCCGGCGGCGGAGAAAATCCGCGCGACATACACCGGAGCCGAGGCCTTTGACCTTTACTATTCGCCGATGGTAATCGCCTCGTGGCGGCCGGTGGCCCAGGTGTTAGAGGCTAACGGCGTGGCGAAGAACATGGGCGCATATTACACCTTTAACATGGCCGAATATCTGAAGCTGGTTGACCAGGGCAAACGCTGGAACGAACTGGCCGGCAGTGAGGCGTACCCGTCGAGCAAGAGCGTGCTGATTACCTCGACCGACGTGCGCAAGTCGAACTCGGCGGCCATGTACCTGGCCCTCGCCAGCTATGCCTGGAACGGCAACAATGTGGTGCAGACGAGCGAGGAACAGCAAAAGGTACAACCCCTGATGAGCGCCCTGTTTCTGCGCCAGGGCTTTACCGAGTATTCTACCGAAGTGCCGTTTGAAGATTACCTGGCGATGGGCATGGGCAAAAGCCCGATGGTGATGATCTTTGAGTCGCAGTTTATTAACGAGGCCACGCGCCCCGCCAGCGCCCTGCGCCCCGAAATGGTGCTGCTCTACCCCGATCCGACCATCTTTAGCAAGCATATTTTGGTTGGGCTAAGCGAGGCCGGGCAAAAGCTGGGCGCGTTTATGCGCGACGACCCCGAAATGCAGCGCCTGGCGATTGAGCACGGCCTGCGCAATAAGGACGTGTCTTACTTCCAGCAGTTTAAGCAGCAGCACAACCTGACGATGATCCCCGATACGCTGGTCAACGTGACCGATCCGCCCAGCTTTGAGATTTTGGAAAAGATGATTACCGTCATCGAAGCGCAGTATCAGTAAGCAGCAGCAGGAACAGGAGATAGCCAATGACTGACGAACTGGTTCCACCCGAAGGATTAACCCCTCCCGAACCTTTGACCCCTCCCAAGCCCGTTGAGCCGGTGGATAAGGACCGGGCCGGCAACATGGTGCGCCTGGATAAACCCACCCTCGACCGGCTGGACGCCAAGGTGCGTGAGTTTACCGAGATCGTCATCCGCTCAGACGTGCAGAGCGACCCCTTCAAAGAGCGCATCAGCGCCATTCACAACATGGGGGCGAAAGAAGTGCGCGCATCGGCGGCGGTCTCCAACCGCATCCTTGAGCGCCCCGTCAAAGAGATGGACAGCGGCTTATTTAACGATACCACCCCCATCTCGCGTTCACTGCTTGACCTGCGCCGCACGGTCGAAGAGTTAGACCCCTCGCGCCAGGGTGATATTTTTTCCTCACAGCGCCTGTTGGGGGTCTTCCCGATGGGCAACCGCGTGCGTGACTATTTCCTCAAGTACCAGTCGTCGCAGAGTCACATCAATGCCATTGTCACGGCCCTGTACCGTGGGCAAGACGAACTGCGCAAGGATAATGCCGCCATTGAGCAGGAAAAGATTAACTTGTGGGAACTGATGCAGAAATTGCAGCAGTATATCTATGTGGGGAAGAAGATTGACGCACAGCTCGAGGCGCGCCTGGCGGAGATTGAAACGCAGGACCCCGAAAAGGCCCGCATTGTTCGGGAAGAGATGCTCTTTTACGTCCGCCAGAAGGTGCAAGACCTGCTGACCCAACTGGCGGTGAACATCCAGGGCTACCTGGCGCTGGATATGGTGCGCAAGAACAACCTGGAACTGATTAAGGGCGTTGACCGGGCCACCACCACCACCATCTCGGCACTGCGCACGGCGGTCATTGTGGCGCAGGCCCTGGCGAACCAAAAACTGGTGCTGGACCAGATCACGGCGTTGAATACGACTACCTCGAACCTGATTGAATCGACCTCGATGCTGCTGCGCAAGCAGACGGTGGAAATTCACCAGCAGGCGGCCAACTCAACGGTTAACTTACAGCAGTTACAGCGTGCCTTTGCCAACGTGTACGAGTCGATGGACATGATCTCGAACTACAAGGCTGAGGCGCTCAAGAACATGCGCCAGACGGTCAACGCGCTTTCGATGGAAGTACAGCGCGCCCAGAGCTACTTAGACCGGGTGCGGGCCGAAGAGGCCGCCCGCGCCGCCGGTGAGGTGGATTTGCTGGAAGACAATAACGAGATTCGGATTTAGGACCCGTCCCCTACGAATGAGGGTCAACTGCGGCCTGGCCGCAGGGCGGAAATGAGCGAGGAACGATGAACTTCTCGATGCGGGCGCTGCTGGCCGCCGCGCTGCTGGCGGTGATTCTCGCCGGGTGCGGCCGGCCAGCCCAGGAAGAACCCGATGACCGGGTGCTGACCATCCTGGCGGCGGACGAACTGCGCGACCTGGAGGCGCTGCTGCCAGAGATCGCCCAGGCCGCCGGCGAGCCGGTGGCGATGACGTACACCGGCTCGCTGGCGGTGGTTGACCGCCTGGTGAAAGGGGATGAGACCGACCTGGCCTGGCCGGCACACGGCGGCTACCTGGCACTGTTTCCAGATGCCAAAAGCCCGGCGCTGGCGCAAGAGAAGATAATGCGCTCGCCGGTGGTGGTGGGGGTGAAAGCCAGCCTGGCCGCCGAGTGGGGTTGGGCCAACAACCCTAACCTGACCTGGCGCGATGTGGCCGAGCGCGCCGCCGCTGGCGACCTGAAGTTTGCCATGCCCCCGGTGAAAGACAGCCAGGCGGGTATTTCAGCTCTGTTGGGGGTGAGCGCGGCATTGTTGGGGCGGCCCGATGCGCTGCAAGAAAGCGACCTGACCCCATTGATGGGCCGGTTGGGGGCTTTCCTCAGCGGGCAGGCGCTCCAGGCCCAGGCCGGAGAGCTGGCCCGCCGCTATCTCGACGAGCAGGACCGGCTGACAGGCATCATAGACTATGAAGCAACCCTCTTGCAGTTGAACCGCAGTGCAAAGCTCGATGAACCGCTGGCTCTGATCTACCCGCGCGAGGGCATCCTCACCGCTGATTACCCCCTGTTATTGATCAACGGCCAGAAACGGGCCGCCTATACCCGGCTGGTGAACTTCTTGCGCTCGCCAGAGTTTCAACAGAAGTTGATGGAGCAAACCCTGCGCCGCCCGGCGAACCCCCAGGTAGCCCTGAGCGCGGTTTTCCCCCAGCAGATGCTGGTGGAACTGCCCTTTCCCAGCCGCCGGGGCGCACTGGAACAGCTCCGCGCGGGTTCGCCCGGAGACGCCGCTGACCTGGGGCCGGTAGATGTGATCGGCCTCTCGGATCATGCCCGCCACCTGATTTTTGTGGTGGATGTTTCGGCTTCGATGCGCGGCGCGCGCCTGGATGAGCTGAAAACGGCGCTTCTGGCCGCCCTGGAACATACCGGCGCGGGAACGGCGCGCGTGACGATCCTGGCTTACCATCACGAAATTGCCCTGCAATCATCCTTTGAAGTGGACCCGGCCCGGCCCGAAACGCTGCAAACCGCGCGCGGCTTTATCAGCGGCTTGCAGGCCAGGGGGGGAACGGCCAGCTACACGGCACTGCTGGCCGGATACGAAGCCGCCCGCCGCGCCCGCAAGATGGAGCCGGGCCTGCCCACCCGCGTCATCCTGATCACCGATGGGCGCAGTACCCAAGGCATGACCCAGGGCAAGTTTTTAGAGTTCTTCCGCAAGGCCGCAGACCTGCAAGATGTTCCGACTCTGGCTGTGGTTTTTGGCGAAGGCCGCCAGCAAGATTTTGAGGCCATCGCCAAAGAAACCGGCGGAAATGCCTCGACGACCACCGGCGAGGCGCTGGAACAGGTCATCATTGGCCTGTTAAAATGATTTTACGCTACAATGATGTTGCCATGAACGATAAAAGCATGATTCACTCGGATGATCGTAATAACCTCAGCCGCGGGCGGCGCCTGGTGATGTTTTTATACAGCACCCCCAACCTGGTGGGGGCCGCGCTGGGGCTGGTGGGCCTGGGGCTGTACTTTGTGGGTGTCATTGGTCCCTTCTGGCTGCCGATTGTCGTTGGGCTGTACGTCATCGGCGTGATGATTACGCCGCGCAGTCGGGCCTACGAGGTGCGCTGGCAGACGACCTTCCAGAAGGTGGATATTCGTAACGAACTGGAGAATATGGTCAACCGCGTGCGGCGGCGTCTCCCAAAAGAGTCTTATGAGAAGGTGGTGCGGATCAAAGACACCATTTTAGAGATTCTGCCGCACGTCAATGATCTCTCGACCAGTGATTACAACGTGTTCCTGATCCAGCAAACCGCCTTCGACTACCTGCCCTCCGCGCTGGAAAATTACCTGAGCCTGCCGCGCGCCTACGCCGATCATCAGCCGGTGAAAGATGGCAAGACTGCGCGGGTGCTGTTGTATGAGCAGCTCGACCTGCTGGACCGCGAGATGCGCGAAGTGGTTAAGGATATGTACGCCAACGACACGCAAAAACTGCTGGCGCACGGGCAGTTCTTGAAAGATAAGTTTGGCGAAGGCGGAGTACGGGCCGTACCGCCGCCGCCGCCCCCCAAGTCACTGCCGTAAAGCGCAGTGCCGGGCCAGCGTGTCGGATCCATCCGGCTGTTGGGGAATTGAGGTGGGGCTAAGCCCCGCTCGGTTTCTGTGCGCCGTTCGCCGGAAGCCGCCCACTACTCTGGCAGGCGGACGACGTGGAACCAATAGCGGTCAAGCGTTTGCATAATCTCTACCAGTTCGGTGTAGCTGTTGGGCTTGGTGATAAAGCCATTGCCGCCTAACTCATACGAGAGCGCCACCTGTTCGGGCGAGCGTGAAGTCGTCAGCACCACCACCGGAATGGAGCGCAGTGCCGGGTCTCGCTTGATCTCGCGCAGCACGTCCATGCCGCCAATGCGCGGCATATTGAGGTCTAAGAGCACCAGTTCGGGTTGGGGGAGTGTTTTCATGGCGTATTGGCCGCGCCGGTGGAGAAAGTCGAGCAGTTCGGCCCCGTCGGCTACAAACCATACTTCGACCGCGGGGTTGGCTTCTTTGAACGCGTCTTTGATTAACAGACAGTCGTCTGGGTCATCCTCAGCGATTACCACGATGGTTCTTTTCTTTGCCATTTTATTCATCGTTACCTCTATACGCGCTGCTGGATGGGGAGTGCGACGATAAAGGTAGAGCCTTCGCCGGGGCGGCTGTGGGCTGTAATCTTTCCAGCGTGACGCTCGACAATCTTGCGGCAGATCGCCAGGCCAATGCCGCTGCCGTCATATTTTCCCAGTCCGTGCAGGCGCTGGAAGGGCTGGAAAATGCGCTCGCGGTAGGCTTCTTCAAAGCCAATTCCATTGTCCTCGACCACGATTTTCACTTCGTTGGATAATTCGTCTAGTTGGCTGTAGACTTTCACGATGGGGGGGACGCCCTCGCGGTGGAATTTGAGGGCGTTGCCGATCAGGTTTTGCAGTAACTGGTGAATCTGGGTGGGGTCGGCCTCGATTTTGGGGAGGCGGCTCATTTGCACCTGCCCGCCCGTGGCCTGGAGGCGCAGTTCCAGGTCTGAAAGCACTTCGCTTCCAACGGCGTTGAGGTCCACCAGCTCGAAGGGGCGCCCGCGCGTGGTGATGCGCGAGAGGGTCAGCAGATCATCAACCATAGCGCGCATGCGCCCGGCGGCGGCGATCATGCGTTCCAGGTACAGGGCGGAATCTTCGCCCAATTGATCGCTGGCCCCTTTTTTAAGGCGCTCGCCAAACGCCTGAATTTTACGGAGGGGTTCCTGCAGGTCATGCGAGGCCACAAAGGCAAATTCTTGCAGTTCGCGGTTGGAGCGTTCTAGCTGGAGGGCGTAGTTCTCCAGGCGGGTTTCGGCCTGCTTGCGGCCGGTCAGGTCGAGGACAAAGGTAATGTAGCGTGCCGCGGCTTCGGGGAAGTATGCATAGCCAATCAATACCGGCACGCGCCGCCCTGAAGCGTGGATAAATTCCTTCTCATAGGGGGTACAGGCCCCCTGGGCGCGCGCCTCGGCCATGCTGTTGAGGTCGGCGCCGAGATATTCGGGAGGGGTCAGGCGCACCCAATTGACCAGGCCGGCTTCAAAATCCTGCCGGGTGAGGCCTAACATATCCAGGAAAGCGTCATTGGTCATCAGGATAGAGCCGTCATCGTTGGAGTAGAGAATGCCAATGATGTTCGACTCGACCAACCGGCGCAGGCGGGCTTCAGACTGGCGCAGGGCCTCTTGCCCGCGCCGCTGTTCGGTAACGTCTTCGACCAGGACGGCACAGCGCAAGGGGGCGGGTTGGTATGCTTTGACCTCATAACAACGGCCGGTGCGCGGGTTTTCGTCTTCAAAGCGGATGGACCCGCCCTCTGCTGTCACGCTTGCGAGGCGCGGCAGCCAGCGAGGGGCCAGGTCTGGCAGGGCTTCGCGCAGGGTACAGCCGATCAACTGCTCGCGGGGCCGCCCGGCGATTTCCTCGAAGGCGCGGTTCATCTCGACCAGGCGCAGGTCAACCACCTGGCCGTCGCCGCCGGTTACGGCTTCTTGCAGTACAAAGCCCTCGATGAGCGTCTCAAACAGGCGGCGGTAGCGGCTCTCGCTCTCCAGCAGTTCAGCTTCGCGAGCGCGCAGGGCTTCATTGGCCGCCGCCAGTTCATGGAACATTAGCCGCTGGGGGATGAGGAACCCGGTTTCGATGACGGCCTTGTAGATCAGGTAAAAGCCTGCCAGTTGAAAGAAATGCCCGATCAGGTTGCGGATGTCATCCACCCGGAGGTAGGTGGTGAAGATCAGTTCAGCGATGATGTTCAGCGTCAGCGCGGCCAGCAGCAGGCGCAGAATGGCCGGGTGGAACTGCCGGCGGTGATATAACAAGAGCAGGCCCCCGGCCAGCAGCAGGGCGCTGATGACCCATTCAGAGGTGATTTTAAAGGGGGTCAGGCCCTGCCCCTCGATGAACGCTGCCGGAAAGCTGTGCCATACAAAGATAGAAAGCAGCAGCAGACCAGAGACTCCCACCAAGGCCAGCAGTACGGGGGTCAGTTCACGGAGGGTGCGCAGGGGGCGGTTAAAGAACAG
>DAOUAC010000155.1:0-8876 GCA_034434155.1 Anaerolineaceae bacterium
GGAACAAATCACCAGAAGCATTATGACCCACGCCGCCGGCGCGGGCCAGCCCCAGCGTACAGCGGCGCGCCAAACGCTGACACTGGAAGGGCAGAAGGGGCGCGTCGGTAGCAAGGACAACGATGATGGAACTGCTGTCAATCGGGGCATTGTCCTCGGCCGCCGCGCCGGTCTGAGTGGGCAGCGGCACGCGCGCGGCGTCAATCATCTGGCCGACCGGAACGCCATCCACCCTCAGCAGGGAGCGCACGCCGTAATTGGCCTGCACCAGCGCGCCCAGGGTGTATTCCTGCCCGGCGGCTTCCACCCGCCGCGAGGCTGTGCCAATGCCGCCCTTAAATTCATGGCAGATCATGCCCGTTCCGCCGCCCACGTTGCCTTCCGCAACCGGGCCAGGACGGGCGCTTTCGAGAGCGTCTATCACGTCTTGCGGGGTGATCGAGAACGCATCAATATCGTTTAAAAAGCCGTCGTAGGTTTCGGCCACGACCGGCAGTTTGTAGGCAAACCCACCGTGAACGCGCGAACCATACGTCACCAGAGCGTCGCGGGCAGTGCCTACCTGGTTGGTATTGGTCAGGACGATGGGCGAGGTGAGCGTCCCCCATTCTTCGATCAGCGGCAGGCCGGTCATCTCGCCGATCCCGTTAAAAGAGAAAAACCCAGCAAAGGGATAATCCTCATGAACGCGGCCTTCGCGGGGGACAATGACGGTAACGCCTGTGCGGGCAACCACAGGCTCATCGCAGATAATAGTCTTGTGACCAACCCAAACGCCGGGAACGTCGGTGATGGCGTTGAATGGTCCGGTGGGGAAGCGCCCAATGGTGATGCCAAGATCACGCAGGCGCTTGCGCTGAGAAAACATCTCTTTACCTCCTATAGATTGAAATGATTCTTGCCTGTTAATTGTACCTGAGAGGGTGGAACTCTGGCAAACCTCTACCCCCTGGTTAGGGCTTTCTCAAAGTCGCTTGACTTTTTGAAAATCACTCGTCTTGTAGGAAGGGTGTGGGGGTTGGCGGCGCGAATGCGCCGCCAACCCCCACGAATCTTTGGTTCCCCGCCCCCCTCAAGGGGGGCGGGGCCAGGGGTGGGGGGACTTTGAGAAGGCCCTGACCCCCTGGTGAGAGATGGTTGAATCTCCGGGCGGAACGATGTAAGATTACAAAAAGAGATCAAAATATCTTATTTTTCTCACCCCAGAGAGACTGCGAGGCCGGAGATGACTTCTTTAGACTGGCGTAAACTTCAGCGTGAAGCGGTGGTCGTGGATCTGCATATCCATCCGGCCATGCAGCAGTCGCTTTTTCAACGCAACCTGGGGGTGCGCTACGTCATCAACCGCACCCTGCACGCCAACCCGCTGGCCGTGCGTTCTTCCTTTCCACGCCTGCGCGACGGCGGGGTGGATGTGATCCTCTCCGTCCTGCACGTGCCAGAAAAGGGGCTGATGAAGGACTTTCCAATCCTCAATCTCTTCCGCATTCTCCGCCCCGACCTGTGGAAGCGCCTGGTGCTGGCCCGCCCGGTGGACGCAGTGCTAAAGCTGATGGACGACCTGGAAAAAGCCGTGGCGCAGACCCAGGGCTATACCTGGGCCCAGGTGGCCCACTCTCCAGCGGAGCTCTCGGCCATTCTGGCGCTCCCCAAAGGCAAGCGCCCCATTGCCGTGATCCACGCGGTCGAGGGGGCCCACAGCTTAGGCGATAAGGATGACAGCGAGGATGAGATCCTGCACAGCCTCGAAACGCTCTTCGCCCGTGGAGCCGCCTACCTGACGCTGGCGCACTTTTACCCCAACCGGGTGGCAAACCCGTGCTACCCCTTCCCCGAAGAGGTCGCCCGTCTGGCGAAAAACCCCGCCCTCTGGCGTGATCTCACCCTCGGCCTCACCGGCCTCGGCCAGCGCGTGGTAGAGCGCATGATCGAACTGGGGATGTTAATTGACCTTTCGCACTGCACCCCGGTAGCCCGCCAGCAGGTTTACGCCATTGCAGACGCTTCAGGAAAGCGCCCCATGCTGATGGCAACCCACGTGGGCGCCTATGCCATGAACCCTTCGCCCTATAACTTGCACGACTGGGAAATCCGGCGCATTGCCCGCGACGGCGGAGTGGTGGGGGTGATCTTTATGCCCTACTGGCTGATGCCCAAAGAGTCGGGCCAGGGGATCAATTGTATTTCGCGCCATATCCAGCACATCATAGACGTGGGCGGCGAAGACGTAGTGGGCATCGGCACCGATTTTGACGGTTTTACCACCCCACCCGAAGACCTCGACAACACCTCGCAAATGCCGCGCCTGACTCAACGCCTGCTGATTGACGGCCACAGCACAGAACGCATTCGCAAAATCCTCGGCGGCAACGCCATGCGGGTCATCTGCGAAGGTTGGGGGAAGCAGTAAATATTCACAGGCCGGGTTGACGAATCTTTTAAATTGGTATATACTAAGTATATACCAGTAGGAGGAGATATGGCGTTGACTCGTCTGCAAAAATGGGGCAATAGTTATGGTCTGCGCATTCCCAAAGCCATCATAGATGAATTGGCGCTTGGGCCAGATACGCATTTGGAGATTCGCCAGGAACAGGGCAAGATCATCATCACCCCTATTCGTGCTTCCAGGGTTTCGCTGGAGAGTCTGATTGAACAAATTACGCCAGAAAACCTGCACAGCGAGGTAGATTGGGGCGCCCCAACCGGCCGTGAGGTCTGGTGATGGAAGAATATATCCCCGACCGGGGAGACCTGATATGGCTGACCTTTCAACCGCAGGCCGGCCACGAACAGGCCGGGCGCAGGCCAGCTCTGGTATTGTCTCCACAGCTCTATAATGCCAAAACGAGCCTTTGCCTGGTTTGCCCCATTACCCGACAGGTAAAAGGTTATCCCTTTGAAGTCGCGCTTCCGAAAGGAGGGCCAGTGGAAGGGGTCATTTTATCAGACCAGGTCCGCAGTATGGATTGGCGCGCGCGCAGTGCGGAATGGGCCGGCAAGTTGCCAGCAGAGGTCATTGAACAAGTCTTAGGGAAGCTGCACGCTCTGATTGGGGATCCGGTAGAGTGAGTGGGCTTCTATAGAGATTCCTCGACCGTCCATACAGCGGTCGAGCGCCTCTTAAACACGGCCTGACCGCCAGCAAAGAGGGCCAGCGCCGCAAAACAGGTGGCGGCCAGCACCAGGTACATGGTGGCGCGTCCGGCATGGTCAAACAACCAGCCGCCAGCCGGAGACCCAAACAGGTTCGCCAGGTTCATAATCGTCGCCAGCAGGCCCTGACTGGTAGATTTAAGGTGTTCCGGGGCCAGTTCATTGGCATAGGCTACCGAGCCGATCAAAAACGGGCAGTAAGAGAGGCTTTGGAGCAGGCTGATCCACAAAGCCCAATGGTAATCGGGCATCAGGCTGTACAGCACCATGCGCAGGCCGTAGGTGAGCATAGCAATCGTGAGCAGGCGGGCGGGCCCAAAACGGCGCAGTGCCCAAGACGACCCCACCAGCAGGGGAATTTCGGCCAGCGCCGCAATGGTGGAGTTCAGGCCAACCATGCGCTCGCCGCCGCCCATCTCTTTAATCACAATAGCGAGGAAACCCAGGCCCGCCATGCTCGCCAGCCACAAGATCAAGATGCTGGCGGCAAACAGCGTCCAGCGCGGGTTGCGCACCATCACTTTCAGACCGGCAAACAACTGCACGTCCGGCCCGGGGGTGCGGTCTGGCAGACGGCGGGTGGTGAGCCAAAAGACGGCCAGAGCCAGCGCGTAGCCGGTGAAGATCGCGCTCAAGCCGGTGCGCTCCAGGGTAAAGCCGCTGATCGAGCAGGTCAGAATAAAGCCAAACGTCCCCCACAGGCGGTAAGCGCCGTAGCTCTGGCGGTGTTCGCCGAGGATGCGCAGGGCGGCGCTGTCGAGCAGGGGAACCAGGCCGCTGTTAAAGAAAGAAAATACCGCCGCGCACGGCAGTAAGACGGCAAAACTGCGGATTTGCAGGATCACCTGCGAGAGCGCAATCGCCCCCCCGATCACCAGGCTGTAGATCATCGGAAGTTTGCCGTAGCGGTCGTTGAGCATGCCCCAAATGGTCGAGCCAAAGGCCGCCGAGAGCGCGCCGAGACTGCCGATCAGCCCAATTTGCGTCCCCGTGAGACCGATGGAACGGTAATAGACGCTGACGAAGGGAAAGAACATGCCCACCGCCGCCCAAATGGTGAAGAACAGACTCTTGAGCAGCAGGTCGTCGCGCCGAGAAATCGGAGCCGTAGGGCCCAGCAGGCGTCCCACGCCCGGCGGCAGAGTACGAGTGAAGGTTGGTTTCATCCGTGTACGTTATTTATACCATCTAACAACAACAGTGTCCGGCGGGGTTCTCATCTCAGCCCCGCGGGGGCTTCCCACGTCCTGAGCAGGGGGCTTCAGCCCCGCGCGTTTTCGCCCAAACCCGCGCGGGGCGGGGGAGAGCTGTCAACGGATTAAGCCCATTCTTATGGGCCGGGAGCGGATTGAACGGATTTCTTGCAGGTCAGGTTCGGCGTCCGGCGGGGAACCCCCGCCCCCGCGCCTGCAAACCGCTCGCCGGGTTCTCATCTTCAGCCCCGCAGGGGCTTCCACGTCCTGAGCAGGGGCTTCAGCCCCGCGCCCCGCCCCCGCGCCTGAAAACCCCTCACGGGGTCCTCATCTTCAGCCCCGCAGGGGCTTCCACGTCCTGAGCAGGGGCTTCAGCCCCGCGCGTCTCCGCCCCAGCCCACGCGGGGCGGGGAAGAGCTGTCAACGGATTTCGGGAGCGGATTGAACGGATTTCTTGCAGGTCAGGTTCGGCGTCCGGCGGGGAACCCCCGCCCTCGCGCCTGCAAACCCCTCACGGGGTTCTCA
The DNA here is from genome assembly GCA_034434155.1 of Anaerolineaceae bacterium. Taxonomy (GTDB): domain Bacteria; phylum Chloroflexota; class Anaerolineae; order Anaerolineales; family Anaerolineaceae; genus DSYU01. Next base: position 4,875 of record DAOUAC010000155.1, read on the forward strand.
TCCTCAGCCCCGCAGGGGCTTCCACGTCCTGAGCAGGGAGCTTCAGCCCCGCGCGTCTCCGCCCCTACGTCCGATTGCAATCCGTTCTGTAATCCGTTCAATCCGCTCCCAAAATCCGTTGACAGCCCGCCCCAGCCCGCGCGGGCGGGGAAACCCCGCCCCTACGTCTATAATCCGTTCAATCCGCTCCCGGCCCATCAGAATGGGCGGCCCATCGGAATGGGCGGCCCATTGGAATGGGCTTAATCCGTTGACAGCCCCCCCCGGACCGCTAAGCCTTGCCAGCCGTGCCAAAGATATCGAGGTAAAAGGTGGCGCGCTCGCGGAACGACTCGGCGGTGCGCCGGGTGAAATCGAAGTACGACAGATCCGCGGCGCGGGCCGCATCCACCAGGCGGCGGGCCGTGGTGATGAACAGCTCGGTAGCAACGTTGATCTTGCAAATGCCCCCCGCGATGGCGGCCTGGAACTGCTCGGTAGAAAGCCCGCTCCCGCCGTGCATCACCAGAGGAATATCCACCCGCCGCCGAATTTCGGCCAGCAGTTCGAGGTCAATGTGCGGCTCGCCCTGATAGACCCCATGCGCCGTGCCGATCGCAACCGCCAGGAAATCAACGCCGGTTTCGGCCACAAAGCGTTCCACGTCATCGGGGTTGGTAAAACCGACGCCCCGCGCCCCAAACGACTGATAATCACTGCCAGAACCAACGTGACCCAATTCAGCCTCAACGCAGGCGCCCATGGCGTGCGCGGCGCGCACCACCAGGCGCGTGGTGGCAATGTTTTCTTCCAGGGGCAGTTTCGACCCGTCATACATCACATCGGTGAACCCGAACTTCAGGGCGCGCATGCAGTTTTCAAAACTACTGCCGTGATCGAGCATGAGTGAAACCGGCCCCGGAGCGTCTTCCGCGCGGGCGCGCACGTAGGCGGCCAGAGCGCGCCCGTTGGGCGCCTCAAGCAGGGCATTGTACAGGCCAATGATCGCCGGGGCGCGGCACTCCGCGATGGCCTGGAACATGCCATCGGTGGAGAGGCTGTCGAAAGGCTCTAAAAGGGGCAGGGCATATTTACCCTGCTGAGCGCGCTTTAATTCGCTACCAATAGAAACGAGCGGCATGATGTTAGCTCCTTATCGGGGTTGGTAATTCGATCCCTCGTTCCGCGAGGAAAGCGAGGGCTTCAGAAAAAGTTGGAATGCCGGCCCGCCCGCCCAGGCGGGTGCATTTAATGGCCGAAACGGCGGTGCTGAACAGGCAGATGGAGCGCACATCCCAGCCGCGCAGCAGGCCGACCAGGAAAGCGCCGTGAAACACATCGCCCGCGCCGGTCGTGTCTACCACCGAGACCTGAAAAGCCGGCGTGTGAAAACGTTCTTCGCGCGTGACGGTATAACTGCCGTCGGCGCCCTCGGTTTGCACGACAATGCGCGGCCCCAGTTTGAGGATTTGCTCGCCGGCCTGCCACAGATCGGAACAGCCGGTGAGGGCCGGGCCAAAGCCAGAGCCGCAGATCAGCACGTCGCACAGCTCGACCAGGCGGCGCATTTCGGCAGAGATCGGGCCGCGCGTAGCGCTCCCATCCAGCATCACCAGCTTGCCAGCGGCGCGCATCCATTCCGCGGCGGCCAGAGCCGCGCTGATGTGAAACCCATCCAGGTGCAGACAGCGCGCCGAGGTGATGTAGTCGCGGTCGAGTTCTTCCGGCTTCAGCAGGTCACTGCGGTAGCCGCCCGTGCCAGAAAAGACGCGCTCGCCGGTTGCGGCGTGAACGCACACCAGAATGGCCTGGTTTTCTGGCCCAGGGCGGCGCACGGCATGGCTGACATCCACGTTGTACTCCACCAGGGTCTGCATTTTAATCGCGCCCATGCGGTCCGAGCCATACGTGCCGATAAAACTACAATCTGCGCCCAGGCGGGCCGCCGCCGCCAGCGCCGTCGCCACCGGCCCGCCGCCTTCAATCGCCATGGCCGTTAACTGCGCGCCGCTTTCCCAACTGGGCAGGTTATGCGTACGGATAATCAGGTCCAGGCAGGCCATGCCCAGACCAACAATGTCTGGAGGCATAAGCGGCTGTCTCACTCCACCACCACAGGGGTGATATCCAGGTACTTGCAGGCCTGAATCAGCGCGGCGGTCTGATCGCCGTGAATCATACTGGCATGATGGATAAAGCCCTCTTCCACCAGGGTGCGGTACAGCCGGGCGTGATTCGAAACTTCCACCCAAGACCAGGTCCCGGCCAGGGTTTCATCCGAGGGGACGATTTCGCCGGTGGTGATCAGCATCTTCCAGCGGTTATCGTACTCGGCCAGGCGGCAGAAGGTGACTTTGCCCGGCTTGACCTGGAACTGGAACAGGCCGTTCTGGGGGTCGCTGTCGGAGGGTTCCAGCGCGCCGATCATATCGTGGCGGGTGCGGATGGCGACTTTGCTCGGATCAGCGGCCAGAGAAGCCGGGGCGTTGCCGCAGTGCCAGGCCAACAGCTTGTTGGGGTCATCGCGGTGCTGGATGGTCCAGTCTATAAAATGGGGGACGGTCTCACCCAGGGCGGCGCGGTAGTTGGTGAGCATAGAGAGCGAGCCGAGGATATCGGCCTCGCAGGCAGTAGGCAGGCCGCGCTCGGTTAAGCGCCCGTAGATCACGCACACCGACACGCCCATCAACCCCTGGATGACCGGCCAGCACTGCACGCCCATCGCCGAGATGCGGTGCTGACGGGCGAAATCGAGCAGGGCGTTTTCGAGGCGGGCCGCATTGAGCAGATACAGGTTGCCAACGGTGATGGTGGGGGCCGCGCGCTTCATATCGGCAATAGTTTCGAGGATGCGCGGGTCGTCCGCGGCGAAGGCTTTGGCGCGGTTGGTAATCTCAGGCAGTTCGGCGTAGATGACGTTCTGGCCGAATTTTTGGATCATGGCGACTTCATCGTAGCCAACGGTTTCAAAGGTGGCCGGGCGGACGCCGATATGACCGATGCGGGCGTTTTTCAACCCCTTGACGACCGAGACGGCGCGGGCGAAGTCTTCCAGTTCTTTTTGCAGTTCTGGTTCGCCGGGGAAGAACAGACCCGCATAGCGGAAGGGAATCTTGCGGCGGTAGAGGCCAGACGCCAGCGATAGATTGCCGCAGTACGAATCAGAAAGGCGCGAGAGGCCGGTGTCGTTAGCGCCAGGGGGTTCTTTGGTGGCGTAGAGCAGTACAGGGAGCTTAAGTTTTTCAGCCACTTTCACCGCGGAACGTTCATCGCCGAAGTCCAACGGGCAGATGACCAGGCCATCCACCTTCTGCGAGGTAAAATACTCGGCCAGCACTTCGGCCTGGTCGAGATTGTTGAGGGCGGCGTGCGGCACACAGCCCTGGACGGGGTCCAGCTCGCCGTCGCGCGGGGCGACAACTTCTACGCCGGGAACGGCCGCCAAAGCGGTCAGGCTGTCTTCGCGCATCTTCTGACACCAGGCCGTATAGCCGAAGCGATAGGTAGGTACGAACCCAATCTTGACCTTCATGGACATTCTCCTAAAAAGTATGGAACCATAGACAGCAGTAAACTTCGCATGGATCGAGCGGGAGCCGAGCGCGGTGAAAGCGCTTACGCACACCATTATATATCTAATTGGCCTTCCTCACAGCGCCAGATTGATTCTACTCGCAATATTTCTGGATAAGGTCAACGCAGGCGGAGAAACAATCATCCGTAGGGGCCGGGTCCCCCGGCCCGCCCTCGTCATCCGCTCAAACCCGCCCCCACGCAGAAAAACCGTCATCCGTAGGGGCCGGGGCCCCCGGCCCGCACTGATCATCCGCCCAAACCCGCCCCCACACAGAAAAACTGTCATCCGTAGGGGCCGGGTCCCCCGGCCCGCATTGATCATCCGCCCAAACCCGCCCCCACACAGAAAAACCGCCACCCGTAGGGGCCGGGTCCCCCGGCCCGCCCTCGTCATCCGCTCAAACCCGCCCCCACGCAGAAAAACCGCCACCCGTAGGGGCCGGGTCC
>DAOUAC010000156.1:0-18891 GCA_034434155.1 Anaerolineaceae bacterium
CAGAGCTAAGGTGATGCATTAGCTGACGGGCGTCCAGGCCCTCGACTCCGGGGGCAAAGCGGGCGCCCATTTTCATCCCGGCGTTAACCAGCCCGACCGGAATGCGAATATTGACGCGGGCCTTGCCAGTGCGGGTATCGGTCACCAGCACGCGGAACCAACGCCCTCCTTTTGCGCCCGTTGAGGGCGGAGCGCCGAAGGGCTGAGGGCGTTCTCTGGCCGCGGCGCGCCGCGCGCCCTCTTCTAACGCCTCTAATAACTGGACGGCCTGCTCCGCGCTGATGCGCCCATCCTGAACCATTTTGAGAATCTTGACACGCTCCTCAACCGTTGCCATAACGCTATTATAATAATTCCTATGTGCTGGGTCTACCTTTCTCCTCACTTCGATGACGTGGTTCTCTCCTGCGGTGGGCTGATCTGGGAGCAAATCCAGAGCGGGCAGCCCGTTGCCATTTGGACAATTTGCGCCGGCGCGCCGGACGCGGATGAACCTTTCTCAGACTTTGTTCACCACCTGCACGCCCGCTGGCAAACCGGGCCAGAGGCAACTGCGGCCCGCCGGCAGGAGGATGAAGCGGCCGGCCAGGTGTTGGGCGCGGATCTGCGCTACTGGGACCTGCCCGACTGCATTTACCGCCGCCTGCCAGATGGGTCTTTTTTGGTGAATGGAGAAGAGGACCTGTGGCAACCGGTTCACCCGCAAGAAGCCGGGGTGATGGAACAGATGAAAGCCTGGATAGCCGCCGGGCTGGAAGAGAACAGCCGCCTGGTCTGCCCGATGACGCTTGGAAACCACGTAGATCACCGCCTGGTACGCGCCGCCGCCGAAGGGCTGGGACGGCCGCTCTGGTACTATGCCGACTTTCCATACGTGCTACAACACCCCGATGCCCTGCCCGCCATGCTCCTCCCCCACTGGCGCAAGGAGTGTTGGCCGGTCTCACGCCAGGGATTAGAAGCATGGCAGAATGCCATTGCGGCACACCGATCTCAGATCAGCACATTTTGGAAAAGCACCGATGCGATGCGCCAGGAACTCGAAGCCTTCTGGAAGGCCGGTGGAGGAGCGTGTCTCTGGCGGCAAATGCAAATGAACTCTGCTTGACCTTCCTCTGGCGTTGTGTTATGATGCACAATGAGGTTTCGAATAAAAGAAGATGGTTGAGGATCATAGTCCGCAGAAGCCGCGCCTTTCAAACCCAGAAGCTCCCCCCATGCTGAAAGGCGGTGCTTATCTGCATGTAAGTCCTGCGACGCCAGACTTTGCGTATAAACCTACACGCCGCCAGTGGAGTGAGGTATGGGAACGGATGCTCCGGCTGGGCTTAGGAGAAATCGCCTTACGGGCCGGAACCGTGCTGGCTTCCATCACACTGGTTCTGCTGGTCATGTGGGTGATGAGTAGTTTTTATTTAAGCGTCAAAGTTAAGGCGGGGGGCGATGCGCCCGGGGTCGCCCAGGCCGCGCCGCTGCCTACTCCCACCATTACCCCGCAAATCCCGGCGTATGATTTTACCGCCGCCATGCTGACCGCTGGCGGCATTCCGCGCCGCGCTCAACTGCACACCATTCTGCCCAACCGCCCCCGCTTCGAAATCACCGAGTATGAGGTTCAGAAGGGCGACACCATTATTGGCATTGCCGAAAAATTCGGGTTGAAGCCCCAGACGATTCTGTGGGGCAACTACGACACACTGGCCGATGACCCTCACCGGCTGCAAGTGGGGCAAATTCTGCGCATTTTACCGGTGGACGGTGTGCTGCATGAGTGGCGCGAGGGTGAAGGGTTAAACGGCGTTTCGGCCTATTACGGCGTCACCCCTGAAGATATTATCCAGTGGCCCAGCAACCAGTTGAGCATGGAAACGATCGGCGATTACAGCCATCCCAACATTCCGGTTGGGACGAAACTGGTCGTTCCTGGCGGGTCGCGTCCGTTCATATCGTGGAGCGCGCCGCTGATCAGCCGCAAAGACCCGGCCAAAGCCCGCGTGTTTGGTCCCGGCTTCTGCGGCGCTCAATACGATGGCTACATCGGAGGGGGGACGTTCGTCTGGCCTTCGAGCGAGCGTTGGCTTTCAGGCTACGATTACTCCCCCGGAACCAATCACTGGGGCATTGACATCGCCGGCAAGATCGGCAACCCCATTTATGCCACTGACAGCGGCGTGGTGGTATACGCTGGTTGGAACGATTACGGTTATGGGAACGTCATTGTCATTGACCACGGCAACGGCTGGCAAACGCTCTACGCGCATCTAAGCGAGCTATATGTTGGCTGCGGGGCCAGCGTCTCACAGGGCGTACAGATCGCCGCGATGGGTAGTACCGGGCGATCTTCTGGCCCACACCTGCACTTTGAAATTATGAATGCCAGCGGTGTACGGGTGAACCCTTGGGACTTTGTTCAAAAGTAAGAGGCCGGTGTTATGAGCGTTCTTCCCGACATTCGCCCTTCTCCAATTGCTGGGACCTGGTACAGCGCCGACCCAGAACGACTGCGGCAGCAAATTGACCAATACCTACGCCCGCCCGACCCGGTGACTTTGGAAGGCGAGGTGATCGCGCTGATCGCGCCCCACGCCGGTCACCGTTACTCTGGGCGGACAGCCGGCTACGCTTTTGCCTCGGTGTTGGGTCAGGAACGCGACCTGGTGGTGATTGCAGCTCCCATGCACGCCGGTTACCCGGCTACCCTGCTGACAACGGCGCACCGCGCCTACAGCACGCCGTTGGGGCCTGTTTGGGTAGACCAAAAGGCGATTGAACGGCTGGAAGAAGTGTTGATGGACGACGGTCTTTCGCTGACGCCGATTAAAAATGACCCTGAACATTCGGTTGAAATCGAACTACCCTTCTTGCAGCGCGCTCTGCGAGGGGAGTTTTTGCTTCTGCCGGTGATGATACGCAGTATGTCGCCGTTGGTTGCCCGGCGGTTGGGCCATGCCCTGGCCGTGGTGGTGCAAGAACGCATAGCCCAACCGGGGCGAGGCTGTCTGTTGGTCGCCAGCACCGATCTTTCGCATTTTTACCCCGATGACCTGGCGCGCAAGCTGGACCACGAAATGCTGCGGCGAATCCGCAATTTTGCGCCGGACGATCTATTCAACGCGGAGCGTACCGGCAAGGGGTTTGCCTGCGGTCTGAGCGCCGTAGCAGCGGTCTTATGGGCTGCGCGTGAGTTAGGGGCCAACCAGGTTGAAATCTTACATTACAGCACCTCGGCGGACGAAACTGGCGACCGCAGCTCGGTGGTAGGATACGGGGCCGCCGCAGTCTTAAAGCACGCCTGAGTGCAGGTTGAAACCTTCCAATTATCCTGATATGAATGCCTTCAACATCCTGTTCCGCGGCCTGCACAGCCTGTTCGGATGGATGGCACACGCCTTCCTGAAGCGGCTGCGGTCCCGGCCCGCTGGTCACAACCACAACGCCATCATTTCGCGCGCCGAACTCAAGCAAATCGTCAGCGGACCAGAAGTTGAGGGCGCCATTGAGGCGCCAGAACGCAAAATGCTGTCTGCCGTGATGGACTTCAGCAGTCTGGTGGTCCGTCAGGTGATGGTTCCCCGCACCGAGATCATCGCCGTGCAGGCGCAAACGCCCATTGCTGAAACCCTGGCAATTGCCGCAAAACATGGAATTACCAAAATTCCTATCTACGGCGAAAGCCTGGATGAGATCACCGGGGTGCTGTACATCAAAGATTTGCTGCCGCTGCTGGCCCAGCAGGCCATCAACGGCCAGGTAGCCCAAGAACTGGCGCGCGAAGCCCTGTTTGTGCCAGAAACCGTTTCGGTGAACGACCTGCTGGTGCATATGCGCGCCCGCCGCCAACACTTAGCCATCACCCTGGATGAGTTTGGCGGGACGGCTGGGCTGGTGACACTCGAAGACCTGCTGGAAGAGATCGTCGGTGATGTGCGCGACCCATTCGACCAGGCCCCGCCGCCTTTCCAACTGCAACCCGACGGCTCGGCCCTGGTGGATGGGCTGACGCTGATTGAGACCGTCAATCAACACTTTTCTTTGAACCTCTACGACCCCAATTACGATACTATCGCTGGCTATATCCTGGGCCGCCTGGGGCGCATCGCCCAGGTGGGCGACCTGGTGGAAGATGCCGGGCAGGGGGTTAGCCTGCGGGTTGAGCGGATGGATGGGCTGCGCATTGCCCAGATTCGCCTCAAGCGGTTATAATCCAGCATCCTTGCCAACTGGAACGGGCCAATGGGTGAGATCCGCTACGCCGAAGTGGTTGTCAACGTGCCGCAGGTATCTGGGCTGTATCATTACCATCTGCCGCCAGAGCTGGCCGGGCAGGTGGTTCCGGGCAGCCTGGTGATCGCGCCGTTTGGCAAACGCGAAGTGCAAGGGATCGTCTTGCGCCTGCTGGAACAGGCCGAAGTTTCTGAAACGCGCCCTATTCGGGCGCTGCTCGACCCGCAGCCGGTCGTAACCCCCGCGCAGATCGAACTGGGGCGCTGGATGGCTCGCGAGACCTGCTCGCCGCTGGCTTCGTGCTTCGCGCCAATGCTGCCGCCGGGCCTCGGCCAGCAGGCTGATACCCTGTTTCACCTGAACATCCCCCCTGCCCAAATGGAAGCCAGAGGGGCCAGCGCCTTCCAGCTAAGACTGGCGCGCCTGCTGGAACAGCGCGGCGACCTGCGCGGGCGGCAGATCGAGGCCGCCTTCCCTCACCTGCCCTGGAAACCCGCCGCCCGCGCCATGCTGCGGCGCGGCTGGCTGGCAGCCCAGCCGGTCTTACAGCCCCCCAGCGTGCGCCCTAAGACCGTCCGCACAGTGCAACTGGCGGTTACGCCCGAAGATGCTGAAAAGCGCATGGATGAGGTGGGCCGCGCTGGCAGTGCGGCTCTGACGCGCCGTCAGGCCATCTTGAAGTACCTGATCCGCGAACCCTGGCCGGTGGACGCCGCCTGGGTCTATGCGGCCAGCGGCGGCAACCTGGCCGACCTGCAAAAACTGGCCGAAATGGGGCTGGTAGCCCTGGGAGAGAACGAAACCTGGCGCGACCCGCTGGAAAAAATCACCGTTCACCCGGCAGAGCCGCCCGCGCTGACCGGCCCGCAGCAGGGCTGTTGGGAAACAATCCGCGCCGCGCTCCAGCGGCTTGCGTCGGGCGGGCCGGCTCCCAAGCCCTACCTGCTGCACGGCATCACCGGGTCGGGCAAAACAGAAATCTACCTGCTTGCCGTAGCTGAGGCGCTGCGCCTGGGCAAACAAGCCCTGGTGCTGGTTCCTGAAATCTCACTGACCCCACAGACTACCCGCCGGTTCCTGGCTCGCTTTCCGGGACAGGTCGGGCTGATCCATTCGCGCCTGTCGGAAGGCGAGCGCTACGACACCTGGCGGCGGGCGCGCGCTGGCGATCTGCCGGTGATCGTGGGGCCGCGCAGCGCGTTATTTGCTCCCCTGCCTAACTTGGGGCTGATTATTGTAGATGAATGTCACGATGCGGCCTACCACCAGGAAGACACCCTGCCCAATTATCACGCCGTCGAAGCCGCCATTGCTTACGCCCGTCTGACGGCCAGCGTGTTAATCTTGGGGTCAGCTACCCCTGATATCAGTCTGTATTTTCGCGCTCAACAAGAGGGCTGGCCCATCCTGCGTCTGCCGGTGCGCATCCTGACTCATCGGCAGACGGTTAGCGCGCAACTGGCGCACCTGAGACAGCCACCGCCAGCACAGCCTCTGGAGTCTCTGGCAGAATCTGACAGCGTGGCGCTGAACCTGCCGCCGGTCAAAGTGGTGGACATGCGCGAGGAACTCAAAGCCGGCAACCGCACGATCTTCAGCCGCGCCCTGCAAGAGGCCATTCGCGATGTTCTGCGCGCCCAACAACAGGCCATTTTGTTCCTCAACCGGCGCGGGACGGCCACTTACATTTTCTGCCGGTCGTGTGGTCACGTGCTGCGCTGTCCGCGTTGTGACCTGCCGCTGACGCATCACGCTGACCAGGATGGGCTGGTATGCCATACCTGCAATTACCGGCGGCAGTTACCGAAAACCTGCCCGCAGTGCGGCAGTGCGCACATCCGCCAGTATGGGACGGGAACTGAGAAAGTAGAAAGCGAAGTGCGAGCCATGTTCCCCCAGGCCCGCACCCTGCGCTGGGATTATGAGACCACCCGCCAGAAAGGCGCGCACGATTTGCTGTTACAGCATTTCAGCGAACACCGCGCCGACATCTTGATCGGCACACAGATGTTAGCCAAGGGCTTAGACCTGCCGCTGGTTACACTGGTGGGGGTGGTGCTGGCCGGTGTGGGCCTGCATCTGCCAGACTATAACGCCGGCGAGCGCACCTTTCAACTGCTGACGCAGGTGGCCGGGCGCGCCGGGCGCAGTCTGCTGGGGGGGCGCGTGATCCTGCAAACCTTCCAGCCCGATCACTACGCCATCCGCGCCGCCGCCCGCCACGACTATGCGGGCTTTTACCAGCAAGAAATGGCTTACCGGCGCAAGATGGGCTACCCCCCCTTTGCGCGCCTGGTGCGCTTAGAAACCCGCAACAGCGACCCCGCCCGCGCCGAGGCGGATGCCCGCGACCTGGCCCGTCAGATTGCCGCATGGATTGAAGAAGGCAATCACCGCGACACTTCGCTCATCGGCCCGGCTCCCTGCTTCTTTGGCCGCCAGAACAACCTGTACCGCTGGCAAATGATCTTGCGCGGACCCAACCCGCTCGAAATCCTGCGGGGCCGATCTTTGGGCGACTGGCGCATTGAAGTGAACCCTACCAGCCTGTTATAAACACTCTGCCAATGCCGCGGGCTTCAAAATGGTTATATGATAACTGGAGTCAATCGCAACCAGACCCCGGCGCTTGAGCGTCACCATGGTCTGATTGACGCGCTTGCGCGAAGCTCCCACCAGCTCAGAAAGATCACCCTGCGTCAGGCGGATGGGGATAAAGACTTCGCCGCGCGCGTTTTTCTGCCCATACCGCTCGGCCAGGGCAAGCAACTGGCGAATGATGCGCTGGCTGACATCGAGCGAGGCCAATACCTGGATATGGTGGGTGGTATTGCGCAGTCGCTGCGACAGGATGCGCAGTAAGTTCTGCGAGAGCGCCGGCATTCGGGCGAGGGCTTCCTGGAAGTCGCGGCGGTCCATCCATAAAACGGTGGTATCTTCTAACGTCACCACATTGGCCGAGCGCCCGGCGCGGTCTACCAGGCTCAATTCCCCTACCGGGTCTCCAGCCGCCAGGATTGCCACGATCACATCCGTGCCGTCCGGTTGGGGCGCATAGACCTTCATCGTTCCGGAGACAATGAAATAGACCACTTCTCCCGGTGGGCCGGTCACGATCACATCAACGCCTGCGCCAAAGGTGCGCGCGTGCAGCCGGGCACGCAGCCAGGTCTGTTGATTCTCATCCAGCCCGGCGAACAACGGAAGGTTCGACAGCTTCCATTTTGCTACAGTTTCTTCAGCAAGCTCTGTCCTGACCACTGCATCCCCCTTTCTGCGCGCTTCTCCGGCGCGCGCCCGATGGGCTACCAACGTTCTCGTTCGTCGCCTGCGCGCAGAGCCAGCGCGCTTTCTCCGCGCAGATCCGCGCCGCCCAGGTTAATTTTCATCCCTTCGGTCGCCATGACCGTCTGCGGAAACAGGCGCTGTGCCCGCGTGATAATCTCATCCAACTGAGCATCTGAATATTCCGGCGCGTGATGAAAAAGCGCCAGCCGCTGAACTTCTGCCGTCCGCGCTGCCTGGCAAGCCATGCTGATGGTCGAGTGACCGTACCCCTGCGTTACCGAGACGCCGGGCAGCAAGCCCAGGTAATGTTCATCGGTATACTGCGCATCGTGGATTAAGAGATCGGCATGGCGGGCAAAGTTAGTCAACCGGCGGTCACCGTTGGCATAGCCTTCGGTGTCACTGGCATACACCACCGACCGGCCCTGCCACTCTACGCGGAAATGCAGAACGCCGCCTGGATGGGCATAAGAGCGCAAGACCTTCACGCGCATCACGTCACTGCGCTCGGCTTCGGCACTGCCAGCGGCGCACAGTTGCATCGTCCCCACCTGGTCGCCGACCAGCAAAACATCCGTCTCGCGCAGAACCGAAAACGACAAAATGGCGTTCAGGTCAGCCAGGCGCACCGGGAAGTACGGCGGCTGCATCACTTCCTTTAATATTTTTAACGGGCTGGAACCGAGAAAATCTGGCCCATAGATGTTTATGTTAACGTTGGGAACATAAGCTGGCGCAAAGAACGGAAAGCCCTGGGTATGATCGTGGTGAAAATGACTAAACAAGAGAAAAATGTTCAATTTGGGGCTGCCCTTCTGGCGGTTTTCGCGCCAGCGCCTCATTAACGATTGCCCTAACGCAATAATCCCGGTCCCCGCGTCTAGAATGATGCTGCTGCCCCCCGCTTCAATCTCGACGCAAGCCGTGTTGCCACCGTAGCGCACGGTACTGCTCCCGGGCGTTGGATAACTGCCGCGCACTCCCCAAAATCGCACCTTCAAATCGCTCCCGGCATCCATTGTTCCCTCCGATAAAACCCGTTTCCAATACGATCCTATCACATTATGAGGCAATTGCTAAAGACTCACAAGGAAATTGTTCACACCCTGTAAGGGAACTGATAACAGGCCATGACAGGCGCAGAAAATGGGAATATACCACGTACAACGCTTTGTTCACATTTCTTACGGCGAATCGCATAGAACCTGCTATAATTTTAAACACGCGAAACCATCCTATGAAAAGAGGACGCCAATGCCGACACGGCGTGAAGTATTAACCTGGGAAGACGTAGACAAATTAATTGATCATTTAATCCCTCAATTCGAGCATGAGTTCGAGGCGATGGTGTTGATCACGCGCGGGGGAATCACACCCGGGGGAATGCTGGCAGAAGCTTTGCAGATTAGCGATATCTTTACAGCGGCGGTTGATTTTCCGGCAGAGATTGAGAACGAAAAACAGCGCGAAAAGAACCGCCTGCTGGCATGGCCCAAATTTCTGCAATTCCCGGATGAAGACCTGGTACGGGGCCGCCGCACCCTGGTGGTTGATGATGTGTGGGGGTCGGGGCGGACGATCACCGCAGTGAAGAACCGTATTACGGCGCAGGGCGGCGTGGCTTATACCTGCGTACTGCACTTCAACCCCTACCGCAGCCTGTTTGGCACCGTGCGGCCCGATTACTATGCCGCAATTACCGATGCTTATATTGTTTACCCCTGGGAAATCAGTCGCGGGACGGAAAATATCCTGCTACGGCCATCAGATTTCTAACCCCACCGGTTTTTCCTGAGTTTTCAGACGGCGTGCAAGCACCGACTGAAGACTTGGTTTTTTTAACCGAGCAAGGCTTCTAAATACCGATTGACCATGCAGTCGAGGCCAAAGGCGGCTTCGGCCCTGGCACGCGCCCTGGGCCGGAAATAAGCCTGCTCGCGCAGAATACGCGCCGCGGCGTCTGCCAGAGGGGGAAGACTGGGCGGTTCGAGCCGCCAGAAGTTGCTCCCCCAGGGAACGGTGAGGCCGGCATCACCTTCGATCAATTCGGGAAGCGAGCCAGTGGCATAGGCGACAACGGGCAGCCCACATGCTAACGCCTCGATGACGGAGTTGGGGCAGGCCGCATTGAGGTCTGCTGAAAAGAGCAAATGCGCGGAGCGGTCTATGGCGGCGATTTGGTCACGCGGTATAACCCCCTGCCAGCTCACCAGCCCCGGATACTGGTAGTCGTAGTGAGCCGAGAGCTTCGCGGGGACATCCCCGACCACGACCAATTCCACCCGCCGGTCCAGCATCTGGTTTAACCGGGCTGCCAACTGCACGGCGTTCTCTAAACCCTGCTCATTGCCGCCGCCCAGACGGCCCTCTACCAGCAGGAGCCGGTAATGATCTTGCGGGCGGTCGCCTGGCCCGAAGGGAGTAAATTGCTGTAAATCAACGCCGTTGTAGATGACGACAGAAGGAGCCTGAACCGCATGGTGGACGGTCTGCCACCAGGTGCGGGCGAACTGGCTTTGATACACGATGCGGTCGGCCAGCGAGCGCCGGATGGCCGCCAGGATCAGGTTATTCCACTCGGAGCGCCAGAAGTGGCGCAGGCCGGTAAAACGCCGGCGGTGAATCCAGTTCATGCCGTTCAGGCGCTGTACCAGCCGTAATCCGCGCCGCCGCGCCCGCACGAGGATATCCAGGCGCGAGATGCCGCCGATCACCAGCAGAGCGGCGCAACCCGGCTCGTCCACGTCCTGGGTGACGCGGATGCCGCGCGCCTGAAATCCCGCCACCAGACGGGCGCGGAAAGAGGCCGGACCGCCCAGACCTTCTACCCTGGGCAAGATGCAGATCACGTCGCTCATGCGGATGGGCCTACCCCGGAATGTTCCAACAGCGCCGCGACGATCTTCTCGGCGGCATGACCATCGCCAAAGGGATTAGAGGCGTGCGCCATGGCGGCATACGCCGCCGGGTCTTCGAGCAGGCGGCGCGCCTCGCTCACAATCCGCTGGGTATCGGACCCTACCAGCTTTAGAGCGCCGGCCTCTACCCCTTCTGGGCGCTCTGTAACCTCACGCATTACCAAAGTTGGAACGCCCAGGCAGGTAGCTTCTTCCTGAATTCCGCCGGAATCGGTCAGCACCAGAACAGCGGATTTTAACAGATGGATCATGGGGAGATAATCTTGAGGGGGCGTCAGGGTGATATTGGGAACGCCGCCCAGCAGTCGGTGGACTGGCTCTTGCACTTTGGGGTTGAGATGAACCGGATAGACGATCTGAAGGCGGTCGGCATATTCTTCGGCCAGACTGCGCAGAGCGGCGCAGATGTTCTCTAAAGGTCTGCCCAGGTTTTCGCGGCGGTGCGCCGTCACCATAACCAACTGGCGCTGTCCCTGGGCAACGCCTAAGCGGTCCAGCAGTTCAGCCGCACTCTCTGGCATGGGGCATTGGACAATTGCATTCAGGGCGTCGATAGCGGGGTTGCCGGTTACAACGATGCTTTCTGGGGGGACATTCTCTTTTAAGAGGTTCTGGCGGCTGTGTTCGGTAGGCGCAAAATGCAGGTCAGCCACCACTCCAGCAATGCGGCGGTTAATTTCTTCTGGGAAAGGCTGCCAGCGGTCCAGGGTGCGCAGACCGGCCTCTACATGCCCCACGCGCATGTGATGATAGAAGGCCAGAAGCGCGGCGGCCATCACCGTGGTGGTATCACCCTGCACCAGCACCCAATCTGGCTTTAGGCGCGAAAAAACCGGGTCCAGCCCGTTGAGAATGTCGGCGGTCAGTTGGGCCAGCGTTTGATTAGGGCGCATTAAATTGAGGTCGAAGTCGGGGCGAATGTCGAAGAGGTTTAAGACCTGATCGAGCATTTCGCGGTGTTGAGCCGTCACCACAACGTGGGCTTCAACCTCTGGTGTGGCCGCCAGCGCCCGCACCACCGGGGCCATTTTGACCGCTTCTGGCCGGGTCCCAAAAACAGACAGAACACGTAAAGGCGTCATGCCGATTTGCCATCTCCGAGGCGGTAGACGCGAAAACCGAACTCACGCCAGGGCTGTGGATTCCAGATGTTGCGGCAGTCAACGACTTCACGCGCGGGGGTCAGTTGGGCCAAGACGAACGGTTCCAGATTGCGCAGCGCAGTATGACCGGCCAGCAGCAGTAAGACTTCAGCCTCGTGAATGGCCGCGGCCAGGGTGGGCGCGGTTTGAAAATCTTCGCTCTGGAAATCGGGCTTGTAGGGTTCATAAGCCACCACATACGCGCCTTCCTGCACGAGCAAACGGCAAATTTCAATAGCCGGGCTCTCGCGCAGATCATCCACATCCTCTTTGTAAGACAATCCCAGCGCCGCGATCTTACGTTCTTTGAGGCTTCCAAGCGCGCGCTTCATCATTTCCACGACAAAGTGCGGCTGTCCATCATTGACCATGCGGGCCGTGCGGATCAGCGGAGAAAGGTCCGGCGCGGCCTCCACCAGGAACCAGGGATCTACGCTGATGCAGTGCCCGCCCACACCAGGGCCAGGGTTGAGGATGCGCACGCGCGGGTGGCGGTTGGCAATCTGGATGGCTTCCCAAACATCCACGCCAAAGCGGTCTGCCAGGCGGGCAAACTCGTTGGCGATGGCGATATTGACATCCCGATAGGTATTTTCCATCAACTTGACCATTTCGGCGGTGGTGGCATCGGTCAGCACGATCTCACCACGCACGAAAGTAGCGTACAGGTCGCGTCCGGCCTCTGCGGAAGGGCGATTCACCCCGCCGATCACGCGGGCGTTCTCGATCAACTCGCGCAGAATCTGCCCTGGAATGACGCGCTCTGGAGTATAGGCCAGATAAAAATCTTCGCCGGCCTTCAACCCGGTCTGCTCCAAAATTGGTTGAACGACATCAACGGTCGTGCGAGGGGGCGAAGTAGATTCCAGCATGACGAGATTGCCACGCTGAAGGTAAGGGGCAATGGAGCGGGTCGCGGCGATTACATACTGGAGGTCGGCGCGCTTATTGCCATCAAAAGGGGTGGGAACAGCAATGATAAAAGCGTCGGCCGGCTGAGGAACAGGCTCTACCACGAGATTGCCAGAGCGCAACGCGGCCTGCACTAACGTGCGCAGGCCTGGCTCATAGATGTGCAATTCGCCTTCTTTTAAGCGATCTACCACCTGAGGGTTGACATCCACGCCGATGACCTGCAAACCGTGCGTGGCAAAGGTGCTGGCATAGGGAAGGCCAATATAACCTAATCCCAAAACGCAAATCTTTTGAAACTTCACAGCCCATTTCTCCTGTGGAAAAGGAATGATTTTCTTGGTAAAGGGCTTTTAGCATTTTGCTTACCCCAAAGGGTAATTTATTATCCCATACTTCCCAGAGGTTGCGAAGAGGATGGGCCAACAAAACAGAAAGGTGCTTGACACAGAACGCATGTTCGTGTATATTATTTATAGTACATATGACCGATAGGATATGGGAGAAAAGGCGAGGCTATCATGGGTAGAAGAAGCGAAGGCCTGAGCGACCGGCATATCCGCATCATGGAATTTCTAACCGAATTCCAGGACCAGCATGGATATTCCCCCTCGATACGAGAGATTGGCAAACATATTAACGTTGAGTCGACCTCGCTGGTTGACTATTATCTTGAACAACTGCGCGAAGCAGGGCATATTGACCGTGACCGGCGCGTTTCGCGCAGCATTCGGGTGCTCAAGCCGTTTTACCGCAAAGAATCCCCGGCGGCCCGCATCACCCAGGCGGTGCAAAACACGGCGGAGCGCATGAGCGATCTGCTGAGCATCCCAATCTTGGGGCGAATTGGCGCCAGCCTGCCCGTACCGATGCCCCCCACCGATGGGAGCTATTTTGACTCTGAAAGCTCGGTGGAGATTGCCGCCAGTTGTCTGTCGCGCCGCGAGAAAGCGGAAGATCTGTTCGCCCTGGAAGTGGACGGCGTTTCCATGATTGACGCGATGGTCAACGACGGTGACATCGTCATTATGAAGCGCGCCCAGACGGCCAACAACGGCGAGATGGTAGCCGTCTGGCTCGAAGATACCGACGAGACCACCCTCAAATACTTCTACAAAGAAAATGGGCGCGTCCGCCTGCAGCCGGCCAACCCCACGATGAAACCCATCATCATCGAAAACCCAGAGCGGGTGCGTATTCAGGGTAAAGTGGTGATGATTGTCCGGCAGATCAAGACGGTTGACTAAGCTTAAATCAAAAATGCGGGCCTGTGATGGCCCGCATTTTTGATTCTGTCTGGTTGTTGATGCTTAGACGACCTCAACGGTAGCGCCAGCGGCTTCGAGTTTGGCCTTGGCGTCGTTGGCGGCGTCTTTACCAACCGCGCTCAGGACCTTGGCGCCAGCGGTTTCGGCCATATTCTTGGCTTCGACCAGGCCCAGGTTCGTGAGCTGGCGGATGACTTTGATGACTTCGATCTTCTTCGCGCCGGCTTCTTTCAGAACAACGTCAAACTCGGTCTTTTCTTCAACCGGTTCGGGAGCGGCAGCGCCGCCAGCAGCAGCGGGGACAGCAGCCGCAACCGCGACCGGCGCAGCAGCCGAAACGCCCCACTTTTCTTCCAGCATCTTCACCAACTGGGCGGCCTCGAGAACGGAAAGGGCGCTCAGTTCATCAACCAGTTTCTGCATGTCAGCCATTGTAAAAACTCCTCATGTCTTTCTTAGAAAAATGATTTCACTACACTTGCTTACAGGCCCCAGGCGAGGCCTGATCAATGGATAAACCCTGGCGCTGCTTTAACAGCTCGCTCAGGCGGCGGCAACCCCTTCTTTCTCGGAGAAGGCGCGCACCACGGCGGCAATCCCACGCGCCGGTTCGGCAATGGTGCGCACCAGGCGCGTAGCGGGCGTGGAGAGCAGGCCCAACAGTTGGGCGCGTACTACCGGCAGCGGCGGCATTGCGGCTAACGCTTTAACGTCATCGGGGCTAATGGCGCGTTTCCCCAAGATACCACCTTTGATCTTGAAGGTCTCGCCCCGGGCCGCTTCGGTCACGACTTTTGCCAGCGCGGGCGCGTCATTGAACGCAAAACCAACCAGCGAAGGCTGTGTCAGGAACTGCTTGCCCTCGATGCCGAGCCGATCCAACACCAGGCCGAACAGGGTATTTTTCACCACGTGCATCTCTGCCCCTGCTTCGCGCGCCCTGGCGCGGATGTCATTGATCTCTTTCATGCTCATCTTGTCATAAGAGATCAAGAAAACTGCCTGACTTTTGCTCAGCCAGTCCTGATACTGATTCATCATTTGAGCTTTTTCTTCTTTCGTAAAGGCCAACGGAATTCACCTCCTTCCTTGCCTATAAGTTCATTGAGGTAGCCAACCCAATCAAAAAAGTCCTTGCCCTGCAACAACCGGGCAAAGACTTTCAGCCCTCTCACAATGGAGAGGTACACGTCTTACGACTCAAGTCTTCACCTCGGCTGGATATTAAGCCTTATTCACAAGGCACCGGCTTTCGCTGGCGAAGGACGCCCGCAAACTGCGAGCGCGTTACACTCTATCTAGTTGGACGTACGAATGATACCACACAACGATCCTTTTGGGGAGGATAGCGGCCCCATTTTCGGGTTGAACCGCCTCCCTCCTCAAAAGGACAGGTTACTTAGTCTCTGGCTTCCATAGACATGGCGGTGTTGGCGTCGATGCGGACGGCCGGCCCCATGGTGGAAGTGAGGGTGACGCGCTTGACGAAATTGCCTTTGGCGGCGGCGGGGCGTGCCTTGCGGATCGCTTCCATCAGAGCCGTCAGGTTCTGAAGCAACTGATCCACGCCAAACGAAACTTTGCCAATAGGCACATGCAGGTTGGCGCTCTTATCCAGGCGGAACTCCACGCGCCCGGCTTTGGCTTCGCGGATGACGCGGGGCAGGTCTTCTGCGGGGACAACCGTGCCGGCTTTGGGGTTGGGCATCAACCCACGGGGGCCGAGGATACGACCCAGGCGGCCCGCCCGGCCCATCATATCGGGCGTAGCAATCGCCACGTCAAAATCGGTCCAACCGCCCTGAATGCGGGCAATCATTTCATCATTGTCAGCGATATAATCTGCGCCGGCCTGAGAAGCCAGGTTCGCCGCTTCGCCCTGCGCAAAGACCAGCACGCGCACCGTCTTACCCAGACCGTTGGGCAGAACCACCACATCGCGGATTTGCTGATCCGCCTGGCGCGGGTCTAACGTAGTGTGCAGGTGAACTTCAACAGTGCCGTCAAAAGACGCATAGGCCGTATCCTTGACCAATTGCAGCGCCTGAGCCGGCTCATACGTGGTATTCGGATCGACTTTGGCTTTGGCGGCCAGGTATTTCTTACCGTGTTTTGCCATTGTTACTCCTTTGTGGTCCCAACGGGCGCTCACAAGCGCCCTCCCACGAACTCTTAATCAACAATCGTCAGGCCCATGTTGCGGGCAGTGCCTTCGATCTGGCGCATTGCGCCTTCCAGGTCGATGGCGTTCATATCTTTCATCTTTATTTCGGCAATCTCGCGGATTTGGGCGCGGGTGACGCGGCCAACCTTCTCGCGATTCGGCGCGCTCGAACCCTTCTCGATACCGGCGGCCTTGCACAACAGCACCGAAGCAGGCGGCGACTTGAGGACGAAGGTGAACGAGCCATCGGTATAGATGGTGATTTCCGCAGGAACGATCTCGCCCGCCCGGTTAGATGTGCGCGCGTTGTATTCCTTGCAGAACGCCATAATGTTGATGCCGTGGCCGGCCAGGGCCGGGCCAATCGGGGGCGCAGGAGTGGCTTTACCAGCCTTAATCTGCAAACGAACGACTGCTTTTAGTTTCTTTGCCACAGCTTTATCTCCTTTGTGGTATTAACGGGTGATTTGACGGGACACCCTCCCACGGTTTCTGGCGGTACGCGCCAGAAGTTTACGTCTTCTCAACCTGCAAAAAGTCTAACTCCACTGGCGTTTCGCGCCCGAAGAAGTTGACCATTACACGAACTTTGGAACGTTCCATATCAATTTCCGATACTGTGCCGCGGAAATCGTTGAACGGACCATCCACAATACGCACGCGCTCGCCCACCCGAAAAGTAACCTTAATGCGCGGCGCTTCCGCTTCCATCTTGCGCATAATTTGGGCCACTTCTTCGGGACGCAGCGGCGTAGGGGTGTTCCCCGAACCGACGAAACCTGTGACCCCCGGCGTATTGCGCACCACATACCACGATTCTTCGGTCATAATCATGTTCACCAGCACATACCCTGGGAACACATGGCGTTCTACCGTGCGGCGCTTGCCATCTTTGACCTCAATCTCTTCCTGGGTAGGAATGACTACGTCAAAGATTTTGCCTTTCATCCCCATGGTTTCGATCCGCTGCTCCAGGTTATGTCGTACCTTGTTCTCGTATCCGGAGTAACAATGCACCACATACCAGGCGCGCTCGCTGCTCATCGCTTCATCACCGGAAAACTGTTCAGCAGGTTTCTCGGCAGGTTTTTTGGGCGATGACAGCGACGCATCTGCCGCATCCGCGGCGGCTTTACGCCCGCGCGGTTTCTTAGCGACAACCTCTTTTTCTTCTTCGAACTTATCTTGTGCGTCCATCTGTAAGCACACCTTTTCTTCTACCTGCCGATTCTCTCATGACGCAGTCACTCGCCATCCGGTTACTGCACCAACAGAGTAATCAGCCTGGAAAAAACAAAATCCAAAACGCCTAATAAAAGGCTCATCACGCCCATCACGATCAACACGATCTTCGTCAGACGCCAGGCCTCCTGTGGGGTCGGCCAGGAAACCTTGCGAAGCTCGCCAATCGTCTCACGATACCAACGCTGGATCGCATTGGGCTCTTTGGGCTTTTCGCGCTCGCGGTCTGGCGCTGTCTTCGCCTTTTGCGTCACTTTCGGTTTTTCGACCGGTTTCTCAGCCGGTTTTGACTTCACCGTCGTCTTATCCGCCACAAGACACTCCTGTCAGACTCAGGGTTTTCACCAGATGAAGGGCCCTGTTCTTACGGCTAAAACGCCGCCTCAAAGGACGGCGTTGCCATTTCCTAAGGCAGGCCAGGCAGGAATCGAACCCACAACCTCACGTTTTGGAGACGCGCGCTCTGCCAATTGAGCTACTGGCCTATAGAGATGGCGAGGACAGACACTGGCCGCCATCTCAGCGAAAAATCTCAACGAGTCTCGCGGTGGGTGCGGTGGCACCGACAGCGAGGACAATACTTTGACAGCTCCAAACGGCCCGGATCATTGCGGCGGTTCTTCTCTGAGATGTAATTCCGCTCCTTGCATTCCGTGCAGGCGAGGATGATTACCGGGCGAATGTCTTTCTTCTTGGATGCCATAGTTCTACTTCACAGCGGCTGTTAGGCCGCTTCTCCTTCTATTTCAGAATCTTGGTAATCACGCCAGCGCCGACGGTCAGACCGCCTTCGCGGATGGCGAACTTCGAGCCCTGCTCCAACGCCACCGGAACGATCAGCTCCACTTCCAGGTTAACGTCGTCGCCCGGCATGACCATCTCCACGCCTTCCGGCAGCTTGATGGTCCCCGTCACGTCCATCGTGCGGATGTAGAACTGCGGCCGATAGCCGTTGAAGAACGCCTTGTGCCGCCCGCCTTCTTCGCGCTTCAGCACGTATACCTGGCTCAGGAACTTGGTGTGCGGCGTGATGGACCCCGGCTTGGCAATCACCATGCCCCGCTCGACGTCCGTGCGCTCAATCCCGCGCAGCAGCAGCCCCAGGTTGTCTCCTGCCATGCCCTCGTCAACGATCTTGTGGAACATCTCCACGCCCGTCACCACCGAGGTCATGCTCTTCTCGCGCAGACCCACAATCTCCACCGGGTCGCCCACCTTGATCTTGCCCCGATCCACGCGCCCCGTCACTACCGTCCCGCGCCCTTTGATCGAGAACACGTCTTCCACCGGCATCATGAACGGCTTATCCACCTCGCGCGCCGGCAGCGGAATGTATTCATCAATCACCCGCAGCAGCTCGCGGATCGAGGCGTAATCTTCGTGGTTCGGATCTGTAGACTTGCTCTCCAACGCCTGCAAGGCGCTCCCGCGCACAATCGGGGTCGTCTCCCCAGGAAAACCGTAGCTGGTCAGCATCTCGCGCAGTTCCAACTCCACCAGCTCCAGCAGTTCCGGATCGTTCATCTGGTCTACCTTGTTCAGGTACACCACGATCGAGGGCACTTCCACCTGGCGCGCCAGCAGTACGTGCTCGCGCGTCTGCGGCATCGGCCCATCCGGCGCCGCCACCACCAGGATGGCCCCATCCACCTGGGCCGCCCCGGTGATCATGTTCTTGATGTAGTCACGGTGCCCGGGCATGTCTACGTGCGCGTAGTGCCGGTTCGCCGTCT
>DAOUAC010000157.1:0-21730 GCA_034434155.1 Anaerolineaceae bacterium
CCTGTTGGGCGTTATCGGGCGCGCTATCGTCAATATGCCGGTGCTTCTGGTCATTACCTTCAGGCCAACGCAGTTAGAGCGGCTTAAACAGCCTCTCGTGGCGGGCCTGCCGAACTACGTAGAAGTGAAACTGGCAGAACTATCGGCAGACGAGACAGAGCAGTTGATCGCTGCAAAGCTTCGACAGCTTAGCACCACTCCGGCTTTGATTCCACCGGAGTTGGTAAGCCGCATCATCGAAAAGACCGACGGCAACCCCTTTTACGTCGAGGAATTAATCAACTTTTTGCGCGACCGGGGCATTGATCCTTCGAACCTTCGGGCGCTCGATCAACTCGACCTGCCCGACAGCCTCTACAGCCTGGTGCTTAGCCGCATTGATCAGTTCAATGAAAGCCAGAAGATTACGCTCAAGGTTGCCAGTATCATCGGGCGGATGTTTAAAGCGGCCTGGATCTGGGGCTATTACCCACAGCCCGGCGATCCCCAATTGACGCTTTCCAACCTCGACGCCCTCTACCAGACCGACCTGGTTCCGGTCAATCAGGCGGAGGCCGAGCCTGAAAAGACGTACCTCTTTAAACATATCACCACCCAAGAAGTGGCTTACGAAAGCCTGCCTTATAATACGCGGGCCAAATTACACGGCATGTTTGCCGGGTTTATGGAAAGCGCCAATGCCGCCGCGCTGGATCGTTACATCGAACTGCTGGCGTTTCATTATGGCAACAGCGAAAACCAGGAGAAAAAGCGCGAATACTGGCTGAAAGCCGGGCGCGATGCCCAGGCCAAACATGCCAACAGTGCGGCAGTGGAATATTACCGCCGCGTACTGCCGCTTCTCTCGCTGGCTGAGAAAATTGACGTTCACCAGCGGCTCGGCCAGGTGTTGGAGTTGATGGGCAAATGGAGCGAGGCTGGCGAGAGTTACCAGCAGGCTATGGAACTCTGTGAGCAGTCGGGCGACCGGCGCAGCCTGGGCCTGGTGCAGACGGCCATGGGCGAGCTGTACCGCAAGCAGGCGCGCTATGATGAAGCCACCGAATGGCTGGACCGGGCCTATGCCGTTTTTGCTTCGCTCCAAGACCGCGAGGGGATCGCCAGAGTGCTCCACTACAGCGGGACCGTCGCCGCGCACCGCGCCAATTTTGACCGCGCCAGAGAACTCTATGAAGAAAGCCTGACGATCCGGCGTGAATTGGGCGACCAGGCTGGCACGGCCAGCCTGCTCAGCAACCTGGGGATTGTAGCGCGCGCCCAGGGCCAGCTCGACCAGGCCCGCGCTCTGCACGAAGAGGCCCTGGCAATTCGCCGCGCGATTGGCGACCGTTGGGCAATTGGAGTGTCGCTCAACAACCTGGGCAATGTCGCCATTGATCAGGGCCGTTTTGCGGAAGCGCGCGCCCTGCACGAGGAGGGATTAGCCATCCGCCGCGAAGTGGGCGATCGCTGGGCCATTGCCAATGCTCTTAACAACCTCGGCAACCTGGCCCGCGAACAGGGGGATTACGCCCAGGCCCTCTCGCTTTATAAAGAGAGCCTCAAAATCAACCACGAGCTGGATGGTAAATGGGCCATCGCTTATCTGTTTGAAGATTTTGCCAGCCTGGCGGTGCTGTGTTTGCAGCCGGCGCGCGCTCTGCGCCTGGTGGGGGCGGCCGATGCCTTGCGCAAGCGCACCGGGTCACTGCTCTCACCGGCGGAACTCAGCAAGCTCGAAAGCAAGCTGGCGATTGCCCGCGCCGCCCTCGCAGCCGATTTACAGGAACGTCTGGTGGCGGAGGGCGCGCAAATGACATTGGAAGAAGCGATTGAGTACGCGTTTGAAACCGGCTGTACGCCAGAATCGGGATAAGGGAGGGCAAGACCGTGAAAACCAGGATGATCCTGACACTGTGGATGATTGTTGGTCTGTTGGCCTCGATGATCAGCCCTTTGAATGTAAAAGTCGTTCAGGGAGCTTCTTTCTTTAATTATTATTATGTCAAACCTATGCCTGCTGGCACAGGCGACTGCTCGAGTTGGGAGAACGCGTGCACCCTGGATCAGGCGCTGGCGCATTTGTATGACTCGACCAACCCTGCAGATTTTTACTACTACTATATCTATCTGACGGAAGGAATCTACCGTCCTACCAACCGCACCAATCCAGACGACCCGCGCAGTGCCACGTTTACCATTTATGAAGGCGTGAACTCAACGATCTATTTACAAGGCGGTTACGCCAATGATAACAGCGGCAGATACGACTGGAGGAGATATAAAACGATCTTAAGCGGTGACCTGGCCGGAGACGATGAGGGTTTTCTGAATACCGGCGAAAACAGCCTGCATGTAGTTACGGCCAATAACACCACCAGCAACACCACGCTGGACGGGCTGTACATCCGCGGGGGTAACGCCAACACTGATGGCGACGATCAGGGCGGCGGCCTGCTGGCGCAGGGCAGTTCGCTTTTGCTCTATAACGTTGTTTTTTCTGAAAACCAGGCGGTCAACGGAGGTGGGGCTTACCTCTCCAGCGTAGATCTGCTCTCGCCTTCACCAAAGCTTCAGAACGTGTCGTTTTATCACAATGTCGCCTGGTCCGCCGGGGGCGGCCTGTACAGCGTCTACAACCTCGACCTAAACCAGGCGACTTTCCTGGCAAATCGCGCCCAGGGGGTAGGGGGTGGGGCATTTCTGTGGGCCTTTTCAGTGCAGGCGACATCGGCCCGCATGATGAACGCTGTGTTTAATGCCAACAGCGCCGGAGAGGCCGGCGGGGCGATTTATGCGAGCGGCTCTTCTTTCAGGATCTACAATTCCACTTTTTACAACAATATTGCCAGCCAGAATCCGGCCTTGCAGTCGAAAGGCGGCGCAGTCGCCGCTTATAACGCCAGTGAAGTATTTATTTACAACAGCCTCTTCTGGGGCAACCGTGCCGAGGAAAACCCGCAGGTCTATAACGAGCCGGGAATATCCCCGGCTTTGCCAAGTACTTCTTACCACGATCACAACCTGATCCAGGGTTCCGGTGGATCGGGCAGCCTGTGGGACAGCAGCCTGGGAGTCGATTCTGGGGGCAATATTGACCCGCCTGAGCCGCTCTTCGCTGACCCCAACGGCCCAGACGGTCGCCCAGGCACTCCGGATGATGATCTCAGCCTGGACATGGGCTCTCCTGCGCGCGACGCCGGAACCTGGGTGAATATGCCTGCCGACCTCTGGTCAGACCGCGTAGATAACCCTCGCGCAACGAGCTACCCGATTGACATTGGCGCGTATGAAGCCGTTGAGACGGTGTTCATCTACGTGAACCAGGCGGCAACCGGTGCCAATGATGGCTCCAGTTGGGCCGATGCCTTCACTAGTTTGTCAGAGGCGTTATATTATGCCAATTCAATCGCTTCGTATTACAACCATGTAGCAGTGTGGGTCGCCAGGGGAGTGTACCGGCCCGGTCCCATTCCAAACGTACCAGACCCCGCCGACCTGCGCGAGCGCACCTTCCGCCTTGACTTTTATGTTCGCTTGTACGGTGGTTTTGCCGGCGGCGAAACCCGCCTGCGCGATCGCGACTGGGTTGCCAATCCCACTATTTTGGACGGCGATCAAAATGGGGATGATATTGGCTTTACCAACAACAGCGAGAACAGCTACCACGTGGTGGAGATTTCCTCGACTATCAATGCGGTGAGCGGTTTCATCATCCGTGGTGGCAACGCCAATCATCCGACCATTGATGCATATCGCAAAGGCGGCGGTCTATATTCAGGCGTAGGAACACCCACCCTGACCAACCTGCTGTTAAAGGAAAACAGCGCCGTGAGCGGCGGCGGCGTTGCGATTGAATTTAGCGGCGGCGAGGGGTATGGGCAGGAGGAAGTATCCGCTGGTGATATGCAGACGGCCGCTGAACCTTTCTACTGGTTAGGCAATGTGACCTTTGAGAATAACCAGGCGTATCAGGGAGGCGGGCTGTGGGTTGGTAACGCTGATGTATTCTTGAACCGTTCCGGTTTCTTCAACAATCGTGCTGCGTTTGGCGGCGGCATCTATAATATCGGCAGGTTGGGCGTTGCCAACGCGGTGTTTACTGACAACGCGGCGTCTGACTCGGGTGGCGCGATTTTCCATGACGGAAACGCACCCTTCCTGATGATTAACGCCTCGCTGGCGCGGAATACTTCGCCTCGCGGTGGGGCTGGGTCTTACCAGCAGGGAGCCGCCGCCATCTATAACAGCATTATCTGGAATAACCATTCGGAAGCTGGACACGCGGTCTTCATTAACCCCGGCTTAGCCAGCGCAAAGTTTGCCGCCAGCCTGGTGCAGGAATCGGGTGGGAGCGCCGCATGGAACCCTGCGTTGGGGACGGACGGCGGCGGCAATATAGACACCGACCCGCTCTTTGCAAGCACCGACCTGCGGCTCTCGGTGGTTTCGCCAGCGGTGGATAAGGGCGAGAATACCTGGATCGGCGATGAACTGCGGCGCGATTATGCCGGCCTGCCGCGTATTCTGGGCGGCGTGGTTGATATGGGCGCTTACGAAGTCTTCCGGCCCAATACCACCTGGCCGACGGCGGCCCAGGTCATGGCGGCCCCAGCCCCCACGCTCGCGGCGGCCAATTCTGCCATTGACACGGTGACACTCACCCAAACATTGAACAGCCCGGGCCAGTCGCGCTGGTTCAAAGTGCCAATTGAGCCAGACAGCCGCCTGACAGTGACGTTGACTAATCTGCCAGCCAACTACGATCTGACCATCTACAAGCACATCCCCGACGCCTTCAAGCAGATCCTCTCGTCTGAAGACCTCACTGAACTGGATGCCGAGTTCGCGCCGGACATGTACAGCCCCGATATGTACTCGCCGGACATGTACAGCCCGGACATGTTCTCGCCGGACATGTACAGCCCGGATATGTACTCGCCAGACATGTACAGCCCCGATATGTACTCGCCAGACATGTACAGCCCCGATATGTACTCACCGGACATGTACAGCCCCGATATGTACTCACCGGACATGTACAGCCCCGATATGTATTCACCGGACATGTACAGCCCCGTTGACTATCTGCCCGATGCCACGCCCGAAGAAGTGATGCAGGCGTTCAGCAGCGCGCAGTCACGCAGCCTGGTGGGTATCTCGGCGTTGGAAGGGACGGCCAGCGAGAACCTGGCGGTCAATACCTGGAACAACACCGGCAGTTATTACATCCGTGTCAACGGGCGCAACGGCGTTTACGACCCCGCCCGGCCTTTCCGCCTGAGCATCACCCGTCAAACCGGGCAGTGCACTGGTCTGACGACCGACCCCAACCTGCCGGGGCTGACGGCCCAGGCAAGGGACTACCAGACGTTGGTGCTGACCGATTGGGCCCGCCTGGCAAGCCAGGACCCAGCGTCTGCTGACCCGGCCTTCCGCGCTAAGGTGAATGACTTCGCCGCCAGCGTGGGCGGGGTGGTGGTGGACGTGGGGCAAGACGCCAACGTGGCCGCACTCAACGCCCAGGCTGACGGCCGCTACACCTGCGTATATGCCAAGAACCTGGTGGCAGGGGCCATCCGCGAGGTGGTGCGCGCCTACCGTGTCGCCAATCCCAACCTGGCCTATCTTGTTCTGATCGGCAACGATGAGATTATCCCCTTCTTCCGCCACCCAGATTTCGCCCTGTTGGGCAGCGAGTCCAGCTACACTCCGCCGGTACAGAACGAGACGGCTTCACAGGCCAGCCTGAAGTCGAACTACTACTTGAGCCAGGACGATTACGGGGCCAGCCGTGATTTGAGCTTCAAGACCGACGTGCTGCCCATCCCCGACCTGGCGGTTGGGCGGTTAGTAGAGACCTCCGCCGAGATTGCTACCCTGTTAGACGCCTTCGCCCAGGGCGGGGGCCAGCTAGCCGCTCCACAAACGGCCCTCGTGACCGGCTACGATTTCCTGGCTGATGCCGCCAGCGAGGTGGCGGCAGAACTGGAAGCCGGACTGCCAGCGGCCAGCGAAGTAGAGACGCTGATCTCCGCGCGTGAGCTGGCCCCAGCCGAGTCGTGGACGGCGGATGATCTGCGTGCCAAACTGTTCACCACCCGGCACGACATCATCTATCTGGCGGGGCATTTCAGCGCGGGCAGCACCCTTGCGGCAGACAACGCCACGCGGATGACGGCCAGTGAGCTGGACGCCGCCGGGGTGGACCTGCGTAACGCGCTGGTGTACAGCGCCGGTTGCCATTCGGGTTATAACCTGGTCAACGAGCACGGTTTTGCGGGCATCTCACCCAACCCCGATTGGGCGCAGGCCTTTGCCCGCAAGGGGGCTACCCTGGTAGCGGGGACGGGCTATCAGTACGGAGATACGGATTTCATTGAGTACAGCGAGCGGTTGTATTTACTCTTCACGCGCTATCTGCGCGCCGGAAGCGGGCCGGTGAGCGTGGGGCAGGCGCTGGTGCAGGCCAAGCAGGCTTACCTGCAAGAGACGGCGGAACTGCGGGGCATCCACGCGAAGGCTCTGCTGGAGGCAACGTTGTTTGGACTGCCGATGGCGACGATCAACTTCCCTGGCGAGCGCTACACCCCGCCTTCGCGCAGTACCATCATACCGGCGCCTACCGGCTACAGCACGAATCCCGGCCAGACCTTGGGCCTGCGCTTCGCGGATGTTACGATTAACACCCCCACGACCCTGCACACCAAAGAACTGCGCGATGCCAGCCAGCCCCCCCAAACCTTCAATGCCACGTACCTGACCGGCGACGAAGGCCAGGTGAAGGTCAATCCCTTTGAGCCGGCGCTGCCCGTGATGTTCCGTAACGTCTCTGACCCACAGAGCCTGGGCGTTTTACGCGGCGTGGGCTTCCGCGGCGGCGTGTATTCAGATACCACCGGCGTTCTGCCGCTGACGGGCGCTGCCGCTACCGAAATTCGCGGCGTACATGCGCCCTTCTACACCGATATCTTCTACCCTATCCGGCCTTTCTGGATCAATTACTTCGGTGACCTGGCCGATCCGGGCCTTCAGAAGTCGGCTCTGGCGATCACCCCGGCGCAGTACCGTTCCAGCGCATCCGATTCGCCCACCGGCATCCTGCGCACCTTTAGCGAGATGAGCTTCCGCATGTTCTACAGTGGTGAAACCGGTCAATACGGCGATGAAGATAACACCCCGGCCAATGCTTCGCCCCCGGCCATCAACCGCGTGTTATCGTCGGTGGAAGGGTCTGAGGTGTCTTTTGAAGTAGAAGTGCTGGGCGACCCCTCGGCGGGCATCCAGGAAGTGTGGATCACCTACACGGCGGAAAGCGGTAGTCTGGAAGGCGTGTGGCAGTCATTAGATTTGCAGCAGTTCATGGGTGATACACGCTTGTGGAAAGGTGTGCTGGCGCTGCCGCTTGATACACCGGCCTCGGACGTGCGCTTTGTCGTGCAGGCGGTAAACGGCGTGGGCAAGGTTACGCTCTCCACCAACTGGGGCGCATACTACGTCCCCGGCACGGATCCTGGCGCCAGGCCCACTGCCGAACAGCGGCCCACCACCCTCACGCTGGCGGGTGCGGCTGCTGGCGCGTATGGCACAGAAGTCACACTCACGGCCACACTAAGCGATGCGAGCGGGCCTCTGGATGGGAAACTCGTCACCTTCCGCCTGGGTTCACAACAGCGTTCCGCCGTTACCGGCCCAACCTCCGATGATCCTACTCGACCACATGGGCAGGCGCAGGTAACGCTGCTGGTACTCGGAGCGGTGGGGCCTAATCAGGCCCAGGCGACTTTTCGGGGCGGCCCCGATCTGGCCTATTCCACTGCGGAACTGCCCTTCGAGATTCTCAAGCAGGATACCGATATTGTCCTGTCAGAACTGCCCAATGGGCAGGTGGAGATTTTGCTGCGCGATGCCACCGGCCGGCCCCTCAGTAACCAGGCTCTGTTTGTGGCAATGCCCGCAACCACCCTCTACCTGCTGACCGATTTTACCGGGCGGACGCGCTTCACCCCGACCAGCGGCGCGTTTATCGTCTTTTTCAACGGCCAGATCCCCATCCCGGGAAAAGCCCAGGGGCTGGCGTTGGTGGATGAACGCTACAACCCGGCGGTGGAGCGGTTTGGATCGTTCATTTACATTCCCGCCGTATACAGACCGGGCCCTTAGCAAGGCTCGAACCCCGGCGCGCTCTGATCTCGGCATCCCATGCCCCATTTGGGGCATGGGATGTCACAAGAGGCGTTTGTGAATTAGTAACCGATATAGAGGAGGGAAATAAGGGTGACAGAAACCGATTTCGTGCCATTAGAGTTTCAATATTATCCGCTGGAAGAAATGCAGCGGCGCTCGCAGGAATTTCTAGATGAAATCCGCCGGCGGCGCACGGTGCGTTCCTTTTCAGACCGCCCGGTTCCGCGCTCAATCATTGAAAACTGCCTGCTGGCCGCTGGAACCGCCCCCAACGGGGCCAATCAGCAGCCCTGGCATTTTGTCGTGGTCAGCGACCCGGCGGTCAAACGCCGGATTCGTCAGGCGGCGGAGGCCGAGGAACATCAGTTTTACACCGGGCGCGCCCCCGAAGAATGGCTGCAAGCCCTTAAGCCCTTTGGGACG
The DNA here is from genome assembly GCA_034434155.1 of Anaerolineaceae bacterium. Classification (GTDB taxonomy): domain Bacteria; phylum Chloroflexota; class Anaerolineae; order Anaerolineales; family Anaerolineaceae; genus DSYU01. Next base: position 8,590 of record DAOUAC010000157.1, read on the forward strand.
GACGAATATAAACCCTATCTGGAAGTTGCCCCTTATCTGATCGCTATTTTCGCCCAGAGCTATGCCGTCCGCCCCGACGGCGAGCGCGTTAAGCACTACTACGTACAGGAGTCGGTTGGGATTGCCACCGGATTCTTAATCGCGGCCCTGCATCACAGCGGTTTGGCAACGTTGACCCATACGCCTAGCCCCATGAACTTCCTGAACGAAATCTTGGGCCGGCCCAACAATGAGCGCCCGTTTCTTCTGCTGGTCGCTGGCTATCCGGCGGAAGACGCGCGGGTTCCGGCCATTACCAAGAAGCCGTTGGAAGAGATTGCCACGTTTCTATAAAGCTCGCCAGCCCGCGATGAGGGCAGTGGCCGGGAAGATCCAACCGGGCAAATTCAACGTCATCCTTCAAACCGATACTTTTCGACGGCTTCCATCACCAACCCGCTCCCCAGGCCCGGTTTGGTTGGCAGTTGCAAGAAGCCGTTGCGAATCACGGGCGGGTCGGTCAGCAGGTCGTTGCGCCAGGGCGGGTCTTGCTCATCGTCAACATACTCCAGCAGTAAGCCGTTGGGGATGTTCGCCATCACGTGGATGCTTGCCAGGGTAGAAACCGGGCTGTTCGGGTTGTGGGGTGAAACCTGCATGTAGTAGCTTTCGGCCATTGCCGCGATCTTTTTCGTCTCGGCGATGCCGCCGCAGCGCACCACGTCGGGCATAATCATATCAACGGCCTGGTGAGCGATCAGGTCGCGGAAGCCAAAACGGGTGTAGCGCCGCTCGCCCACGCAAATGGGGACGTTAACAGCGGCTTTGATTTTTGCCAGTTCGTCAATGTTCTCCGGCCCGACTGGCTCTTCAAGGAACAGCAGGCCGAGTTCTTCAAAGCGATGGGCCAGACGGATGGCGGCGCTGGAGGTGTAGCGGGCCTGGATATCCGTGCAGATATCCACGGTGTTGCCAACGGCCTGACGGCAGGCGCGCATATGTTCCAAAGCGGCCAGTTCTTCCGCCAGGGTGATGGATCGCGGCACGAAGATATGCTCTCCCTCTGGCAGCGGGCCGACCGGAAAGTAAGCCTTAATCGCCGTGCAGCCCTTCTCGGCCAGATGAGCGCAGGCTTCAGGCGTTCCAGCATGGCTGTAGACGCGCACCTGCTCGCGGCAGGGGCCGCCCAATAAGTCGTAAATAGGCATTCCGGCGGCCTGGCCGACGATATCCCACAGGGCAATTTCAATCCCGCTGATTGCGGCGATTACCGCGCCAGTTTGACCGATCTGATCGAGGTTGTGATACATGCGGTGATACAACCTTTCGATGTGGAATGGGTTTTCACCGATCACCAGCCGGCTGAGTTCCAGGATGGCCTGGCGGATAATCGTCCCACCGGGCCAGTTGGTGGCGTCGCCCAGACCTACCAATCCCTCATCCGTAAATACCTGCACCAGAATCCAGGGGGATGGAATCGTCGTGGTGCGGCGGGTGCGAATCAGGTGAACTTTCACATCGGTGATTTTCATCTTTTCCTCCAGGTCAGGCTTCGATCCACTGAGAAGCCTTGAGAATCAACGTCTCTAAATAACGCGATTTGAACTGCCGGCTTGCCAGGGCCTGTTTAAGCGGCGGCAGGCGCAGAATGACCCCCAGCACAGCCGCCAGGGCGCGGTGATTCCACAGCACGCGGTTGTCGAAGATCAGGTTTTGCAGGTCGCCGCGCTCGATTGCCATCATCACCACTCGGTGGATGGAATTAACGGGTGTGATCACGCGCTGCGCGCGCGGCTTCAATGTCACCCCTTTCCGCGTGCAGGCGCGCGCGCACAATCCACATCCCAGGCAGATGTCTTCGTTTAACTTGGCCTTCTTGCGGTTGGCCTGCTGCGGATCATTGGCCGAGACCAGCGTCATCGCCTCTACCGGGCAGGCGCTGACGCACTTGCCGCAGCCGTTGCATAGGGCTTCATCCACCACTGGCAAGAAATTGGTGGTATGGATGGGGTGGAGAATCCCAAATTTGCGCGCGGCGATCATGGCTTCACAGCAGCACCCGCAGCAGTTGCAGATGAAATTTACCCCCTGGCGGACGTTTTCACCGAACTGTACCAGGTTGCTGGCATATGCCTGTTCCAACAGGTCCATGCCTTCCTGAACATCTACCAGGCGGGCATAGCCATGCCGGGTGAGAGACGCGGCGGTGGTATTGAACGTCATGCAAATATCCATCGGGCCGTCACAGGCGCGGTTGACGTGCTGCATTTTGTGCCGGCAGTAGCACATTCCCACCCCGCGGTGCGTGGCCGTCTGAATCACTTCGCTGGCGCGCTCGTAATCCAGCACGTGCAGGGCGTTTTCTGGCGCAAGGGCCGGTTCGTGGACGAAAACCCGCCCCAGTTGCGTCTCGCCGCCTACAAATAACGCGCGGATAAACTCATCTTCTACGTTCATGTACTGATAAAACAGCTCCGCCAGCACTTTCTGATCCACATCACCGCGCAGGCGCATCATTGAAAACTCAAAGAAGCCCGCCATTGGCGGGGGCAGGGTATAGGTGGTGACGCCGTCGTGTTCCATATCCACCAGAATGGCCCGCCCGGCTAGTTCATCCAGCACTTTTTGGGCCGCGGCCAGGTCCATCTTCCAGATTTGGGCGGCCTTTTCGGCGCTGAAGGGCTTAATGGGCAGCAGGGCGACCAACTGCGCTTCTTTTTCGCTGAATAAAATTTGAAGAATTTTATAGAGTGTCTCCGAAGGCGGCGCTCCCTGAGGGAAGCGGTTCAAGCGGTCTACGAGTTCGGCGTAGCCTGATTTTAAGGTGGTATGAGCCATGCAATACACCTCCTGCTGGGGCGAATGGGTGGTCTTTGAGGAATGCTCTGAAGAACGATTGTATGATGGAAATGGATTTGGCGCCTCTAAAAGAGGGGCGGGGTTTAACGGGTTCCGTAAAACTTCATCATGCAGGCCACAAATCCCTTGTTGTGAGCTGTCAGGTGATGTACACTTCCTCGGCAGTTTGGAGATAGGATCACACGTGAGGGAAAACCACATGCTTCTGTGCATTGACATTGGCAACACCAATATAAAACTGGGGCTGTTCGAAGGCGAGCAGATGCGCTGTCACTGGCGGATATCCACTGACCGGGGACGGCTGGCGGATGAATACGCCATGCTGCTCATTAACCTGTGCGCTTCGGAGGGGATTGCTCTGGCCGAAATCAACGGATGCGCTATTTCTTCGGTGGTTCCGCTGCTGACGCAGGTGTTCACCGAACTGGCGCGGCGCTACCTGCGGCGTGAGCCGGTGATTCTGGGGCCGGGGACCATCACGGGGATGAAGATCAACACCGATTATCCCGCTGAGGTGGGTTCAGACCTGGTGATGAACGCCCTGGGCGCGCGCCACCTATACGGCGCGCCTGTGATTGTCATCGGGTTTGGCACGGCGACGACTTTTGTCGCGGTATCAGCCCAGGGAAACCTGGAGGGAGTAGCGATTGCGCCGGGCGTCCTCACCAGCGGAGACTCGCTCTTCCGGGCGACTTCCACCTTGCCTCAGGTGGCCCTGGCGCGCCCGGCTTCGGCCATTGGCAAAAATACGGTTCATTCCTTGCAGGCCGGGTTTGTGTTTGGCTTTGCCGGACTGGTCGAAAACCTGGTAGCGCGGATGCAGACCGAACTGGGCGGCGGCGCTCGCGTGATCGCAACCGGCGGGCTGGCCGGCCTGATTGCCGCAGAAACCAAGGTGATTGAGGCCGTTGAGCCAAACCTGGCCCTTATTGGCCTGCGCATGATGTATGACTTAAACCGGCCGGAAGCGTGAAGGACCAGGCCAAGCTCAGGGAGTTTGTTTGGGTGGTTCCCTGGTTTGGTCTCTGGCCTGTAACTGCCGCTGTAAGCTTTGCAGCGCCTGGGCCAGGTCGGTCTGGCCGCCGGCCCGCGCCTGGCGAATGTTGATCTCGATCAGGGCGGGCAGCAGTTGGTCTAGGCCAGGCACCGGGTCTGAGCCAGAAGCCGGCTGGGCAGGAGCGTCTTTGGCTTCGGAGAGCGGTTGGTCTGGCTCGGTGGGGTCGGGTAGCTGCATGGTCATAGAAATAATGTACAGAAGAAAGGCGTTTTTTGCAGTAAAAGCGCGCTGAAGATAAAATAAAGATGAGGTAAAAGTTCGCCTTCCTCTTCGTAAAAGAACTATGCCGTATGGGCGGCTACCCACGCGCCCCAAGGCGGCAGATCCACTTCGAGTTGATTCCCCACCGGCAGAGCCGTGACGGCAGGCCCGCCTACCGTCACGGTTGGAAGCCATGTTCCGCTCGCGCGCCAGGGCAACTGCACCAGCCCTCGGCTGGGCTGTGGGGTGTAGTTGACCACCACTACAGCCTGTTCCCCGCCGGACCGGCTCCAACCATAAGCCAGCAAGGCAGGGTGCGGCAGCCCGGTGGCGGCATCCACGCTTTTCAGTAGTTGCCATGCCCCTGCGGTGAAGATAGGCTGGCGAAGGGCCGCGAGCAGTTCCTGATAAAAGGCATTGAGTTCGGGGTCAACGGGTTCATGGGGGCCGCGCTGCAAATGCACCGAGATGCGGACTTTGCGCCCCTCCAACTGACCCTGGTGGAAAAAGCGCATCCCTGGGACGAAAAAGGTTGCCACCGCGGCGGCGCGGTGCATTTCTGGGGTAAAGACGCTGGCGGCGCGCTGTTCATCGTGGTTTTCGAGGAAGTGAACCATGTGCTCCAGGTAGGCAGGCTCTGCCCGCAGGTGAGTGCGCGCCGCCTGTACCTGGCCGTCGCGCAGGTAGTCGTACAGGCGCTTATCATAGGTATAGTCAAAACCTACGTCCAGCAAAGCAGCCTCTAAGTCCCAATAGACCTCGGCCATGAACACAAAGCCAGGGAAGGCGGCCTTCACCTGTCGGATAGCGGCGGGCCAGAAGGGATGGGCGGGCCGTCCCCAGGTGCGCTCAAAGACGTCTGGCAGGACCAGCATTGCCATATCGCAGCGCAGGCCATCGCAGTGGGCAGCGGCGCGCAGAAGTTCGGTTTGCATGGCGGCGACGGTTTGGGGATTGCTGTAATCCAGTTGCAGGGTGTCGGCCCAACCGGGGAAGTAAGGATCGCGTCCATAGGCAAAGACGCGGCTGCGGCCCCGGCTCTCGATCTGTGTGTAGTTGAGGGGCTGGCTTTCCAAATCCAGCGGGTGGCCCTGAATGTAGTATTCTGGGTGCGTTTGCACCCAGGGGTGATCGGGCGCGGTATGATTAGAGATAAAATCGAGCATCAGGCGGATGTTTCGCTGCGCCAGTCGGCGGCGAAGCCTTTGAAGCGCCTCAGCCCCCCCCAGGGCGTTGTGGACGCTGTACCCTGTGATAGCAAAGCATGAGCCGCACACATCCTCTGTGCGAAAGTCCGGCAGGCTGTGGCGGTATTCCTCGTTCAGCCCTGGGTGAGTGAGCGACATATGCAGGGCCGCCAATCCGGTCTGCCAGACGCCCAACAGGTACAACCAGTCAAAGCCCTGCGCGGCCAGCCAATCCAGCAGCTCATCGGGAACATCATCTAATGTGGCGGCGCGGCCCAGGTGGGTCGAAAGCTCGCGTAGATAGACGCGCGTATTCAGTTGGTACAACAAGGGGTTGCGAGAGTCCGTCATGCCAGTGAGCCTCACCGTGATCTTCATCCGGTTGGGCCCAGCCCCTGGCTTTGCAGGGCCAGCAGGCGGGCTTCCCAAACGGTGACTGTTCTGTTAGTGTCACCCGCGCACCCGGCAGGCGTGGGTGTGGCTGCGTGTCTGGTAACAAGAGAGTACCGTTCGCATCGTGAGATCGTTGCCTTTTAGCCTGTCCTGATTGTATCCGGGCGATAGATAAAAGTCAAAGAAGGTGGATCTGGTTTTTATCCCACGCCAGGCTCAAATCCTTTATACTATCTATGCATAAGTTCAACAAACCGAGGTTTGCATGGTTTTCCCGGAACCTTCCCCGTATCTGACCGATCCTTCTGGCAAAGAACACTACCTGGTTAATTCGGTTTCGAATATTGGCCGGGCGGTGGAAAATGACATCGTTGTGACCAGTAAACGGGTATCGCGCGAACATGCCCGCATCCGGCGCGAAGGGCGCAAGCTGATCCTGGAAGACCTGAACAGCACCAACGGTACATTCCTCAATGACCAGCGCCTGCTTGGCCCCGAAGTCTTGCGCGACGGCGACCGCATTGGGATTGGCGAAGTGACCTTTATTTTCCATGACCCCGACACCACCACCCGCGAAACGCCTTTCCCAGACCTCGAAGTAGACCTGGCCGCCGGAATCGTGCGGATCAATCGCAACCCGGTGTCGCTCTCGCCCAAGGAATTTGCCCTGCTGGCATATCTCTATGAAAACCGGGGGCGGGTCTGCTCCAAGGATGAGATTGGTCGAGCGGTGTGGGCCGAATATCAGGAAGGCATTTATGATTACCAGATCGAAAACCTGGTGCGCCGCCTGCGCACCAAGATCGAGTTAGACCCTAACGCTCCCGTCCTACTGCTGACCATCCGCGGTCTGGGCTACCGCATGGTGGCATAAGGGAGTTTTGAGTGAAAAAGATGTGCAAGTTTCAGCCGATTGTTAGCTAACCGATAGGTTTGCGTGCGGCGAAGTGGATAAGATAAACACGACAAACGATCAAACCGTAGAAACGAGCAGGCCATTATGTCACCCAAGACCTTAGAAGGACAAACCCTCGGCAAATACCAGATTTTAGAGCCACTTGGACGCGGCGGGATGGCCCAGGTGTACCGGGCATATCACGCTCAGTTAGACCGCTACGTGGCGGTCAAGGTGCTGCGCTCAGATCTGGTGGGTGAGCAAGAATTCCTGGCCCGTTTCTCGCGTGAGGCCCGTGCCGTAGCGGCACTGCGTCATCCCAACATTGTGCAGGTCTATGATTTTGACGTGCAGGACGATCTGTACTATATGGTCATGGAGCTGATGGAAGGTGACTCGCTCAAAGCGCACATGAACCACTACCGCGCGCGCGGCGAAGCCATGCCCCCCGGCGAGATAGCCCATATCCTGACGGACGTTCTCAACGGCCTGGGCTATGCCCACGCCGAAGGCATCATCCACCGTGATGTAAAGCCTGCCAATATCCTGCTGACCCGGCGCGGTCAGGCGGTTATTACGGACTTTGGCATTGCCCAGATCGTGGGCGGAACCAATTACACGGTCTCCGGCGCGCTGATGGGAACCCTGCACTATATGGCCCCTGAGCAGGGCCTGGGAACCGACGTGGATGGCCGCTGCGATCTGTATTCGCTGGGGGTGGTGCTGTATGAAATCCTCACCGGCCATCCGCCCTTCGACGCCGATACGCCGCTGGCGATTTTAATGAAGCACCTGAACGACCCCCTGCCGCTACCGCGCGGCCCAGAGGCCATTCCGGCCCCATTTGAGCGCGTGGTGTTGAAGGCTCTGGCGAAAAAGCCCGCTGACCGCTACCAGACGGCTGCTGAAATGGCACAGGCCCTGCGCGAAGCCGCCGCGGCCTGTGCCGGGAGCATGCCTGCGGCCCAAACGCCGCTCTTGCCAGAGAATCCGCCGGAGAGCGGCGCGGGAGCGCCGCTTGATCCGCCCCAGGTCTACTCTGGCACGGCCCGCCAGAACCTGGCCGATGTGAATTTTGCCGCCGACGTGACCGACCCTAACCTCGAAGAACGCCTGCGCGCCCAAACGGCTGTGGGTGAGGGCGCTGTTCAAAGCGAGCCCGGCTCTGGCGGCACGGCGGAAGGGGAAGCGCACGTAGACCTCTCGGCCAGCTTTGACGAGGTGGTGAAGTCGGCATCAAGGCTCTTTTCAACGGTAGGCGGGGTGATCTCGGCGGCGCTGGTGACGGCGGCGGAAGAGGTGAAGCAAGAAACAGCAGTCGCCGGGGCCGCTCGCGCGGCGGAGCGCGGCGGCGCGGAGAGTATATCAGAGCCAATCTTGGGGATTGCCCCCCTGGAAGAAAGCAGCTCGCCGCCGATAGTCTACCCGCTCAACCAGGAGGCCGCTCTGGCCCCGCGCAGTACCACTCAGGCGGCGCTGTTAGGCGCAGGGCTGTTGGTGGGCTATAACTTTCTGGCGGTGGGGTTAGGGATCTCCACCGGCTGGTGGGGCCTGTTTCAGTATGGTTGGGCTTCAGAACTGCTGCTCGTCGCTCTGCTGTTGTTCCTGTTGATGGGGGCGCTCGCCACTCTCTGGTTATTGATCCCGGCGGGCATCCTGATGGGCAATGGGCTGCTGTTCGCGTTTAGTTCCCTGACCGGCAACTGGCGAATATGGGGGCTGGCGGGCCTGTTCGAGCCGCTGCTGGTTGGCGGCGTTATCTACATCACTCTTTCCCTCAACCGCCATGCCCCGCACGCGGCCGCCCGGCTGGCACGCCGGGTGGGCTGGCCGCTGGCCGTGGTGACGGGGGGCAGTGTGGCGCTGATTGGATTGGGTTCGCTGCTCGCCAGCCTGATCCACAGCCTGTTCTCATAACGTTGTGATTAGACATTCGAGCGCCTGAAGAGCCCGGCAAGCGGCGCTTGCCGGGTAGGTTCAAAGCGTCTGGAATGATAGAGTTGCGGAGGAAACCATGAATAACAAATTAACAACCGTCGTGATCGGCGTCGCCTTGCTGGCTTTTGGCATGACCGCATTGCTGGCAAACCTGCTCTTTGCGGTGTTCGATATCCGCCTGACCTGGCTCGAACCCTGGCGCTACTGGCCGATGATCGTTCTGGCAGTGGGTACGTTCCTGTTCTGCCTGGGGATGCTGGCAATCCGCCGGCGGGGGTGGGGCGCGTTGTTTATCCCGGCTATCCCGATCAATGTCACCGGGGCACTGCTGCTGGTCGCCAGTGTATTCGACCTGTGGCAAATCTGGAGCTTTGGCTGGTCTTTCATCGTGCTGGGGCTGGCAGTGGGGTTTCTATTCGCGGCGGTGACTACGCGGGTGGTGTGGTTTGGCATCCCTGCTCTTGTGGTTGGCTTAAATGCCATGGCCTTAACCTTTTGCAGTCTGACGGGCCTGTGGCAATGGTGGTCGGTGCTGTGGGTGATCGAACCGCTGGCGGTGGGTCTGGTACTGCTGCTGGTGGCTTACAAGTCGCGCTCGGCCGTGGTTGCCATCATCGGAGGGGTATTCACCAGCTTTTCTCTTCTGGCCCTGTGGATGGGCGCCGGGATGCTTCTGATGGGCAGTTGGGGCGCGCGCCTGGCCGTGCCGATGTTGCTGTTGGTAATGGGCGGCCTGCTGTTGGCCGGTGGTTTGGCCCGCCGCCCGCTGTTGATGAGCGGCCAGAACCCTTATCAACGCCTGGACGGGGATACCCTCTAAACCAATCCAATCTTTGTCTTGGGGGCGGGCCGCAAGGCCCGCCCGTTTATTTATAATGGCGGCGGCGAACTGCCCCGCTCGATCCGTTCCTGGGTTAAAATAGAAGATAGATCGAAACCTATCGAAAAGGTGTTATGGATAGACAATGAAGACATTAATCCTCATGCGCCATGCGAAGTCGAGCCTGGCAGAAAAGAATACCGATGATTGGGATCGCCCGCTGAGCAAGCGCGGGCGCAAAAATGCCGTCACCATGGCGAAGGTGTTAAAGGAAAAAGAGATTCTTCCTCAGGTCATCCTGGCTTCGGCGGCTGTCCGCTCGCATCAGACCGCCGACCTGCTCGTGGAAGAATTGAGCTTTCGGGGAGATATTTATTACCTCGCCAGCCTCTATCGGGGCGAAGTGGACACGTACCTCGAAGCCATCCGCCGCCTGTTAGACCCTGCCGACTGTGTGCTTGTGATCGGTCACAATCCGGTGCTGGAAAGCTTCTTGCAGATGATCACCGGCAAGGTGGAAGCTCTGCCCACCGCCTCTCTGGCCTACCTTCAGGTGCCGGTAAACGCCTGGCAGGAATTAAGCCTGGATACGCCCGCCGAGCTGGTGCACTTCTGGAAACCCAAAGATGAGAAGTAAGCCCTCAACAGCTTGAGTGTGTTCTCTCTACCGGGGCTGTTTTACGTCTGGTTTTCAGCAAGTGATTTGCGGCGGCTTTTTCGCTGCAATGACCTGACCAGAGACCTACTCTGTGCTGACGGCTTCTACAGGCACAGCTTCTCTTAACGTTTTCCATGCCTTTATTATAATGAACAGCCAGTTCGCGATTTTTGACCCTCTGAGGAGACCGCAATGAAGATCGAGCATGTTGGCTATATGGTGCAGGACCCCATTCAGGTGGCACGGTGGTACTGCGATCACCTGGGCTTTACAGTGGCGCGTGAGATGCAAACCACCCCCTTTACCCATTTTTTGGTTGATGGCAGCGGCAGGGTGATGGTCGAGATTTATAACAACCCGGCGGCGCAGGTCCCCGATTATGCCGCCATGGACCCGCTGGTACTGCATCTGGCCTTCGACACGGGCGATGAAGCCATTGAAGCGGTGCGCGATCGGTTATTGGCCGCCGGGGCTACTCTCTACAGCGACCTGAGCGTTACCCCCGCTGGAGACCAGCTCATTATGCTGCGCGACCCCTGGGGCATGGCGGTGCAGTTAGCCAAACGCAAGCGGCCCATGATTTAAAAGACCCCGATTACGCCAGTTTCCAGAAGATCAACAACCCCAGCAGGAGCATGACGAAGCTCAACAGGGTCAACAGCCAGCCGGTGCGGAAGAAGTCGCTGAAGTGGTAGTTGGCGGGCGCAATCACTAAGATGTTGACTGGATGGGCCATGGGGGTGAGGAAGGAAGCGGAACACCCGGTAGCCGTGGCGACGGCGATGGCCTGGGGGTTGACTCCCATATGAATGGCCGCGGCAATGACCACCGGCCCGGTGATCAGCGCCGCGACCTGCCCGCCCATGATCTGGGTGAGGAAAGCCGTCAGCAAATAGGCGCCGGCGGCCAGGCCCAGCGGTCCAAACACCGTAACAACCGACAAGACCGCTTTGCCGATGATGGCGGCCAGCCCGGTCTGCACCATCGCCAGGCTCACCGGGTACATCCCGGCGATCAAAAACACCGCCGGCCATTCGATCAGTTGATACGCCTCTTCCATGCTGATGACCCGCCAGAGCAAGATCAGGATCGCGCCAACCAGCATACTGAGGTAAATCGGAACCCCTGCAACCGAAGCGGCGATGGCGGCGAACATGACGGCAGCGGTGATGCCGGCCAGGCGGAAATCAACCGGCTGATCGCCGGGGTGTGGCTCGATTACGATCCAATCGGTGCTGCGGCGCAGGGTGCGCAGCGCGGCATTGGGGCCGATCACCAACAGCGAGTCTCCCAACTGCAAAGGCAGGTCGCCCACGTCGGTGCGGTAACTGCGGTTCAGGCGTTTAAGGGCCACTACGGTCAATCCAAAGCGCCGCCGGAAATCAATCTCTTTGAGGGTTTTCCTTTCCACGCTGGAATGAGGCGCCAACAGCACTTCGCCAAAGGTGATCCCCTGCTGGCTGAGGTGGCCGTTGGCTTGGGCCGGTTGAATCTCTAACCCCAACCCATCCATCTGGCTGATTTTTTCCGCCCGTCCCACCAGCAGGAGCGTATCGTCGGGGTGAATCTCTTGCAGAGGGCGCGGTAAGAGAAAATCGCCTCGCGGCCGGCGGATGGCCGCCACAGTGATGCCCCACTGCCGCCCGATCTCGCTCTGCGAGAGCAGCCGCCCGGCCAGCGGAGAAGCGGGCAAAACGCGGGCCTGCCACAGCCGTTCGCTTAACTGATACAGGTCTTCCAGTTCACTGCCTGTGCGCCGGGCGATGACCTGTTCGGGGGCGGGGTCGCGGTCGGGCAGCAGGCGGCTGCCTAACAGGTAAAAGAACAGGATGCCAGCCAGGACGATCAGCAGGCCGGTGGGGGTAAAGTCATAGATGCGCAGGGCGGCCTGGGGCGGATCGGCACTGCGCAGCAGGTCGCTCACCAGGATATTGGCGGTGGTAAAGTAAGTGGCCGTGCCGCCCAACATGCTGCCATACGAGACGGGAATGAGCAGCTTGCTGGGGCGAATCCCTGTGCGGCGCGATACTTCCATGGCGCTGGGGAGCAGCAGCGCCCCGGCGGCCAGGTTGTTGACGAACAGCGAAAGCAGAGCTGTGTTGGCGGCGAACAGGGCAATCAGGCGGGCTTCATCCTTCCCTGCCAGGCGCAGGATACGCTCGGCCACCCAGCGCGTGATTCCGCTTTTTTCCAGCCCGCGCGTGAGGATAAACAGGGCAATCAGGGTAATGATCACCGGCTGGCTCAGGCCCGAAATGGCGCGGATGGCATCTTGTGGCGTTCCAGGCGGCCCCAGCACTCCAAACCCCAAAAGCTGCAAAATTGCCAGCGCCGCGGCCATGATCAGGGCGGCCAGATCCATGCGCAGCCGGTTTGCCATAACCAGCGCCAGCGGAACCGCAGTGACGATAATGAGTAGCCCGTGAGTAAGTTCCATAGTATAAAATATAACCGTGAGCGCTTTATTTGTAAATTCGGCGCATCCCCGCGTGAATGTGCTCGCCCCGTTGGTGATACAATTTTCGCAGCATCATCTACAATCAATTGAGGAAGAAACCCCAATGCCGAAGAAGAAACGCTCCACCAAAGCCGCCCGCCGCCCGGCCCGCCTAAGCCAGAATGCCCGCGTGCAAATCATCGCCGGGGTGGTCATTATTCTGGTCGTGATTGCCATTATCTGGATGGTAGCCGCCAGCCAGAAACCTCAAGGGATGGCTGGCGCCGCTACCCCCCAACTGGTAGGGACGCGCCAGTATGAATTCGCGCCGCCCATGTTGATTGATCCTCAAAAAGAGTACACCGCAACGGTCAAGATGGCGAAAGGCGGCGAGTTTGTCATTCAATTGTACCCCGATAAGGCCCCGCTGGCAGTCAATAACTTTGTTTTTCTGGCCCGTCAGGGCTATTTTGACGGCGTCACCTTTCACCGCGTGCTGGAAGGATTCATGGCCCAGGGCGGCGATCCTACCGGGACGGGCATGGGGGGGCCTGGCTACGAATTTGCTAACGAAGACAGCGACCTGACCTTCGATAAGCCCGGCGTCGTAGCCATGGCGAACGCCGGACGCGATACCAACGGCAGCCAGTTCTTCATCACCTTTGGGCCGGCTCCTCATCTCAACGGCGGCTATACCATCTTTGGGCAGGTAGTCAG